>JAZKRZ010000107.1:0-10707 GCA_036626395.1 Haloarculaceae archaeon
GCCACCGTCGGTGGCTCGTTCGACCGGGAACGGGCGTTTCGATAGCGTGGTCCTGGCAAGCGTGTTCACGTACTCGTATCCGACAGTATCAGAGCCGGGCCGAACAGTCCAGCAACGCCTTTCGACCGTCTTCGAGGAGTGGGACGCCGTGGGCGACGGCCGCTACCTCGAAGGGGGGGACGCGCTCGACGAACGCACGGATGCTCTCGCGGACGCCGCGCATGTCGTAGGAGTCGAGCCAGAACGGCGGGGTCAGCTTGCCGTTTTCCTCCCAGACGAGGTCGCCGAGGAAGGCCGCGTCGACCCCCTGGTGGACGTAGACCGTGTGCCCCGGCGTGTGCCCCGGTGTGTGGTAGGCGGTGAACTGGCCGATCTCGTCGCCGTCCTCGACCGCCTGAACCGTCATCTCGTCCGGGAGACCGACGAGACGGCGCAGCAGTCGCTGGTAGACGCTCTTGTGATGTCTGGGGTTCGGCGGCGGCCCGCCAGTGGCGATATCCAGGTCGCGGGCACCGAGATACGTCGGACCGTCGAACGCGGGGACCAGCCGCCCCAGACCACCGGAGTGTTCGAGGTCGAAGTGGGTCACGAGTACGCGGTCCAGGTCGGCGACCGCGTGGCCCGTCTCCCCGAGCTGTGCGCGCAGGCGGGGTCGGTTGTACGGGAGGCCGGTGTCGACGAGGGTCAGTTCGCCGTCGTCGACCAGGTAGCCGTTGGCCGCGAACGGCGGAACCACGCCGAGGTCGAGCATCCAGAGCCCCACCCCAAGCTGGCGCGCCATGAGGTCAGTTCGCCGCGGGGGGGTAAAACGATACTGTCCGACTGCCGCCGGCATGTCGGGCGCAAGACATTCATGCGACTGTCGTGAACGCCGGGTATGGAACGCCGTCTGTCCGTCGCGGTCGCCTTCCTGGCGGTCCTGCTGGCGCTGGCAGGCTGTGCCCACCCCAGCGGGTCGGTGTCGATGCGGCCGGTCGACGACGCCGGACTGGCACAGGAAGCGAGCCGCGAGGTCCCGCAATCGGACGACCTCCCGCCGACGCGTGACGCGAGCGTCGTCGAACGAGCCATCGAGAGCGGCTCCGGGACGACAGTCGGACAACGACCGCCCGTCGAGACGGGCCTCCCGTTCCGTCACGAGGGGCGATTCTACAACCTCTCACGGACCGTCGTCGGGACGACCCCCGGGTACAGGGCCGGGATCGAGGTCGACTACAACGCGAGTTCGGTCGACGGCGAGGGGATCGACTACGCGGACCTCCCGGCGGTCGACAGGCGCCGTCTCCGTCCCCCGCTGGACCGCCCGCGCGAGGGCCGTGAACCCGGCTACGACCTCGGGATCGGCGTCACCTACAGCGAGGCGGAAGCCGCGTCGTCGGTCCTCGTGCCCGACCAGCGCTACGACGCCGTCCGTTACCGGGGCGAGACCTACCCGGTCCGCGTCGACGAACCGGAGCGCATCGAACTGAAGCGCTACCGCTACGAGGCGAGGGTCGTCGCAGAGAGCCCCGAGGCCTACGGCAGCCAGCTCCGTTCGGAGTACGGGTTCGCGCTCGCGGACCTCTCCGACGCCGAACGGACGGTCGTCGAGGAGGCGCTGAACAGCACTTACTACGCCGACAGCACCGAAGACGAGGCGTTCGCCGCCCTCGTCGAGCGCTTCCAGTCGCGACGGGCCGTGACAGGGGACGAATACGGCGGCTCGTTCGTCGTCCGCTACGACGGGGACCTCTACTGGGTCGAGATCGACTACGGCGCGTTCGTCACCGATGACGACTCCGTCACCCAGCCCGAAGAGACGCCACCGCCGGAGGCCTGATACTGTCGGACACACGCAATGCCACCGTACAATGACTGTTTCGGGGTTTCTGTGACGGTTCATCCCCGAACAGCGGATCCCCCGTTCACGAACTTGTGTCCGACAGTATGACCGGTCATCGACGCTGGAGGGGCGACCCCCCTCGACGAGGGGCTGTCACTCCGTCGCACAAACCGCGGTTTTACCGACCACAAGACGGTCATGGGGGACCGTCGAACTGAGTGTATGAACACGAGACTCGTCGCTGGTTTCGCGCTCGTCGCTCTGCTGGCGGTCACGGCCGGCTGTTCGGCCGCCGGGTCGCTCTCGATGGAACCCGTCGACGACGCCGAACTCGCCCGGGAGGCGAGTGTCGAACTCCCGGACGGACCCGACGACGCGGTCGTCCGTCGTGCCGTCGAGAACGGCACCGCCACCGTAGTCGACCGGCGACCGCCAGTCACCGAGCAGTTGCCGTTCCGCCACGAGGGGCGATTCTACGCCGTGAACTACACCGAGACGGGGACCGAACCGGGCTACGACGTGTCCGTCCGGATCGACTACAACGCGAGTTCGGTCGACGGCGAGGTGGTCGACTACGCTGACCTGCCGGCGGTCGACCGCCGACTTCTCGCCGACGCACTGGAGCGCACCGACCTCCCGGAGGAACGACTCCAGGAGGGGTACGACTTTGGCGTCGGTCGCACGTACACGGAGAGCGAGGGCGAGACGTCCGCGCTGGTCGAGGGACCGACCGTCGACGCGGTCCGCTACGAGGGCGAGGTGTATCCCGTCGACGTCAGCGTCGAGTCGACGACGCTGATGGTCTACCGGTACGAGGCGACCCTCGTCGCCGACAGCCCGGACGCGTACGCCGGCCAGTTGCGCGACCGCTACGCGTTCACGCTCTCGGGGCTCTCCGAGGCCGAACGGGGCGTCGTCGAGGAAGCACGTAACGACACCTTCTACGCCGAGAACGACGACAACGAGGGGTTCGCGTCGCTGGTCGAGCGCTTCCGCGACCGGCGGGCCGTCGAGGAGACGGAGTACTCTGGCTCGTTCGTCGTCCGCTACGACGGACAACTCTACTGGGTCGGGGTCGACTACGGTAACTACGCGGAGGACTGAAGCACGGGATACCCCCGGGCGAAACCGGTCGAAACGGGGCGCGAGTGGGTAGATCGGTTGAGAGCATCTGGCCCCGCCGGATGGGCGTGTACAGCACCTCCTGTCGGACCCCCATCGAGAATCGATCCGCGGGTAACGGAACGACCGGTCCCGGATCCGCACCTCTCAGAGACGCTTGGAGACGTAGGGGCCGTCCTGGCGGTAGCCGAGTTTCTCGCGGTAGTACTGGCGGACGCCGATCCCCGAGAGGACGGCGAGTTTCCCGTAGCCGGCCGCGGCGGCGAGTTCCTCGGCGTGCTCGACCAGCCGGCGGCCGTATCCCCGGTGCTGGTGGCCGTCTTCCCCAGCGTCGTCGCCGACGCCGACCTCGGAGCCGTAGACGTGGAGTTCCCGGACGACCGCGGCGTCGGCGAGTTCCCGCCGTACCGGTTCGTCGGGGAACCGCAGGCGACAGAAACCCACGAGCAGGTCCTGCTCGCGGTCCTCGAAACTGGCGAAGTGTTCGGTGCCGCCGGCGACCTCGTAGGTCCGGGTGTCGAGCGTGACCTCGCCGGGTTCGGCGTCGCTGTGCCCCACCTCGCGACAGCGGATGCAGTCGCAGGTCCAGCCGTGCTCGGCCATGCGCTTTCGGGCCAGCTGTCGCAGGTTGGACTTCCAGACGCCGCCCTCGATGAAGTCGGCGGGGATGTCCCGCTGGACGCGCTGGAGGCGAGTGTACTCGGGGATCATCGACTTGATCTCGGCGACGAGTTCGGCGGCCTGCTCGTTGTCGAGCGGGTCGAACTCGTCGCGGTGCCACCGGTCGTACACCGCGGTCCCCTCGACGACGAGCGTCGGGTAGATCTTGAGGAAGTCCGGCCGCCACTCCGCTCGCTCGAAGATCCGCCGGAAGTCCTCCAGACACATTTCCCTGGACATGCCGGGCTGGCCGGGCATCATGTGGAACCCGACCTTGAACCCCGCGTCCCGCAGGCGCCGGTTGGCGTCGATGGCGTCCTGCGTGCCGTGGCCGCGGTGCATCTCCCGGTTGATGCGCTCGAAGGTCGTCTGGACGCCCACCTCGACTTTCGTCGCGCCCAGGTCGAGCATCCGGTCTATCTGTTCGGGGTCACACCAGTCGGGTTTGGTCTCGAAGGTAGTCGCGACGTTGCGGACGTCCGCAGTCTCGTTCTCGGCGACGACGTCCTCGACGTAGCGGAACGCCCGCTCGTCGGGGTCCTGTGCGAAGCTCTCGTCCTCGGCGGGAGTGGGCTCGCCGGTGGGGTCGTACTCGTTCATCGCCTGGAGCGCGCGCTTGACGAACCACTCCTGGTAGTCGTGGCTCCGGGCGGTCATCGTCCCGCCCATCAGGATGAGTTCGACCTTGTCGACTGGGTGACCGATCTGGCGCAACTGCTCGAGGCGCAGGCGTACCTGTCCGTAGGGGTCGTAGTCGTTCTGGACGCCACGTGCGGCGGCGGGTTCGTGCCCGGTGTACGACTGGGCGCTGGAGAACTCCGAATCCGGACCCCCGGGGCAGTAGAGACACTTCCCGTGGGGACACCGGTGTGGCGAGGTCATGATCGCGACCGGCGAGACGCCCGAGGCCGTCCGAACTGGTTTGCGCTGGAGCACCGCCTCGAGTTCCTCCCGGCGGTCCTCCGGCCCGAAGTCGATGAGGGCCGAATTGCGGGGGACCTTCGGCGAGGAGTACTTCCCGCAGACCTCCTTTTTCGCCTGCTCGACCTCGTCGCTCTCGACGTCGCCGGCCAGGATGCGCTCGACGAGTTCCTCGCAGGCCTGCAGGTAGGCCTCCGGTTCGTCGGTCTCGCGGCGCTTTTCGGGCGTCTCGGTACTCATCGCGGTTGCCACAACTCGTGTCCTGGCGTGAATAAGCGTGTCGCTCCGCCGAGTTCGAGGACGCGGCCGGCGAAAGGAATCGCCAGTCCGACTCGACCCGGCGACGAACTGCTCAGTCAGACCAGTAGTCGACGTCGGCGTCTCTGTCGAGATACGTCGAGAGCGTCCGGGCGTCGGCGTCGCCACCGGGTGCCGACCCGGCGTACAGCCCCACTTTGTCGTCGTCGGGGTACACTGTGACGTCCGGGTCGCGCATCGTCGAGAACATCAGATATCGGAGCGGGTCCTCGCCGGCCACGACGTCGTGGTATCCCGCCTCACCGGTCGGGAGCGCGACGTAATCGCCCGGGCAGAGGGCGAACTCGGCTCTGTCGACACCCAGTGTGACCGTCCCCTCCCCCGCGAGCACGTAGACGGCTTCCTCGTTGCCGGTGTGGTAGTGGGGGAGCCACGTCCGTTTGCCGGGAGGCACCTCGTAGAGGCTCGCGCCGAGTTCCGCGCCACCGGCGGCCGCGCCGAGCTGCTTCCGGCGAAAGCGGTGTCCCTCGCGCGGCGGGTCGTACTCGTCCCAGTCGAGCGCCCCCGCCGAGACGACGTGGTCGCCGACTCCCCCGCCTGCTCCCACGGGCCCCTCGTCGTTGGCGGACCCGTCTTCGCCATCGCCACTGTTCGCCTCGTCGCTGTCGGTTCCGGCGCCGCTCTCCCCGCTCGTTGTCTCGCCCCAGTAGTCGACGTCGGCGTCGAAGTCCAGCGTCTTCGAGACGTATCGTCCCTCGTACTCGCCGGGCGGGTCGCCCGCGATCAGGTGTGCCTTGCGCTCGCCCTCGCGGGCCCCGTCGAGCACCGTGAAATCGGGCTCTCGCATCGTCGAGACGACGAGAAAGCGAGCCCGTTCGTCACCCCTGGCCTCGACCTCGTGTGCGTGGTCGGGTCCGGTCGGGAGTGCGACGTAGTCGCCGGGCGTGAGGGGCACACCCTCCGGGTCGGCGAGGGGACCGTGCCACATCGTCAGTTCGCCCTCGAGGACGTAGAGCGCTTCCTCGTTGCCGGTGTGATAGTGGGCGGGCCACGTTCGGTGTCCGGGGTCGAGTTCGTACAGGCTCGCGCCCAGCATCTCGGCAGCGGTGTCGTGGGCCAGTCGATACTGCCGGAAGGTTCGCCGTCCGTGGTCGTGTCGCTCGGGGTCGACCGTGCCGGCTGCGACGAACGTCAGACTCCGGGAGGGTTCCGTGTCGCTCATGTCGGGACGGTCGCGCCCGACGGACAAAAATGCGATCGCGGAGAGTTCGCCGTCGTGGTTCCTGGAACTGGCCAGCGTCGGAGCCGAGCGGAGCCGAAGAGGGACTGGGGTGGGTCAGGCCAGTTCGTCGGCGACGACGTCGACGACGGCGTCGAGCACCGCCGAGCGCTCGCCGGCGACGTACTCGAGTTTGCCGTCCCGGGCGTTCGTCGCCGCGATGCCGGCGTTGGGGACCCACTCGCGGGCCCGGTCGGCGACGTCGCGGACGTCGAGCGGCGCGTCGGTCCGGACGTGGAGTTCGTCGTCGGAGACGCCCACGACCGCGTCGACCTCGTCGCGGTGGCGACGGTGGAGTTCGTCGAGGAGCAGGGAGGTCGGCGGGAACTCGTAGCGGTGCGTGAACGCGTCCGAATCGAGGACCGCGATGGTCGTCTCGTCCAGCGTCTGGTGGTCGAGGTTCGCGTCGGCGGTCTCTACCTCGGCGGCGAGTTTCTCGCGGAACTGCTCGCTGATGTGGCCGGCGAGACCGCCGGGGCCGTCGCCGTCGCCGAAGAGGAGGTCGGTCACGAGTTCGCGTTTGTCCTCGTAGGACTGGTAGAACGCCTCCAGTGCCACGGCCTCGCGGACCTCGCGCGTGGCGTCTTCGTCGTAGCCCGCGTCCGCGGCGGCCTCGACGTAGGCCTCGGGGGGGTCCTCCCAGAAACTGACCGCCGGGAGGTGGCCCAGGTCCGCGCGGACCTCGTCGTTGACGTGGGCGGCGACGTTCGCCGCGAGCGTCGTGGCCGTCGTCCGGGCGGCGTGTTCGGCGTCGGGTGCGACCAGAGCGTCGACCGCCTCGGGGATCTCGGGGTCGACCGCGACGTCGTCGATTACGACGCGACCGGCGTCGTACAGGTCGAGCAGTTCGAAGCCGTCGAGCGAGTCGCGGGTCGCGCCGACGGCGACGAAGACGAACAGCGGGAGTTTCTCCCCGTGGCGCTCGCGGGCGTCGAGCATGTTCGTGACGTCCCGCGTCGCGTCGTCCATGTCGTAGACGCCCTCTTCGAGCGGCCGGCGGTCGAAGTAGTGATAGACCGCGTCGTGTTGCTCGTGGTGGTCGCGCACGAGCGGGAGTGTCGCCCGCTCCAGGGCCACGCCGGCGACGTAGCCGTCGGCCGTGGCGGTGTGCCTGACGACGACCGGTCGCTCCTCCAGGACCGCACGCCGGACGGCCGTCGCCGCCTCGCGCAAGCCGTCGGTCAGCGCGGTGACCGCCACGTCGTCGACGAGCGGGTCGACACTCCCGGGGTCGGCCCGTTCGCGGATCGCCGCGTCGAGTCGCTCCTGGACCGCCTCGCGCTCTTCCTCCTCGAGGACGACCAGCGCCTCGGTCTCGACCTGGATCTCGTTGCGACGCTCGCGCACCTCGCCCTCGAGTCTGACGACGTCGTCGACGCCGATCTCGGGGTAGGCACGGACGCCAGCCGCCTCGAAGGCCGCACATTCGACGGCACCCGTCTCGTCGCGGACCTCGAAGACCGTCGGGCCGCTCGTCTGGCGGGCTGTCTCGACGACGCCCTCGATCCTGACCGACTCGCCGACGCGGTCGGCCAGCGAGTCGACGGTGACCTGCTCCGGTTCCTCGACTTCGACTGCCCCGGTCCCGGCGCCGGACGCGGCCGTCGTAGCGCTCTCGGTGCCAGCCGCGTCGGCCGCAGAACCTCCTGGGCCCGCCGTGGCAGCGGCGCCCCCATCGTCGTCGGACCCGCCGGCCACGGATCCGCTCCGTGACTCGACCTCACCGCCCGACGCCTCGTCGGCACCCGTCGCCGTCTCGTCGCCCGCGCCACTCGACGCGTCCGTGTCGTCGCCCGTGACTCGCGCCTCACTCGCCGGCGACTCAGTCGCCGCCGGCGCGTTCCGAGGGTCCACCGCATCGTCGCCGCCGCTCTCGGACCCACCCCCGGAACCCTCCGCGTCGTCGCTCGACTCCTCCTCGCTCTTGACGAAGGGAGCTCCCTTCTCGGGGTCGTCGACCAGCGTGCCACGGAACTCGGACTCCGACTGGCGTATCGACCACGTGAGGTCGACGTTGCCGTTGTCCCGCACGTTCGTCACCTGGACGAAGACGGTGTCGCCGGCGTCCCAGTCGAGACTCTCGAGACGCTGGTCCAGTTCGCTCCGGTGAAGGAGGCCCGTCACGCTGTCGCCGATGTCGACGAAGACGCCGAACTCGGCGTAGCCGTCGACGGTACCGCGGTAGAACCGGTCGACAGTCAACTGGTCGGGTCGGTTCCCGCGGAATTCGAAGACGACATCCTCCTCGTGGAGGTCACAGATGCGACCGTCGGTAGACGTGCCGCAGATGATACACGAACCCATTGGGGCGAGATTACGCCCCGTCCCTAAAACGGTTGTCGAAACGCCCTCGGTACCGACGCCCGCTCCACGGACGACCGGTTACTCGAAAACGCGGCTCTCGTCTTCCAGCAGTTCGACCCCGCGGGCGACCTCCCGTGCCTCCTCGGGGAACAGCGCCACTTCCACCTCGTTGCCGTCCTCGTCGGTGAAGGCCAGTTTCACCCGTTCGTCCCCGAACTCCCTGACCTCGACACCCTCGACGTCGTAGAGTTTCGCCGTCGCCGTCTTGTTCGAGGCGCCGACGTGTTTGAGCGTGCCGTCCTTGAGTTCGAACATGAACCGCTCCAGGTCGAGCGTGAGCATACCGGGAGTGAGTCCGGCCCGTGCTTAAGTCGTCCGACACTACCCGGACAGGCGTCCGAATCGGCCCAGGCGCATCCCGGACAGCGGTCACACCACAGCCACGAGGTTGGACCAGGTGATTCCGCTCACCGCGGTGAACGACGTGAATCCCCGGAAGGCGTACCCGAAGACGAGCGTCGAGGGCAGCGCACTGAGCGCCGCGGCCGCCGGGACCGGGAGGTCGTGGACCTCGCTCATCCCCACGACGAGCAACACCGCGCCGTACGCGGCCGCGACGAGACGCACCTCCGGAGACGGGAGTCCGGCGAAGACGCACGGCGCGCCCGCGTAAGCGAGCACCTGGACCGTCTCGCTGACGCCAGCCCGCTCCTCGGTGAAGGGGATCAGGACGACGGTCTGGAGGGCAGCGACGAGGTGCAACCCGGCGGGCGCGACCAGGACGGTGGCGATGGCCAGCCAGAAGACGACCGACGCGGTCGGTCGGTTCCCGAGCACGGGATAGGCGGCGGTCCCGGTCAGCACCCGGGAGAGTTCCTCGACGAGGACGACGGACGCGGCGAAGGCGAGTCCGGGGGCCTGGTCGGCCGGTGCGACCGCCGACCGGAAGAGTCGCCGCGGGCGGACGAGTACCTCGCCCCAGGCGCGGACGGCCGCGACCGGTCCGCGGTCCCGCCCACCCTCCGGGTTCTCGACCCACTGTGTCACGGCCCCGTCTACGGACAGGCCCGCAAAGACGGTTGCGAACGGCCGCCCCGACGTTCGATACTGCCGGATACGGGCAACGCATCCGTTCGGTAACCGTGTCGGGACCGTCGAGACGTCACGCCCCCCAACGTGGACGAGTCCGACCACGTCCTTGCGTCCGACAGTAGCATCTGGGTTCCCAACCCACCTGTTGGAGCAACTGAACCGACTCGAAAATTATCACTCCAGACTCATTTCGGGCACTAAAGTTTTTCAACGAGGGGGGACCACGCCTCCACAGTCGGATGCAAGCCACGGGCCACTGGGGAGCGATTCTGGGCGCCACTCTCGTGATCGCAGGTGCGCTGGGGGGCGCACCCGTCGCGATCGGGAGCGCCGACGCGACGAGCGCCGCGAGCGACGACGCCGCGGACGGCGAAGACGGGGACAACGAGGCGCCGCTCCCGGATGCGGGACTGGACCAGGAAGTCCCGGTCAACGCGACGGTCTACCTCGACGCGAGCGGGTCGCGAGACCCCGACGGGTCGATCGAGTCCTACGAGTGGTCGATCGAGCGACCGGACGGGAACAATATCGAGCCCGACTGCCCGGACTGTGCCCGGACGGAGTTCCGGGTCGCGACGAACGGGACCTACGAGGCGACGGTCACGGTGACTGACGACGACGGAGAGACGAGTTCGGACACGCTCTACATCCAGGCCGCCGCGGTGGAGGGCCCGAGCGTCGAGTTGGCGGGGCCGACCGACGTCGGCGCGGGTCTGAACACGACTTACACTGCGACGGCGGATTCTGGCGACAGTCCCCTGATGAAAGTCGAATGGTCGGTCAATGGCAGCGAAGTCGCCGAAAGCGAGACGAGCGGCGAAAGCGCCACCGACGACTTCCGGACGGCGTTCGAGTCCGGAACGTACACACTCGCGGTGCGGGTCGTCAGTGAGCGCGGGCGTACCGACACGGCGACGCTGACGGTCGACGCGGACCGCCCGCTCCGTCCCTGCCCGGGGGCCACCTGGAACACGACGCTCAGCGCGTGGAATACCGACCCGTGTAGCGGGTCTCAAGTCGACTCCGGCCCCGACCTCGGTAGACTCGATACCGCTGGTTCGGAGACCAACCGAACGGCATGTCTCACGTACAATCAAGACGACGAAGACTATGCACCCAACGACCCGGAACACTACTGTGAGAACGACCGCCTCTTCGGAACGTCGAATTTGAGCCTCACGGATGCCGACCAGGACGGAGAGATCACCTGGGGCGGTGTGACATTTACTCAGGCACGCCTCGAAAGACT
>JAZKRZ010000108.1:0-10650 GCA_036626395.1 Haloarculaceae archaeon
GGCACCGGTACCGGCGCAATCCGGAAATAATCTACAATAATCACTATCAGTCGTCGGCGACGGCGGCCGTTCGGGGGTTGACGCTGCCGGTCTGGGAGTAGACGCCGCCCAGCAACGTGGCGCCGGCCACGAGCGGGACGACCGCACACGCCGCGTAGACGGGCTCGAACCCGACCGACTCGACGAGGGGGAGCGAGACCATCGGGCCGAGCCCCCCGCCGAGGTCGCCGAAGACGTTGTTGGTCGCCATCGCCCGCCCGGTCCGCTCGTTGGGCGTCATGTCGGCGAGCAAGGCGATGAGCGGGCCGTTCGTCCCGCCCTGGCCGGCGCCGATACAGACGCAGGCCGCCAGGAGGTCGACCAGCGACGAGGCCAGCGCCAGCAGGACGAACCCGGCGAACGAGACGACGAGGAAGACGAGAAGCGTCGGCACCCGCGCGCCGAGGTCGTCGCTGACCTTCCCGCCGACGAGCGTGAACGTCGCCGCCGCGAGGACGGTCACGGCCATCAGCAGACCCGACATCCCCTGGGGGCCGTACCCCCAGATACCCAGGCTCCGTGCGTCGACGAAGAGGACGAGCGTCGAGAACAGGGCACCCAGGTACGCGAAGTAGAGCCCGAAGTTGACGAACCCGGCGGTGAGCGTCGGGAGCGCCGTGTCGACCTCCCATGGTTTGACCGCGGTCCGGTGGCCCTCGACGTGAGTCTCCGGCACGGTCCAGTAGGCCAGCACGCTGGCCAGGAGCGCGGCGAGGGCCGCGAGTGCGAAGGCCGCGAGCACCGAATAGGCGTCGCTGACGACACCGCCCATCACCAGCCCGGCGGGAAAGCCCAGCGTGATCCCGGCACGGACGATACCCATGTTCGTGCCCCGTGAGGTACCGTCGCTGACGTCGGCGGCGATGGTGTAGGCCGTCGCGAACACGAGCGCGCTGCCGACCCCCCACAGGATCCGGGCCAGCATGAACCACATCTCGGGCAGGGGCGCCTCGATGGCGACGACGTACCCCAGCGTGGCCAGCCCCTCGACGAACAGGCCGACGACGAAGGGCGTCCGCGTGCCGATGCGGTCGACGAGCGACCCCGCCGGAGCGTTCGCCAGGATGCGCGTAAAGCGGTTCGCGCTCAGGATGAGCCCCACGAGAAACGGCGAGATGCCCAGCACGGACCCGAGGTTCGGCAGGACGGGAAAGACCACGCCGCCGCCGAGCCCGACGAAGAAGGTGCTGACGATCACCGCCAGCACGACCGGCTGTGGGCGTCGCATTCGCTAGTGGGTGTGCGATTCGCTGTGAAAAGGACTGTGAACCCGGCGCTACTCGTCGGTCGAAATCACGTGCCGGACGAACAGAGACAGCATCAGAGATCCGAGAACCGGCAACACAGAGGTCCGTCGACGACAGCAACCAACCGCGTCGATACGGGGCTCTGGTCGGGAATCTTAGACCGGCTGAGACTCCCACGGAGGAAACCGCGCCGTGAACGGCGCGGAGGATGTCATTCTGTCACTGGTTCTTCGGAGTACTCGGACTCGTCGAACTCGACGGGCTCGGACTCGTCGAACTCGTAGTCCTCGTCGCCACCGCGGAACCGCCGGGCCGCGAGGTAACCGACCGTCGAGACGGCCGCGACAGCACCGACCGCGGCGAGAGCGGGGCGAACCCGCGAGCGCCCGGCCGCTTTTTCGTCATATTCCTCGTAGGACTCCTCGGCGTCCGTCCACTCGTCGTCTTTCTCGGGCGAGTCGCCGACCGTCGGGCCGAACTGGGCGCCCTCGAAGTACAGCTCGAATATGGTGATCTTTCGTGCCATACCCGGAGAGACGCGCTCCGAGTATATATAATTGCATTGATAACTGATAGCAGGGGGGTCGTCGGATAGCGGTCGGGTCAGGTGGTTCGGACGCGCACCTATCAGTGGAAACGGACATCCCGCAGTCAGTCGAACGGACGGGGCGCGGGTGGGACAGAGACGGGGGCGGGGAGCGCTGCCGGGCGCGTCCCGGCCCGCAGGCGACAGAGATTAATCCCACACTGCAGAAAGCCCGGTAATGACCGACTTCGACCCCGAGGACTTCTTCGCGCCGGACCGTCTGGAGAAACTCGCGAACCTCCGCGAGGCCGGCGTCGACCCGTACCCGCCGGAGTTCCGACCGACCGGCCCCGTGGGTGCGTTCGTCTCCGAGTACGAGGACGTCGAGGAGATCGACGACGACACCACCCACCGACTCGCCGGGCGCGTCCACCGGATCAACGACCTGGGCGGGATCGCCTTCGTCGAGATCGAAGACGAGTCAGGCAGCGTCCAGCTCATCCTGGACGAGGACACCGACGGCTACGGGCACATCGACGAACTGGACTTCATCGACGTGGTCGGCGCCGAGGGCGCCGCGATCCGGTCGAACACGGGCGAACTCTCCCTGCACGCCGACTCCTTTCGGTTCCTGACGAAGGCGCTGAAACACCACAACCCGCCGAGCCAGTCCGCCCTCGGCGACAGGTACGAGACCCGCGCGGTCAAGTTCTGGTGGGACGAGGTGCGCGACCCCGTCGAGACGCGCTATCTGCTGACCCGCCAGCTCCGGCGCTTTCTCGACGGTCGGGGGTTCATCGAGGCGGAGACGCCCGTCCTCCAGAACGTCGCCGGCGGGACCGACGCGACGCCCTTCGAGACCCACCTCGAGGCGAAAGACCAGGAGATGTACCTGCGGATCGCCACCGAACTCCATCTCAAGCGCCTGCTGGTCGGCGGGTTCGAGAAGGTCTACGAGGTCGGGCCGGTCTTCCGTAACGAGGACATCGACGTCACGCACAACCCCGAGTTCACCATGCTCGAACTCTACCAGGCCTACGCCGACTACACGGACATGATGGCCCTCACCGAGGACATGGTTGCCCACCTCGTCGAGGAAGCCACGGGCGACCTGGTCGTCACCTACGACAACCCCCGCAGGGACGAGCACGGCAACGTCCGCACCGACGACGAAAACGAGGTGCTGACCGAACCGGTCGAGATCGACTTCTCGCCGCCCTTCCCGCGCATCACTCCCGAGGAGGCCATCGAGGAGTACAGCGACGACTCGGTCGACGTCACCGAGTACGACGACGAGGAGTTGCGCGAACTCGCGCTGGAACGCGGCGGGGAGTTCCCCGGCGGGTACTCGCGGGGGCTGGGCATCATGGAACTGTTCGAGAACGTCGCCGAGTACGAGGTCGTCGACCCCACGTTCGTGGTCGACCACCCCGAGGAGACGACGCCGCTGTGCAAGGACCACCGCGAGAAGGAAGGCCGGATCGAGCGCTTCGAGCTGTTCGCGGCGGGGTTCGAACTCGCGAACGCCTACACCGAGTTGAACGACCCCGTCGCGCAGGGCGAGCACTTCGCCGAGCAGGTCACCCGCCGGGAGGCCGGCGACGAGGAGGCCCACCAGATGGACGAGGACTTCCTCGACGCGCTCGCCCACGGGATGCCGCCCGCCGGCGGACTCGGCGTCGGTATCGACAGGCTGGCGATGCTCGCGACCAACAGCCAGAGCATCAAGGACGTTATCGCGTTCCCGATCCGGGGGGAGTGACGGGCCCGGACGGTTCGGGTGGCGTGGTACGCCGGCGCGTGGCCGTCGGTCGTTCAAAATTCTTATGTGCCGGTGACGCTCTGTTCCGATAGGGTCGGTAGCTCAGTGGTTTAGAGCGCCTGGCTCTTAACCAGGCGGTCGAGGGTTCGAATCCCTCCCGACCCGCTCCTGCGAGGAACAGACGTGACGAGCGGAGCGGTCAGTGGATTCGGACCAGGGAGGGCGCGCACAGCGTAGCGAACACGTCCGACCGAGGTTCGAATCCCTCCCGACCCGCCTTCTGGGACTTCGATTCGGAGCCGACGTAATCGCCACACGGCACTACAGTGGTCCTGCAAACCGACAGCACAGGTCACGAGTCGCGACCCGGAGGGCTCGGGTCGCCGCCGGCACGCCTTCGTGTATAGCCGAACGCACTCGGGGAACCTGGCCTTTGGATGGCTGGAGTCACCGCCCGACGCGCACTATCAGGCAAGCACATTCGGTCGCGAAACCGACCGCGCACTGCGTCCGGAGCAGAGATGTGTGGGGTAAGGTTCCCCTACACGTACTGATAGCACTTCCGGAAAACGACCCCTCGCCCCGTGCTTCTCTCGAAGACGAGCGCCGGCTAGTCGTGCGATTCCAGGGTCGATAACCGAGTCTGTTCGGTATCGGACGGATAGACGATCTGCATCGGCAAGTCGCGCTCATCGGTTGGCGGGGCTTCGGGGAGTGTCAGGCACTCGTCCGACGAACGCCCAGCGGTCACTGCCGCGACCAGCGCATCGAGAATATCGTCGACGCCACTCACCATCGGAGCATAGCTGGGTGTCGTGTACCGGTCGACGGACTCCTCGTAGATAGCCAGCGCGTCGGGGTGCTCATCGGCGAGGAGTGCTTTCCGTCGTCGTATGCCCGCTTCCGTTGTCTTGCCGTCTTCGAGTGCGTTTCGTCCGTTCAGGGCATAGAAACAGACCTCGGGATGCGTCTCGCGCAGTCGGTCACGAGCACTGGGGTACATATCGAGAAACTCGTCGACTTCTCGAATGCGCGGGACGAGACTCCACGCCTGGTTCTGGATGCTGAAGTCGGCCTCGGTCTCGTTCGTCTCCTTCGCCTCGTCGAGATTCTGCTGATAGACGGCTCTCCGAATCGGCGTGTAGAAGACACTTCGCTGACGGCGGTCTAACTTCTCCTTCGCTTTCACGTCACAGACTCGCTTCTCGTCACTCGGGAGACCGATGGGAATATCGATGAGGATACGTGAGGCATCGCTGTGATACTTCCAGACGCTCCATATCGACGGAAAGAGGTCGGTCTCCCACGTTCCGCTGTCGCGGAGAACGACACCGAACCATCCATTCGACGCCCAATCGAGGCCGACGTGTTTTGCCATATGTCCTCCACTCGAAGAAATACAATAGTTCTTCATGCTCCTCTCGCCCCTCGTGCGCCTCGGAGACGAGCGAACGTGACGAGCGAGCGCTCGAAGCGACTCGCCGCTCCGGTGAACAGACCCGTGTGGGAGGTCGGAACGTCCACGCGGCTCCGGGCGCCGTCCGACCGGACGTGTTTTGGGAAGCTACTTCACCCGAGAGCTACACGGTTGAGACAGACATGCGTCTCCTCCTCTCCAGTGGACAGCGTACCACTCCCGTAACCGAACTGTACCGTACTGGGCGGGAGGAATCGTGAACCCGAACCGGGTCGACTCGATCGTCGACCTCGTCTACGGGCTGTTGATCGCGGTCTCGGTGGGGCTGATCGTCGTCGTGGGCGACCTCGTCGGGCTGGCCTTCGGTTTCGGCGTTCTGGTCTCGTATATCATCCACGTCGTCTGGAAGATGGCGCGGTTCGACCCCGACTGGATGGCCACGGCCGTCAAGGAGACGGTCGAGGAGACTGTCGACGAGACCGTCGGTGAGACCGTCGAACAGCAGGTCGACGAGACCGTCAGCGATGCGGTCGAAGAGACGATGGGCGAGACTGTCGAGGACACCGTCAGCGATGCGGTCGAGGAGACGATGGGCGAGACTGTCGAGGAAACTGTCACCGAGGCGGTCGAGGAGACCGTCGACGACACGGTCACCGAGGCGGTCGAGGAGAGAATCGGCGAAACCACGGCGGAGACACACGAGATGGAGCTAGAGGCCGCCGACCAGGACGGGAGACACGGCGACGAGGGGGACGACCAGGAACCGGACGACCGGGAGGAAGACGACGGAGACGAACCCGAGAGCCGGACGGGGAACGGAGACGACTGATGGTCGAACTCCTGCTCGTCGTGGGCGTGCTCGTCTCGATGTTCGTCGCGTACAACATCGGCGGGTCGACGACCGGGCCGGCGTTCGGCCCGGCCGTCGGCGCCGACGCTATCTCGAAGACGGCCGCCGCCGCGCTCATGGGCGTGTTCTTCTTCGTTGGCGCCTGGACTATCGGGCGGAACGTCGTGACGAAACTCGGAACCGAACTGGTCGTCGACCCCGGGGTGTTCACGCTCGAATCCTCGATCGGCGTCCTCTTTTTCATCGGGATCGCCCTGCTGGTGGGGAACGTCTTCGGCGTGCCCGCCTCGACGTCGATGACGGCCGTCGGCGCCATCGCGGGTCTGGGGCTCGCCGGTGACGTGCTGGACCTCGCCGTGATGGGCGAGATCGTCGTCTGGTGGATCGTCTCGCCGGTCATCGGCTTCTGGGTCTCGCTCGTCATCGGCCGGTACTTCTACGCGCGGTTCAACCGCTTCGTCGCCATGGAGCGCAGCACCGGCCCGCTACTCATCGTCGACCGGTCGGGGGTGATGCCGATACCCCGCGTCCATGAGACGACCAACCGCCGGGAACTGGCCGGGACCGTCACCGTCGTCGCGATCGGCTGTCTCATGGCATTCAGTTCGGGGACCTCGAACATCGCCAACGCCGTCGCGCCGCTGGTCGGGAGCGGAGAACTCGCGATGGACCCGGCGATCATCTTCGGCGGGATCGCCGTCGCCATCGGGGCGTTCACTATCGCGCGACGCACTCTGGAGACGATGGGGAGCGACATCACGGAACTCCCGCTGACGGCGGCCATCGTCGTCGCGTCGGTGAGTTCGACGCTGGTCGTCTTCCTCTCGGCGCTGGGCATCCCAGCGAGTTTCGTCATCATTGCGACGATGTCCATCGTCGGCCTTGGGTGGGGCCGTGCGACGCGACCGATAACCGTGCCGGAGGTCGTCTCTGCCGAATCCGAGGCGACGCCGTCGGTGACTGTCAACGCGCTCGCGGCCGACGAGGAGGGCGAAGAACTACCACCGATCGGTGAGGAGGACCCCGAGGACGTCCCCGCCGGTGGGGCGCTTTTCAATCCCGCGACGACTGCCCGGGTGGTCCTGATGCAAAACGTCGTGCCGGTCATCGCGACCGCCGGCGCCTACCTCACCTTCCGGTTCATCCCGGTTTTCGGGATCTGAGCCTCGAAACTCCGGTCTCCCGGGCTACGCCAGGTCGGCGAGCACCGCCTCGAGGTCGGCGCGGTGCTCGGCGGAGAGTTTCGTCAGCGGCGGCCGGAGGACGGCCTCGCGGTGGCCCTGGATCTCGACCGCCTCCTTGACGGGAATGGGGTTGGTCTCGACGAACAGGCCCCGGAAGAGCGGGCCGAGTTCGTGGTGGACCTCGCGCGCCCGGGCGTAGTCCTCGTCGAGGGCGGCGTCGACCATCTCGCACACCTGAGTGGGAGCGACGTTGGCGGCGACGCTGATAACCCCTCGGCCCCCGACGCTCATCGCGGGGATGGTGACGGGGTCGTCGCCCGAGAGGACGGTGAACTCCTCGTCGCGGGTCCGCTCGACGACCTCGCTTATCTGGGCGACGTCGCCGCTGGCGGCCTTGTAACCGACGACGTTCTCGTGGCTCGCCAGCTCGACGGTCGTCTCGACGGGGATGTTTCGTGCCGTGCGGCCGGGGACGTTGTAGATGACCTGGGGGACGTCCACCTCGTCGGCGATGGTTTGGTAGAAGTGCTCGATGCCCTCGGCCTCGGGGAGGTTGTAGTACGACGAGACCAGAAGCAAGCCGTCGACGCCGGCGTCGGCGGCGCGCTTGGACAGCGAGAGCGCCTCGCGGGTGGCGTTGGAGCCGGTGCCGCCGATGACCGGCGTGTCGGCCTCGTCGACGACGGCGTCTATCACCTCGATGTGTTCGTCGTGCGAGAGCGTGGAGCTCTCGCCGGTCGAACCGCAGGCGACGATGCCGTCGACGCCCGCGGCCTCGAGCCGGCGGACCTCCTCGCGGACGCCCTCGAAGTCGATGCTGCCGTCCTTGTGGAACGGCGTGACGATCGCCGGGTAGGTTCCGGTGAACGTTCGGGTCATGGTGGTGAGTGGGTTCGATGTGACGTCGGGTCAGTTCGCGGGCTGGACCGGGTCGGTGACGCGATGAGGCGTCGCGAGTCACTCGGCCGCCCGTTTACGAAAGCGCGGAAAAACGGCCTGCCGGCTGTCGACGCCCGTGTCGGGGCGAACGTTCCGACCGGTCGCGGTCGTCCCGGCAGGTGTCACACGCGTCCGTTCGACAGTCGCGCTCTTAATTGTTGGGGAAACGACCCCACCGCGTCACTCTCCTCAGCCGCTCAGACGTCCGGTGTCGACGGGATCGCTCCCGCAGGGCACGGGACGGCCCCGCCCTCGAGTCCGTGGTGGTCGGAAGCGACGCCAGCGGTGACGACCAACGGAACAGGGGCCTGGAGGGCACGAAAAGGGTTGCCCGGGGGAGAGCAACCACAGAGACGGACGACAGCGGCGGTCTGTCACGTCCGGGGCGGTTGTCGCGGGTCGGGACTTGGGTATGCGGTACGGCAAGCGCCGGGCGGAGGGCGCGCCGACCGCACACGAAACTGTCCCCGCCGTCCACTTAATGCCACTCTTGACTGAAACAGCCGTTTGACTTTCCCGTCCGGACCAGATCGGATCGACTTCTATCGAATCCGATTATATTTTTTGTAGTCGATATATACCGGATCAGACCGTGTTCTCCGGACTCGTGAGCACCGACTTTGTCGTGACTTCGACTCGATTCAAACCGCTGATACCGGGAGTGAAGCGTCCTGCAGGCACCGGAACGGCCACGCATCGGACTCGCATCGATAACTGACAGTTTCGATTTTTTACCACTTGAATACTATTTGTATAATATACTGGTCCCGGACGGAACTGTTCGTCGCGACGGACGCGCCGGGCTTCGGGGGAGCCCAAACCGTTTTCGGTGTCTCGCTCGTAGCGTCGCGAGACGGCGCAGTCGGCCGGTTCGCCGACCGGTTCGGCGGCGTTCACACAACGATGCGTCCCCGCTACGCCCTCGCCCTCTGTGTCGTCGCGCTCCTCTCCACCCCGGTCGTCGGCGGGAGCGTCCCGGGAAGCGCTGCGGTCGGTGGTCAGGCCCCAGCGGGGGCGACCCACGGCGACCACGTGTCGGTCGACGCTCAGGCGACCAGCGACGGGCGGGTCGTCGTCGAGACGGTCTCGGCGGTCGGACCGAGTTTCGTCGTGCTCCGCCGTGACGACGGCGGTCGACCGGGCGAACCAGTCGGTCACGCGAGCGTCCCGGCGTCGAGTTTCCAGACGAACGTCGCGGTCGCCATCGACGAGAGCGCCTGGCGGGACTGGTCGGGGCCCCGCCGGCTCTGGGCCGTCCTCCACCGCGACGACGGCGACGGGACGTTCGACTCCGAGAGCGATCCCTCGATGGCGCGCCGCAACCCCGCGGCGGCGGTGTCCTTCGTGCTCGGTCGGACGGACGCCGGGGCCGACCGCGTCCTCGCGCGTGTGTTCGGCTCTCAGCGCCTCCAGGACGGGCGACTCACCGTCCGTCGCGTCGACCTCTCGCGTTCGGGGTTCGTGGTCGCCACGTCCATCGACGGCAGTCGCGTCGTGGGGACGCGCGCGCTCGACGCTGGCACCCACCGGAACGTCACCGTCGAGTTGAACGAGTCGTTCCTCGCCGACCAGCGCCGGGACTTTCGCGTCCGGCTGCTCGCGTATCACGACGATGGCGACGGCCGCTTCGACGACGGTGACCGACCGGTCTCTGTGGGCGAGGCGTCCGTCGCGACGAGTCTCGTCGTCGAGCAACCGGCGACCGACGACGGGACCCCGACGACGACCCGGCCGCTGGTGATCACGCCGACGCCGGGGACGACCGCCGGACCGGATCCGGCGACGACGCCGACAGTGACCCCGACGCCGACCGGAACCGGGACCGCGCCGGCGCGGCCGACGACTGCGTCGACCAGTGCGAACGGCCCCGGTTTCGGCGTCGTCGCCGTGCTTCTGGGCGTGGTGCTTGGAGTGGTGGCTTTCGTGCCCTCGGGCGGGGGAGTTGCGTGGACGGGTCGCCGTCGCCGATGAACGCCGAAGGTGAACCGGGGACACGTGGGAGAAGCCTTGGTATCCGATTGCTTTCACCACGCTCGCGGTGAATCAGTCGTTCAGTCGGTGTGCCGATGTACCGCCGGGAATTCTCTCACGATCCACACGTGCTCAAACGTATGTACCGGACACAAGTCCTATCTCGGAGTCCCTGGAAAACAGGTTATATGGCTGAAAATTCAGAGCGGTCACTCCTAACGGGGGCTTCGATTGTCGGCGGGTTGGTCGGTGGACTCGTCCACGCAGGTGTGGCAGTTGTTCTCTGGAACCACTGGTTCGATAGTCTGTGGGAGCTGTTCAGTATCAAACCGCTCAACGGAGCGTATCTCATTCTCGGAATGTTTCTCCTCGGATTCGTCCCGGTCCTGTTCTACGTCGGTGAGAGGGTCATCTCACCCGCGATCGTCGTCGCTGTCTTCTTGCTTCTTTCGGGATTTGGCTCGTGGCTGGCGGGCTCAATTCGTGCACCGTCTGCTGTTCCGACACCATTCGCTCTGTATATTCTCTTCTGGGTCGGGATAGTCGCTCTCGCGGGGTTGACAGGTGGATTGGAACACCGTCAGAAACGACAAGCCACAGAGTAATCCGACACGTCCGACTTGAGGATATCTCCGGGAGCCACTCCTCTGATACGAGCGTGCCCTACACGGGACATCCGCCGAAAGAAGCGAGCGGTTCACCGGATGCGAGGCGA
>JAZKRZ010000109.1:0-10591 GCA_036626395.1 Haloarculaceae archaeon
GGCCCTCTTCGAGATCGGGGCCGCCGACATCCTCCATGTGGAAGAACACGTCTTCCTCGGAGTCCTCGGTATCGATGAAACCGTAACCGCCAGTGTCGTTGAAGAAGTCAACCGTACCGGTCGCCATTGCAACCGTTCTGAGGAGACGGCCGTATATATAGTTGGCGGGTCGGGAGTGCCGCTTTCGGCCGGTAATGCCGAAAATATCCCCCGGATAGGCGCTCTGTGGTCCGGTCTGTCCCCGACCGCCCGTTGCTACGCCGCCAGCGCGTCGGCGAGGCGTTCGACCGGTGTCGGCGGCGTTGCCTCGCTGTCCCGGTCGCCGATCTGACTCCGGCAGGACGCGCCGGGCGCCACGACCGTCTCGCCGTCGCTCTCGTCGATCTGGTCGAACAGTATCGAGGCGATGGCCCGGCTCATCGAGTAGTGTTCGGCCTCGTACCCGAAGGAACCGGCCATGCCACAACAGCCCGAGTCGAGGGGGTCGACCTCGTAGCCCGCCCGCCGGAGGACCCCGACCGCGTGGTGGTCTTTCTTCGTCGCCTTCTGGTGGCAGTGCCCGTGGTAGGTCAGCGACTCGTCGGACGCCTCGAAGTCGATGGCGTCGCCGAGACGGTGAGCGTCGAGGTACTCGCAGACGCCGTACGTGCTGTCGGCGACCGCCGCGACGTCCGCGCCCGAGAGCAGGTCGAGGTAGTCCGACTGGAGCATCACCGCGTCGGAGGGTTCGACGACGACCACGTCCCAGCCCTCGCGGACCCGGGGGGCCAGCGCGTCGACGTTCCGGCGGGCGCGCTCGCGCGACGTGTCGAGGAATCCCTTGGAGTGGGCCGCTCGACCGCTCGCTGTCACGTCGTCGGGTACCCGGACGTGGACGCCCGCCGCTTCGAGGACCCGAACTGCGGCCTTGCCCGCCTCGGGATGGCTGTAGTTCGTGTATGTGTCGGGGAAGACCAGCGCCCGGCGGTCGGCCTCGCGCTCGGACACGTGGGGGCCGCGGGCCGCGAACCAGTCGACAAACGACTCACGTCGGAACTCGGGGAGAGTGCGCTCGCGGGCGACCCCGAGGACTTTCTCGGTCACCCAGCCCGCTCCCGGCAGACGCTGGGCCCAGTTCGACACCGGCGCGGTGGCGCTCCCGAGCGCACTCACGCGGTCGACGTTCGCGAACAGGCGCTCGCGCAGACTCGCCCCCTCGCGCTCGTGGTGGGCGTGTTCGACTTCCGCCTTGAGTTTCGCCATGTCGACCTCGCTCGGGCAGTCTTTCGCACACCCCTTGCAGCCGATACACAGGTCCAGCACCTCCGAGAGGAACTCGTCGTCGGTCGGGTCGTCGGGGAGGTCGCCGCTCATCGCCTGCCGGAGCGCGTTCGCGCGGCCCCGCGTCGCGGTGATCTCCTCGTCGGCCGCGCGATAGGTGGGACACATGACGCCGCCAGTGACGTCCTGGCTCCCCCGACAGCCGCCACAGCCGTGACAGAGTTCGACCATCCCCTGCATGCCGTTGTCGTTGTCCCAGTTCAACGCCGGGTCGAAGCCCGACTCGAAGGCGTACTCCGGGTCGAAGCGGAGGTCCTCGCTCAACTGCACGGTTCTGGCGCGTTCCGGCGCCTCCCTGCGCTCGACCGCCGCGCCGTCGACGCCGACGACCTGTCCGGGGTTGAGGAGCCAGTCCGGGTCGAACGCCTCCTTGAGGTCCTGAAACAGTTCCCAGACTTCGGCACCGTAGAGTTCCTCGTTCCACTGCGTCCGGGCGCGCCCGTCGCCGTGTTCGCCCGAGACGCTGCCCTCGTAGTCGACGACCAGGTCCGTGACGGCGTCGGCGATGGCCTCCATGCGCTCGACGTCGACCGGGTCTTTGGTGTTGATCAGCGGGCGGATGTGGAGACAGCCGGGTCCGGCGTGAGCGTAGAAGGAGGCGTAGGTGTCGTTCTCGTCGAGCACCTCCTGGAAGTCGGCGACGAAGTCCGCGAGGTGTTCGGGCGGGATGGCGGTGTCCTCGATGAAGGAGACGTGCTTGGCGTCGGTCGTCCGCGAGAGCAGGATGGGCATCCCGCTCTTGCGGAGTTTCCAGAAGCGCGCCCGCTCGGCCTCGTCGTGGGCTTCGTCCCCGTGGAAGGCACGAACCGGCGCGGCCGTCCGCTCGGGCGCGTCCTCGTTCGGGGTCCCGAGGGGTTCGACGTCGTCGGTGCGGTCGGCCAGCAGGTCCGCGACCCTCCCTCGGCCCTC
This sequence comes from Haloarculaceae archaeon, assembly GCA_036626395.1. GTDB lineage: Archaea > Halobacteriota > Halobacteria > Halobacteriales > Haloarculaceae > QS-5-68-33. The sequence goes on from JAZKRZ010000109.1 coordinate 2,230, forward strand.
CTCGTCGTCCCCCGCGTAGAACTCCACGAGCAGGACCGATCCGGTCCCCTCCGGGAGCACCGACGAGACGAGGTCGCCGAACTCTTCGGTCTCGGCGGCGAGGTCGAGGAGGACGTCGTCGAGCACCTCGACGGCTGCCGGGTCGTGTTCGAGGACCGGCGGGACGTCCGCAAGCGCGTCGAGGAGCGACTCGTAGGCCAGCAGGGCCAGCCCTTTCGTCTCCGGGACGGGTTCGAGCGAGACCAATGCTTCCGTGACGACGGCCAGCGTCCCCTCGCTGCCCGCGAGGAGCCGCGCGACGTTGACCGTCTCGCCGTCGACGAAGTCGGCATACCGGTCGGCCGGGTCTTCGCCCGTCAGCGCCGCTTCGGCCTCGGCGACGAACGCGTCGAGGTTGTACCCCGAGACGTTGCGCTTGAGTTCGGGGAACGCATTCAGGACGGTTTCCCGTTCCTCGTCGACCAGTCGCGCGAGTTCGGCGTAGATCACCCCTTCGAGGTCGCCGTCCGGGTCCGCGCGGTCGCGGATCTCCGCCGGCGTCACAGCGCCGAAACGAGTGACGGTGCCGTCGGCGAGGACGACCTCGGCCTCTTCGAGGTAGGCGTCGGTCTTGCCGTACTGCAGCGAGTGAGCGCCCGTCGAGTTGTTCCCGATGGCACCGCCGAGGGCAGACTTGTCGCCCCATGCGGGGTCCGGTGCGAACTTCAGTCCGTGTTCGGCGAGTTCGGCGTTCAGGTCCCCGAGGACGACGCCCGGTTGGGCGCGAACCCGCTCCGCGTTCGCGTCCACGTGGAGGACTCCGTCCATGTACCTGGTGAAATCGAGGACGACGGCCTCGTTGACGGCCTGGCCGGCCAGCGAGGTGCCCCCGCCCCGTGGGAGCACCGGGATCGACCGCTCGGCACAGTGAGAGACGACGGCCGCCACGTCGGCTGTCGACCGGGGGAAGACGACGCCGACCGGCGTCACCTCGAAGATACTCGCGTCGGTCGCGTACAGCTCGCGGGAGTAGTCGTCGAAGCGCACCTCGCCGTCGACCCGCTCCTCGAGGTCTGCGACCAGCCCCGGCCTGGCGACGGCGTCGCTCGCGTAGTCGTAGGTCGCGCGGCCGTCCGTCGCCGGACCGCCCGCCTGCTCGCGCTTTGCCATGGCGCGACCTATAGCCGTCAGGTTTTAAAGCCTCTCGCTCGCCCGGCGGTTGCGCGGGGGGACGCCCCGTCGACTACCGCAGTCAGACGGTCGTCGCCGCGGCGACTGCCCCGGTCAGGCCGTCGGTTCCTCGACCACTGCGGACAGGTAGTCGTCGAGTTCGAGCGCGAACTCGTCGTCGAGGTCGGCGGGGTCGACCCACCGGAACTCGAACGTCTGGCCCGCCTCCGCCCCCTCGCCTGTGACGACGTGTGACCAGCCGTCACGGGGCTCGTAGACCGTGGCGTGATAGAAGTGCCTGACGTACCGCTCGTGCGGGGACAGTCGCCGCGTCCAGACGTCCGTCGCGACGTGTCTCGTCGAGTTGAGCGCACCCAGGCCGCTCTCCTCAAGGACTTCCCGGAAGAGTGCCTCCCGCGGGTCCTCGCCGGGTTCGACAGTTCCCTTGGGGACCTGCAACCCGTCGTGGCCGGGCCCGTCGAACACGAGAAGTTCGCCGTCGCCGCGCGTGATGTACGCACACACCTTCGGAACGTGCATCGCGGTGGTCGTCTCCGTCGACGCCATACCATTCCCTGCTCGACCGCACCTCTAAAGTGTTACCTGGAAGGAATATAAGGTGGGCAATGAGGTCAACACGGGTGCCGGGCGTCTCGGACGTAGGCCGGCCGGCGGTCGTGAAATAGGCAGGACCTCGCCTCCGGTGAACGTCGACGGGTACGGACGCGGGCCGCGGTCAGAACTCGTGCCAGTCCGAGGGGGCGCCCGCAAGGCCGAGGACGCGGGCCTGGCGGGACCCGTCCTCGTTGCGGATCTCGACCATCCCGTCGAAGGCCTGCTTGAGGACCTGGATGGTCTGGTCGTCGTGGGCGCCGGTGTCGATGGTGAACAGGCCGACGTATCCGGTGGAGTCGAACCGCGACGAGAGGACGTGACAGAACTTGAAGACGGTCTTGCGGTCCGTGTAGGTCAGCATCGTCGAGAGCGAATCGAGCACGAAACGACCCTCCTGGACGCCGTTGTTCGCGAGCGTCTCGATCCCTTTCGTGATCCCGATCCCGATGCCAGTCATGTCGCCCGGCGAGGAGACGCGGTAGACGAACCCGCCGTCGGCAGTGCGTTCGCTGCTCCGCCCCCCCTCGCCGCGACAGTCGACGACTGCGACGCGGGACTCCTCGAGGCCGTCGACGCGGTCCGCCAGCTCGTCGATGACGACCTCGGCCGGGTCGCTCGTCGTCACGACGATAGCGCCCTCGCCGCGCCGCGACCCCTCTGCGAGTATCGAGAAGGCGAGGTCGGACTTGCCGGTCATGGCCGGCCCGGACACCAGGATGTTCGATCCCGGACGGACCGCGTCGAGCGCGTCGAAGCCGAAGGGTTCCGAGAGGTCGTAGCTCATGGCAGTCTCATTCCTCGAAGTCATCGAGTCCCCGGAGCGTCGCGATGAAGTCCTCGTCCGAGTCGATCCCGCCGAGCGTCTCCGAGAGCTCCCCCTGAAGTTCGTCGATCCGCTCCTGGATAGCGCGGTACTCCTCGCTCTCGGCGAGTTCGGCGCTGCTCTTTGCGCCCTCCAGGGTCGCCTGTTTCTCCACCAGCGAGTAGTACTCCTGGAGCAGGTCGTCGTAGCTCGAACGTTGCAGGAGGTTCTCGACAGTCTCGTGGAGCTGGTCGCTCTTTATCGGCTTGCACAGGTAGGCGTCGAATCCCATCTCGAGGATTTCGAAGTCGGGTTCGACCGCGGTGACCATCGCCACGCGACAGTCCAGACCGCGCTCGCGGATGCGCTCGAGCACCTCGTCCCCCGAGAGGCTTGGCATCATCCTGTCCAGCAACACGACGTCGACGGACTCGTCCAGTTCCTCGAGCCCCTTGTCGCCATCGCGTGCCATCCGGACGTCGTACTCCCTCTCGAGCCAGAGCCTGTATGTCTCTGCGACGTCGGGTTCGTCCTCGACGATGAGCACTACCGGCGGGTCCTCCTCAGACATCTCCTCTCTAACCGGCCTTTTTCCTCGTCCCACATAGCCCTGTGGGTCCAGTATCGCGCATTGATAGTCGACGACGAGCGTCGCCGCCGGGTCGAAACGCAAGTGGTTCTACCCCGCCGCCCCCAGGTCCGGCATGGTCACCAACGTCGCTGCCAACCGACCGGTGTTCACGAGCAACGCCTTTCTCGTCCCGGGCGAGCGCACGGTGCTGGTCGACGCCGGCAACGAATTCGACGCCGTCACCGCCGTCCGCGAGCACGTCGACGGCGGGGATTCGGGGGCGTCGGTCGACGGCCTCGACGCCGTCGTCCTGACTCACACCCACCCCGACCACGTCGGCAACGTCCCAGCCGTCGTCGACGCCTTCAACGTCGACGTCTGGGGGTTCGACCCCGACCACGACCTGGTCGACCACGCCATCGAGGACGGCACGACGGTCACCCTGGGCGACCACGACTTCCGCGCGCTCTACACGCCCGGTCACGCCGACGACCACCTCTGTTTCTATGCGCCCGTCCCCCGGACTCTCTTCGCGGGCGACCTCGTGTTCGCCGGCGGGAGTTTCGGCCGCACGGACCTCGAAGGGGGCGACCGCGAAACCCTGGTCGAGAGCATCGAGTCCGTCCTCGATGCGGTCGACGACGACCTCGAAACCGTGCACGCGGGCCACGGTCCCAGCGTGACCGAGGATGCCCGCGACCACGTCGAGGCCGCGCTCCGTGCCGCCCGGCGCTGACCGGTGGCCGACCGGCAGGAACGTCGACTGGACCGGGACTCACCCGGTCGACGCGTCGAGCAGTGCGTCGTAGGCGTCCCCGTAGGCCTCGGCCACGGTCCGGGGGTCGGCCCGCTCGCGTTCGGTCAGCGGCGGGAGCGAGACCGCGGTCACGGGGTCGAGCAGGTCGGTCACGTCGCCCACTCGTTCTTCGAGACGCCCCGTCTCGTAGCCGCCGCTGGCGACCTGGCAGGCCTTCTCGTAGCGGTCGCCGTCGTAGACGGTCGCCCGCCCGGGTTCGACGACCGCCACCGCCCGCGGGTCGACATTCGCGAGCGGTCTGGCAACGTCTGCGTAGGACTCGACGACCGCGAGGTCGGCGGCCCCGATCTCGTCGCCCAGCGCTTCCTGTTCGGGGACGTGCAGCGACTGCATCGCCCGGTTGAACTCCGCGAGCGAACTGACCCGGACGGCGTCATCGAGGTCCAGCGCCGCCGCCGAGTCCGGCAGGTCGACGGTGTCGTTGACGACGTACCGGTCGCCCGCGCGGTCCAGGAGAAAGGTCCGGTCGTCGCGGCCGAGTATCCCGCCGCCGCCCCGCGGCGAGGGGCGCCAGAGCCGGTGGACCGGGTTGATCTCCTCGGGGGCGCGCTCGCCCGGCGCGGCGGCGGCGAGTTTCCGGGCGTCCTTGCCGAACAGCCGTCCCTGGTCGACGGCCGCGCGGTAGTCCTCGTGGTCGAACCAGAAGTCGTTGCCCGCCCGGGGTTTGTACCCGACGGCGCCGGTCCGCGCGACGAGGCCGGTACTGAAGACGGTCTTGCCGGCGTCGACGCGACTCCCGCCGGCGACCAGCAGCGTCATGTCTGGTCGGTGTCGGGCGCCAGCCCGTAGTACCCCGGTTCGTCCTCGTCTTCCGGTTCGGCGAAGACGAACTCCTCGCTGTGGTTCATCATCCACGGGATGGCCCAGTCGAGCAGGACGTTCTCGGTCTCGACGTCCAGCCGTCGGTCGGGGTCGACGCCCTGGAGGAGGCGGCCGACCTCGTAGATGGTGTACATCTCGTCGTCCTCGAGGACCTCCGCCGGCTCGCGAAAGGCGAGCGAGCGCAGGTCGTCGAACTCGGATTTCGGTCGTGGCATTGTACGGTGTTCCCGGTTCAGCCGCCTAAATCCCTCGAAGCGTGCCCGGAGACGGTGGCGTCGCTGGGCGCGCGAAAAAACGGAGAAGGTGAACTGTACTGTCGGGGACAGTACGTCTCGTCGCTACTCGACGCGGCTGACGACTTTCTCGTACTCGCCGGCGACGTGGTCCCAGTCGACGACCTCGAAGAAGGCGTCGATGAAGCTGCCCCGGTCCGGGCCGTAGTCGTAGTAGTAGGAGTGCTCCCAGACGTCCAGCGCCAGGATCGGGTGCGAGCCCCAGAGCGCGCCCTGGTCGTGCTTGTCGACCGGGACGTTGCGCAGCTGTTTGGCGACGGGGTCGTAGACCAGCAGGGCCCACCCGCCCGCGGCGCTCGCGGCGGCCTCGAACTCGCCCTTCCAGCCCTCGTAGGAACCGAAGTCCTCCTCGATGCGCTCGCGCAGGTCGCCGTCGGGTTCGCCGCCGCCGTCGGGGTGCATGTTCTCCCAGAACAGCGTGTGGAGATAGTGGCCACAGCCGTTGTGGGTGACGTTCCCCATCGCGGCAGCCGACGACCCGAAGTCGTGGCTCTCGCGGTTCTCGGCGAGCGTCTCCTCGGCCGAGGCGAGACCGTTCACGTAGCCCTGGTGGTGCGTGTCGTGGTGCCACGTCAGCACCTGCTCGGAGATGTGCGGTTCGAGTGCGTCGTAGTCGTAGGGCAGTGGCGGCAGTTCGGGGTCTGAGTGTTCGGGCATAATATCCCTCCATTGTGTGGGTAGAGTGGAAACGTGTTAAAGTTTGAGGAAGGGGCCAGCACCACCACTCGCACTCGACGCGTAGCGAGGGGAGGATCGACGGACTGCAAGGGTACGAAGGAGTATCGATCCGGGAACCGGGAGAGTGAGAGACCGCTCACTGTCCCAGGGACCCAGAACCGCTCCCGCCTCGCACCCGGGGAGGGTCCTTCGGGGTCACCCAGTCCCGCCGCTCACTCCCGGGGTCACTCCCCGCGGGCGGCCTCGAACATCGCGATGGCCGCTTCGCGGCGCTCGCTGTGGGCGACGATCGGTGCGGGGTAGTCGGGCGCGAGCATCTCGCGCCGTCCCCGGTCGAGGTCGTGCCAGGCGTGGATCGCGTCGGCCGGTACCCCCTCGAGCTCGGGGACGTACTCGCGGATGTACTCGGCTTCGGGGTCGTAGCGCTCGCCCTGGGTCATCGGGTTGAAGATACGGAAGTACGGCTGGGCGTCCGTACCGGTCGAAGCCGCCCACTGCCACCCGCCGTTGTCGTTTGCGGTGTCGTGGTCGACGAGTTTCTGCCGGAACCAGTCGTATCCCTCCCGCCAGTCAATCATGAGGTCTTTCGTCAGAAACGAGGCGACGATCATCCGGACCCGGTTGTGCATGTACGCTTCCCGACGCAACTGGCGCATCCCCGCGTCGACGATCGGATAGCCCGTCTCGCCGTCCTTCCAGGCTTCGAGGGCGTCGGGGTCCTCGCGCCACTCGACGTCGTGCTCGTAGGATTTGAAATTCTCCGTCACCACGCCGGGTTCGTTCCACAGGACGTGACTGTAGAACTCCCGCCAGGCCAACTGGGACTCGAACTCCTCGACTGACTCGCGGTCGGCGCCCGCGGCGCCCTCCCTGACCTGTTTCACCGCGTCGTAGACCTCCCTGACCCCGATGGTGCCGAACTTCAGGTGCGCCGAGAGACGCGACGTACACTCGTCGGCGGGGTAGTCCCGCCGGTCGTCGTAGGCGTAGACGTCGTCGGCCAGGAACGAGTCGAGGAGGTCCCGCGCCACGTCGGTGCCGGCCGGCGGAACCGCTGCCTCGGGCTCGGAAAACCCCAGGTCCGCGAGCGTTGGCAGGGGCGTGTCGTCCGAGACGTCGGCGAGGCGCTCACTCGCCGGTGCGTCGCAGGGGTCGTCGGTCGCGCGGTCGCGCCACTTCTTCCAGAAGTAGGTGAACACCGAGTACACATCGCCGTCGTTGGTACGGATCGACCCGGGTTCGTGAAGCAGCGCGTCCTGGACGGCCTCGCGTGCGACGCCGGCGTCGTCGAGCGCCCGTCGGACGGCGGCGTCGCGCTCGCGACCCAGACCCGAGACCTCCTTGCCCCAGGTGACGGCGCCCGCCCCGTACTCGTCGGCGAGGGCCGGCAGGACCTCGCGAGGGTCGCCCCGGCGGACGACCAAGTCACTGTCGCGTTCGCGGTACCACGCCCGCAGGTCCGCGAGGGCGTCGAGCATGAACGCGACGCGGGGCGGGCCCGCGTGGGCGAGGACGTCGCGGTCGAACACGAAGACGGGCAGGGCGGGACCGTCGGCCGCCGCGGCCGCGAGGCCCGCGTTGTCGGCCGCACGGAGGTCCCTGCGGTGCCAGTGGAGGCGCATATTCACACCTGTATCTCTTCCATCCTCAATCCCGTGCCAAACGAATAGGGTCTCCCGGCGCGGGCCCCTTCACGTGCCCCGACGAACCGTCCGAGCCGACAAGCGAAGGTTCCACTGTTTCATACGTTCGACGATGCTTGTGGGCGACCTCCCTCGTCTACGACGGCGCCACCCGGGGTCGGCGAACCCGCGCGAACCGCGCCGCTCTGCCGCTCGTCCGCCGTCGCTACTCGCAGGCGGCGTCCCGTCGGCGCGGTCGTCGTCCGCGGTCAGACGGGCCACTCCTCCTGGCGCCAGGCGGCGTCCCAGAACATGTACTCGTACCGTGAGGACGTGAGAAACAGGTCGTGATAGCGCTCGCGGTCCCCGGCCGTCGATCCGTCCGCCACCTCGTCCATCAGGTCCCTGCACCACTCCGCGAGTTCGGTGAACTCCTCGCCGGAGTACATCTCGACCCGGGCCGCGTACTGGTCGTGGTCGGGCAGCCCCCCTTCTGCGAGGCGCTCGCCGGTCACGTTGAACCCCCACATACAGGGAAGCAACGCCGCGACGAGGTCGCCGAACGTGCCCTCCGTGGCGACGCGGACCAGAAAGTCAGTGTACGCTCGAGTCGTCGGCGAGGGCTCGGTCGCCTCGAGGTCGACCTCGCTGATCCCGAACTCCGCCGCGTACGAGCGGTGCAGGTCCATCTCGGTGTCGAGTGTCTCGTCGAGCAGTCCGGCGAAGGTCCCCATCCGCTCCAGGTCGGGCGCGGACGCGGCACCCAGCGCTAACACACGGCTGTACTCGACGAGGTAGACGTAGTCCTGGCGGACCCAGTACCTGAAACCGCGGAACGCCCTCATACGGACCGTTGTACCCATTTTCGGCGATGCCGTCGACGTATGGACGAGTCACGGCCCGATGCGTTCACCGTGGTTCGCGACGGCGGTAACGAATTACAACGGTCCGTATCAGTCCTTGCGTTCGACGACGTCGCCCAGCGTGTAGCCA
>JAZKRZ010000110.1:0-10563 GCA_036626395.1 Haloarculaceae archaeon
GGACAGAAGCTGTACGAGTCGATATTTGGACGTGACCCCCGATTTGAAAGCCGTGACCCGCCGACAGAGGCGATGCCAAAAATACTAATTGAATATACATACTTATATTTTTATACTACACGGATGCGGGAACGAAAGCCCGATACGGTCTCTCCTCCAAAGAGCGGATGTGACAGAGGACGTGGACGGGGAATCCGGACGGGCGGGGACGACAGAGAGCGAGGGTGACGACCCGCTGGCGGTGCTACACCGGGCGGTCGAGCGGTCGGGTAGCGCGGTGATGACGACCGAGGAGGTCGCGCGCCACCTCGGCCGGACGCGGGATGAAGCAGAGCGTCTACTCGCGGACCTGGAGCGGTCGGGGGACGTCGTCGGACGGGACGTCTCGCAGGACCCGGCCGTCTGGTATCCCGCCGAGTGGGACGCGTACGTCGACCGCGAGCGGGTCGTCGTCTTCCCGGACCGCCGGCAGGTCGTCGTCGACCGCCCGGCGCAGTTCACGCGCGCCCAGCTCTCGCAGTTCGCCCGCCTCGAGGACACCAACGGCAGCGAGGGGTACGTCTACGAGATCCAGGAGGGCGACGTCTGGGGCTCGCCGTACGACGACGTCGAGGACCTCCTGGAGACGGTCCGGGACGTCCTCCCGGAGCGGGAACCGGACCTGGAGAGGTGGATCGAAGACCAGTGGCAGCGCGCCCACCAGTTCACCCTGAAGACACACGAGGACGGCTACGTCGTGCTGGAGGCGGCAAGCGACGAACTCATGGGGAACGTCGCCCGGCAGAAACTCGACGACGAGCACCTGCGCGCGCCGGTCTCCGACAGCGAGAGCTGGGTCGCCGAAGACGCCACTGCGGAGATCAAACGGGTCCTCTACGAGGCGGGCTACCCGGTCCAGGACGAGCGCGACCTGGACAGTGGCGCGGACCTGGACGTCCGGGTCGACCTCGAACTGCGGGAGTACCAGCACGACTGGGTCGCGCGGTTCATGGAGAGCAAGTCGGGCGTCCTGGTGGGGCCGCCGGGCAGCGGCAAGACCGTCGCCGCGCTCGGTATCCTCTCGCGGGTCGGCGGCGAGACCCTCGTACTCGTGCCGAGTCGCGAACTCGTCCGCCAGTGGCGCGACGAGCTGCTCGCTCACACCAGTCTCGACGAGTCACAGGTCGGCGAGTACCACGGCGGCGTCAAGGAGATCCGTCCGGTCACCATCGCGACCTACCAGACGGCCGGAATGGCCCGACACCGGCACCTGTTCGACGACCGCGAGTGGGGGCTCATCGTCTACGACGAGGTCCAGCACGTCCCCAGCGACGTCTACCGGCGGAGCACGGACCTGCAGACCCGCTTCCGCCTGGGGTTGTCGGTCCACGGTGACACTCTCGTGCCGTTCAGGAGGAACGGTCAGGTGTGGATCGAGCGGATCTCGGAGTTCGCCTCGAAGCATCTGGACGGTGAAGCGGGACTCCAACGTATCGAAGATGTGGAAACACTGGGGGTAACTGACTCGGGAGAGGTAAGATGGACCCCGGTAACCGCCGCAATATGTCACGAAAACACGTCCGACCTCTACACAGTCCGGGCTTCGAACGGACGGAAAGTGACCGTAACAGCTGACCACTCACTGATAGTCTTCGATTCCGAACAGTTAGAGGTCGTCGAGAAAACACCGAAGGAACTCAATGACCGACACTATCTGTTGCAGCCTCGTTCTGTCCCCGACATCCAGTCGAGTCCGGAGTTCGATATACTATCGCTCATGGACGAGGGATTCGTCCTACTGACGGGGGATTGTCCCGATTCAGCGCTCGAATCGCTATATAAAAAACAGGTCGGGAGTAATAAAGACCGATACAACTGGAAGTCTCGACGGTCACTCCCTATTTCTGTGTTCAGAGAGATCGAATTGGACCGGGAGTACGTTCGCGGAGTTTACGTACACGGCAGGGAATACTACGTTCCTCCGACTGTAGATGCGGAAGACCTGGGGCGACTCGTGGGACTGTATCTCGCGGACGGCTCGATCGACGAACACCGCGTCGAGTTCTACGCTGCCGATACCGAGTTCGAGTCGGAGATAGGGGCGTTCGAATCCGTCATTCGGAGCGTCGTGCCGAACGCGGAGCCGAATCGAGTCGAGAACGGAGAGCACTGCACTACTCTCAGGGTACCCGGACCGCTCGCGAAAATACTCCGAAAGTTGGACCTCGATTCTGATGCTCGTGACAAGGAAGTCCCCCCACTTGTTCTGAGTAACGAAGCGGCTCAACGGGGGTTTCTCGACGGCATGATCCTCGGCGACGGCCACAGACAGCACCGGGACAGAGACCGAGAGACCGTTACCATCTCTACGTCGAGCGAACGATTGGCACAGGGAATTAATCTCGTCCTGTCGTCCCGGGGATTCGTCGGCGGTAATTATCGTCGGACGTCGGATGTGGCTATCCGAGAAGGCGAACACGATGTCATCGAAAACAACCTCGTTCGTTTCAACCCGAAAAACCGTTCCAAGACCCCGAGGAACGCAATGGTGCCCTTTTCGGGAAGGTTGCGTCGGGCACTCGATTCCGTGGAGAGAGTTCCGCCTGGAGAGAGGAACAAAAAGAACGATATGAAGTCGATCACTTCGGGGTATAGAGATCGCAGCCGTTTGAACGCGGACGAATTGGAAATTATATTCGAACGCGGGGATATCTCCCGAGTAGACTGGCTCGCGGACAACGACGTGGCTATGCTACAGGTAGAGAGTGTCGAACGGGCTCAGGATACGGAATACGTTTACGATCTGTCAACTGGAACAGAAAACTTCCTCGGAAACCACTTGTTCTGTCATAATTCCGCGACGCCCGTCCGGGAGGACGACCTCGAAGAGGACATCTACACGCTCATCGGCCCGCCGATCGGGACGGACTGGGACGCGCTCTTTGACGAGGGCTTCGTCGCCGAACCCGAGGTGGAGATCCGCTACGTCGGGTGGGGAGGGGCCGAGGACCATCGCGACCAGTACGTCGGGAGCGAGGGCCACGAACGCCGGCAACTCGCGGCCTCGAACCCCGCGAAGATCCCCGAGATCGAGCGGGTCCTCGCCTCTCATCCCACCCAGAAAGCCCTCGTGTTCGTCGACTACCTGGACCAGGGCCGGGAGGTCGCGGCCGAACTCGACGCCCCGTTCGTCAGCGGCGAGACGCCACACGGCCGCCGCGAGGCGCTGTTCCAGCAGTTCCGCGACGGGTCGCTATCGACGCTGGTCGTCTCGCGTGTCGGCGACGAGGGGATAGACCTGCCCGACGCCGAAGTCGCGGTCGTCGCCTCGGGCCTGGGCGGGTCCCGCCGACAGGGTACCCAGCGTGCCGGCCGGACGATGCGCCCCGCAGGGCGGGCGCTCATGTACGTCGTCGCGACGCGGGGCACCCGCGAGGAGGAGTTCGCCCGCCGGCAGATGCGACACCTCGCCGGCAAGGGCGTTCGCGTCCGCGAGCACACCGTCGCAGCGGACCGAGACGTCGAGGGCGCCGGCGAGACGGACCTCGACGGGACCGACGGTTCTGCGTAGCTCGCTGGCGAACATGTTCGGAACCAGGTCGAGGAGGCGACGGTTCGTACCGACGGACATGGCCACGAGTCACGACGCCGAGGAGAGCCACGACGCCCCACAGCCGATAACCGAGGAGGTTCACGACAACTCCTGGTCGGCCAACCTGGAGAAACCACAGCACGCTGACGACAGAGACCTGGTCGTCGCACAGGCGATCGAGGCGGTCGAACACACCACGAGCGGTAACCACGTGAACCTCGTCACCCACGGTGACCAGGGCCACCCCTCGAAGTATCTCTTCGAGGCCGTCCAGGGGGCTGTCGACGCGGACCTCACGGTCTCGTACGTCGACCAGTGTGGCTGTGGAGGCCACGTCACGCGCGTCCACGTCGAGTGACGGCCGACGGGCGAGTCCGACCTAGTCAGGGCGACCCGGCGAACGGCCCGGGCGACCCCACTGCCGGACCAGCACACCGGGCACCAGCGTGCCGTGTGAACGGGTCACATTCGTGGAAAAATTTTAATATGTTCCCCCTCCGACGAGAGGATACGCTCGGCCGGGACGCCGAGCGGTGATCCCGATGGCCACCGACGCAACCGCACTGGCACTGGCCGGGAGCGAGAGCCCCCCGTGTGCCTATCCGTTCGCGCTGGACGGTACTGCGGTGAATCGGTCGGCAGGGATCGGCCACAGGTTCGAATCGACCGTCGCCGCGTGAGGTCCCCGGGACGGGGCCCGGACGTCGACGGTCGGTTCGAGCCGTCTCGGCTCTCTTGCTGACTGTCACGTTCGGGGTCCAGCCACGGGTTCCTCCCGGCGCCCGTTCGGACCACCCCGCTGGCGCGGCGCCAGTTCGACGCTCGGGGCGACCCGGACCCCGCAGTGAACGCAGTACCCGGCGACAGCCCCCGCCTCTGGCCATCGCGCGGTCGGCGGCGGGACGGCCCTCACGGGGAGAGACATCGCTGTCGCCCGGGTCACGACCCCCGCACGGCGGCCGCTCGCGCGGCGCGCGTTCGACTCGCGCCGGGGGCCTATGGCTGTCCATGCCAGCGAAACGGTCGAGGTGACGGCCGAGGTCGACCTCTGGGTCCCCCGGGACACCGCCGGCGACCTCGAGAGCGGCGTCCGTCGCGTCCTCGCGGACGTCGAAGGCGTCCAGACGGCGGAGGTGACTGGCGTCACCGACGTCACGCCCCGTGCGACCGACATCCGCGTGAGCGCGACGGTGTGGCTCGTCCTCGCAGGCCACGAACCCGCCCCCGACGCGGTCCGGGAGACCCTGGAAGACGGCTTCGGCGTCATGGCGGCGTCCGTCCTCGTCGTCGACCCCGCCGGCGCGTGACCCGCCGGAGTCGACGACAGGCCCCCGCCGGTCGAGGAAAGAACGCCGACCCGCGGCGCTCGCGGTACGGGCGCGGGTCGACAGCGGCCTCCCATAGAACAACACATATAGCGGTGGGCGCGAGAGACCAACCCCATGGTCGACAGCGGCGGGGACCGGGTTTACTACGTCATCAGTGACCTCCACATCGGCGGCGACGAACAACTGGAGGACGTCGAGTTCCTCGACGAACTGCTGGAATTCCTCGAACGGCTGGAACGCACCGACGAAAACGCCGAACTCGTGATCAACGGAGACGCGTTCGGCCTCTGGGAGTTCACCACTGTCGAGGGCATGGAGAAGTTCACCGTCCTCGAGGAGACCTACCCGGGTCTGTTCGCGCAGTTGCGGGCGACTGGCGAGAACGTCCGGATTACCTTGCTACCGGGGAACCACGACCACGAACTCGCCGCTTACGAGGAATACGTCGAGCGGTTCGCGGCGTACAACGTCGACGTGGTCCAGGAACAGTCGCTCACCAGACCCGTGGGCGACCAGGTTATCCACTTCGAGCACGGCCACCAGCGAGACCCCAACAACCGGATCGATGACTGGGGCGACCCGAACGCGACGCCGCTCGGGTACTACTTCAACACGCTCGTGACCAGTCGTGCGGGCAAGATGTCGGCCCGGGGCCGGTACAACTGGCTGAAGGACATCCAGGCGGTGACCCCCACCGAGCGGGTGCCGGTCTGGCTCATCTCGAAGTACTTCTACCGGGAGATGAACCCGCTGTTGCGCTACGCGCTGGTTCCCTTCCTGTTGCTGTTCAACATCAGCGCGGTGCTCGCCGTGCTGGCCGGGCTCGATATGGCGGGGATCTGGTCGATGCCGGTCGACACGACGACGGCGTTTCTCGGCCAGTTCGGCACCGCCGGGACGGCGGTGTGGTTCCTGCTCGCGATCAACGTCGCGGTGGCGGGCCTGCTGTTGCTCGTTGGAATCCCGCTGTATTTCCTGCGCCGCGACGTCAGGAAGACCATAAACCGCTTTGGCGTCTTCGAGACACGCCTGACGGTCGACGCGGAGTCGCCCTACGAGGACGCCGCACGCGAGGTCTTCGAGGCAGACGCCGAGACGTCGGTCTTCTGTTACGGCCACACCCACCGGCCGACCGCGAAAGCCGTCGAGGGCGGACTCATCGCCAACACGGGGACGTGGCTCAAGCGACTCCACCGCCGCGACGGGGTCATCGGCGTCCTCCCGCCGGTCTTTTACCCCTCCTACCAGCTCTGTACCGTCCGGATCGGGCCGACCGAGGGGGGCGTGCGAGTCGAGTTCGAGGCCGTCGAAAAGCCGACCCCGAGTCCGGAGGAACTCACGATCACCGAACGACTGCTGACGCTCGGTCGCACGCCCGACACCGAGTTGCCCGGACCGCGTGTCGTCGACGGTGACGGCGCGCGGACCGTCGAGACGGAGTGATCAGGCGGTCCAGCGGGCGTCCGAGAGGGTTCGCTGGACGGCCTCCTCGCCGACCGCTTCGGCGAGGGTCTCGAACCCGGCTCGCTCGTCGCGGTCGGTCGCGTTGGCGACGAGTCGCGAGACGATGAACTCCGGCGTCGACCGTCCCACCGTCTCGAAGCGGGGCTGGTAGTCGACCTCGAGCTCCAGGTCGCGAGTGAGCCCCTCCGCGAAGATCCCGTCGGTTCGGGCCGCCGGCGGCAGCGGTTCGAGGTCGTCGGCCAGGTGCGTGACGAACACGCCCAGTGCGCCGCGTTCGACCGTCAGACGGACGAGTCCGTGGAGCAGGTCGGCGGCGCTGCCCGGTTCGGTGATGGCCTCGAACTCGTCGACGAGCATCAGCGCGTGACCCTCGTCGGTCAGCGGTGGGACCACGGACCTCAGCGTCGACTCCAGCACGCCGGCGTTGAAACTGGCGTGGCGCCGGTGGAACACGACCGTGTCGACGACGCCGACCTCCGCGGCCGCGGCCGGGACCGGCAGCCCCATCTGGGCGAGGAGCTGGACCTGACAGAGCGTCTCCAGTAGCGTGGTCTTCCCGCCGCTGTTGGCGCCGGTCAGGACCGCGACGCGGTCGTCGGCGGGCGGGACCGTCGCATCCGGCAGCGCGAGGTCGTGTTCGCCGACGGCGTAGGTCACGGGCTGGACGTCGGTGCCGGCCGCCACGAGCGCGAGGTTGCGCGCGCTCGCCACGGCGACCGTCTCGCGGTCGACGAAGGCCGGACGCGCGAGGTCGAACTCGTCGGCGAAGCGCGCCAGCGAGAGATACAGCGCCACGTCGTCGACCGCCTCGACGGCCGCGTCGACCGTCGGACGCGCCGCCTCGATGGCCGTCTCCAGTCTGTCGGCCACTTCCCGTTCGCGCTCCGCGACGGCCGTCCGGAGGTCGTCGGTGAGCGCCCTGAGCGTGGACGTGACGAAGTCGTTCGCGTCGGCGGCCTCGACGGCGCCGGCCTCGCGGACGCGCCCGACGTCGACGCGCGTCTCGCTGGTGACGTGGTCGACCAGCGTCTCGCGGAACGCGTCGGCGTCCCGCGCCTGTGACTGGACGGCCTCGACGACCGACCCCGGGGTCGCCGCCATGTCCTCGACCGCCGCCAGTCCGTCCCGGAGTTCGTCGAGGCGCTCGTCGGCCCCCTCGCCGACGCGGTCGCCCTCGCCCCGGAGGCCGGCCAGCGCCGCTGCAGCGTCGTCGAGGGCGTCCGCGTCGAGGTCGGCGACCGGTTCGAAGACGCCCGACGAGACGCCGGTCCGGGAGAGACTGAGCGCCGTGCGGACGCTCGCGAGTTCGCCCCCGGCGCTGTCGTGTTCGGCGAAGGCGTCCTCGACGGCCCCCCGGGTCGTCTCGTCGAGACCGGCCCAGGCATCGCGTGCGGCCTCGACGCGGTCGAGGCGCTCGACCATGCGCTCGCGCGTCGGGAGCGGCGTGAGAATGCGGATACGGCTCGCGGCGTCTTCGGTCAGCGCGTACTCGCCGGCGAGGTCGAGCAGTTCCTTGTAGACGTCCCGCGTGTCCCGGGTAGCGAGCAACTCCATCGCGTCGCCGCCCTGGGCTCGCCGGAGGATGGTCGTGGCCCGGCCCCGCGGGACCCCGGCCTCGACCAGCGCCCGTGTGTCGCCCGATTCGATGGCCGCCACCGCGCGCTCGACCCCGAGTTCCGCCTCGAGGCGTGCCCGCGTCTTCGGCCCGATGCCCCAGTACTCCTCCAGTCGCATGGCCGTGTCGTGGTCCGGCCCCGGTAAAGTCGTTTCCTGTCGGTTCCCGGTCCGCCGTCGTCTCGACCCCGTCGTGGTCCCGGGCGGGCCGTGGATTCATGATGGGCGAGTGTCCTACGGGTGATATGGGCGAGGACTCCGTCCCCGACGACGGCCCCCGCGACGCCGACAGGAGCAGATCCGGCGGCGACGAGACGGCACACGAGCGGGGCGATGTGACGCCCGAAGGCGCTGAGAACGGGGCCGGGATCGACACGACGACCAACGGAACCGAGGAGTCGGGTCAACAACCCGTCGAGGCAGACGAGACCGACTGTCCGGAGTGCGGGAACGGGCTCCCCGCCGACGCGCGGTTCTGTCCGCACTGTTCGACGGCCATCGACGAGTCCGGCGGGGCAGTCGACCTCTCGGAACTGGAGGGGGACGTGATCGAGGAGCCGGCGGAACTGCTCGTCGAGGACGACGCCGGCAACCGGACGGCGAGCGGGCCGGTCCGTGCGCTCTCCGGTCTCGCAGTGGCGGTCCCGCTGGCGCCGCTCGTCCTCTTCCTCGTGGGGTCGGTCGTGTCGCTGTCGGTCTGGACGGCCGGTCTGGTCTTTCTCTCCGGGTGGCTCGTCCCCGCGGCGGTCCTGGCTCGCTCGCGGGTCCCCGCGGAGGCGTTCGGGCGCAGTCTCTTCCTCGTCGGCGTCTGTACCCTACTCGTCCCCCTCGCCGTCAGAGGGCGAGAGAGCGGCCTCGTCGGCAGCGGTGCGCTGAGTTTCGAGGGCGTCGCCGGCCTGTCGCTTCTCATCGCCGTCCTCGCCATCGGACTCGGTCTGTACGTCACGAACCAGGCCGGGAAGCGTGTCAGCGGCGAACGGCGCGCGTTCGAGGACCTGCGCGAGGAATAGGACGGGATCGAGGCCGCTCCCGACTAGTCGAACATCCCGGTCGAGACGTAGCGCTCGCCGCTGTCCCAGTAGACGGTCACGACGAGCGGGGCGTCGACGCTCGCGTCGTCGGCGAGTCGTTCGGCCACCCCCCTCGCCGCGAGGTTCGACGCACCGGAGGACTGCCCGACGAAGAGCCCTTCCTCGCGGGCGAGGCGGCGACACTCCGCCTCGGCGTCGGCGAGTTCGACGGTGCGGACGGTGTCGAGCAGCGAGGTGTCGAGGTTGTCGCTGATAAAGCCCGGGCCCATCCCCTGGAAGTCGTCCTCGCCGGCCTCGCCGGTCGAGAGCACGGCGTTCGTGGCTGGTTCGACGCCGACGATCTCGACGTCGGGGAACGCCTCGCGGAGGCGCCGGCCGATGCCGGTGATCGTCCCACCAGTACCGATGCCCGCGACGAGGGCGTCGACGGTGCGGTCGCCCACCTGTTCGACGATCTCGGGGCCGGTCGACTCGTAGTGCGAGCGGGGATTGGCGGGGTTCTCGAACTGGCGCATCTGGGCGAACTCGCCGGTGGCCTCGAGTTCGTCGGCGCGCTCGCGGGCGTCGGAGATATCGCCGTCGACGAGTTCGATCTCGGCGCCGTACCCGCGCATGACCTGGCGCCGCTCCGGGGACTTGGACGAGGGCATGATCAGGCGGACGTCGTAGCCCCTGGCGGCGCCGACCATCGCGAGGCCGATACCGGTGTTCCCGCTCGTCGGTTCGACGATGGTGTCGCCGGGTTCGAGTTCCCCGTCGCGTTCGGCGTCCTCGACCATCCAGCGCGCCGGGCGGTCTTTCGCCGACCCGCCGGGGTTGAACGACTCCACCTTGGCGGCGACCGTCGCGCCGTCGGGCCCCTCGACCTCGACCAGCGGCGACCCGATGGTCTCCAGGATGCTCGATTTCACTGGTCGATACTACGTCGGCCCCCTTTAAATCGCCCCTGACACCGGCATGGCGTGCGTCCATCGGTGACGGCGTCGTCGAGAGTCCGCCGTGGGACGGCACTGCCGACCTATCCGGCACTCTCCGTGTTCCTGGCGCTCATTCCCTGCACGTTCGTCCGGGGACATCCGAATGTGACAACCGCCGATACCGCTGGTGTGGGACGTTCGACGTGACGGTCTGTCTCTCCCGTTCAGTGACCGAGTCCCACGCGAACGCTGACTGCAATACAGCAGACCGTCCGGGTACTACCGAACAGAGCGCGCATATTCGTCGCCGGGGTCACTCGTCGACGGTCGTCTCGGGATGGAATGCGAACCAGTCCAGCCAGCGGGTGCGTTTGAACGTGAGAAGCCATTGGCAGTGATGAGTGCTGACCCCAGCACGACGATGAACGCGAGAGACCGAAACCCAGTGATCCAGAGGACGCCCGCAGAGACCAGAAACAGGAGACTCCCCACGGCGTGACCCCGTGCACCCTGTAAATCCGGTCGATGGATGCCGGTCCCGTCCTCGACATCCCGCTCTCCTGTCGCCGGCGAAAACACCCATCTATCAAACAAGCTATTATAATGTGCTGCAAATGATATTTATCACTCCGCTCTTC
>JAZKRZ010000111.1:0-10522 GCA_036626395.1 Haloarculaceae archaeon
CGTTCCCGGTCGAACGAGCCACCGACGGTGGCCTCACGTGTGTCCGACAGTATCACGAACCGGCCGCCCCGCCGAATTACGCGATACCTGTCGGGAACTGCGTGCGAGACAGAGAAAACGAGTACAGCAGTGGCACGAATCTTCCGGCTGCCGACGAGCGTCCCGGTCCGGTGTGGCGTTGTCCAGCAGCGGATCTACCGTGCGCCTGCCCGCCTTCGACCCGGTCCGTGCGAGCGACGTGTCGCGAGACCGGACCGCGGGGGGCGTCGGTTCCAGTTGTCAGACGTCCCGCCGGACAAACCACCACTGGCTGACGACGACGAGGACAGCGGTCATCCCGAGCAGCGCCGTCACGCCGACGAGGTCGTAGGTCCCGTCGAGCAGGACTTCGTTCGGGTCGAAGTACCGCATCGGCGCGAGCGCCCCCAGTATTTCGTAGTCCGTCCCCGTCAACAGCGACTCCACCAGATACGTCCCGAACGTCACCCCGAGCGCGACGCGCTGTGCGATACTCGCCCGGTCGAAGAGAACCGACGCGAGCAGTCCGATCCCCGCACAGGCAAACAGGTAGGGGATCGACAGCAAGTGGAGGGCGAGAACGTCGACGACGGACAGCGACTCGCCGACGAGGCCAGCACTGACGAGCACGACGACGGGCGTGAGGACGTTCACCATCAGTATCGGGACGCCGAGCGCGAGGAACCGTTCGAGTGCGAGGCGTGGTCGCGAAACCGGCATCGACAGCAGGGTGTCCAGCCGCCCGCGGTCGATGTCGTCGGCGATGATGCTCGCCGCACTGTAGGCGAGGTACAGTCCCAAGAGGATGACCCAGCCAAACATGTAGAGCTCGACCGACAGAAACCCCTCGAGCGAGGCCATCGTCTGGATGTTGAACGCCTGGATCATCGGTTCGGGGAACGCCTCGCGGAGCCGCTCCATGTCCATCGCTGCGCTGTAGGAGGGGTACGCCCACACGGCGAAGGCGGCGAGCAACGACATCCCGACGGCGAGGGACACGCTCCCCCTGACACGCTTGGCAGCGTCGTACCGCGCGAACTCAAGCATCCCCGTCCCCCCCGTAGAACCGCAAGAAGACGTCTTCGAGCGGCGCTTCCTCGATCGAGACGTCGACCATCTCGTGGTCGGGAAGCCGCTCGAGGAGCGCGTTGATGTCCCCGGTGAACGTGAACGTACACTCGGTGAACGTCGTGTCCGGGCCGGCCCCGTTGTCGTCCGAGACGTTCGTTTCGAGGTCGTGGACGCCCTCGAGGTCCACGAAATCGACCGGGATCGGACCGGCGCTCTGTATGCGGACGACTTTGCCGCTCCGGCGCAGGAGTGTCTCGACCGGGTCGACGGTGATGAGCTGGCCGTCGCGGATGACGGCGACGCGGTCACAGAGCCGGCGGACCTCGCTCAGGATGTGCGAGGAGAAAAACACGGTGACGCCGCGTTCGCGTTCTTCCCGGAGGAACTCGGCGAACCGGTGTTTCACGAGAGGGTCGAGTCCGCCCGTGGGCTCATCGAGGATGACGAGGTCCGGATCGTGCATGAACGTCGTCACCAGCCCCAGCTTCCGGACGTTCCCGCTGGAATACTCCCGCACCCGCCGGTCGACTGGCGGGTCGAACAGCTCCAGGAGTTTCCCCCGGCGGTCATCGCCCTTCACGGCGGCGTGAAGGTCGAGGACCTCGGCTCCGGTGGCCTGTTCGTCGAACGCCTGCTCGTCCGAGAGGTGGCCGATCCGGCGTTTCGCGTCGATGAGCCCCTTGCGGTCGCGAATGTCAGTCCCGAGGACGCGAGCCGTCCCCGCGGTCGGCCTGATGAACCCCAGGAGCGTCCGGATCGTCGTCGTCTTCCCGGCCCCGTTCGGTCCGAGGTAACCGAAGACCTCGCCGGATTCGACGGTGAACGAGATATCGTCGTTCGCGAGAACCGGCCCGTAATCCTTCGTCAGTCCCTCGAGTTCGATGGCACCCATATTTCACCGTTCCTGATGTCACTATTTTGTTGTATCGGTGTGGTTGTACCATCACGATACGTTCCGTTCGCCCGAGAGGACGACCGGGACGCGACCGGCACAGGCCTCCGCGACCAGTTCGCGGTCTTGTTCGCCGGCGGTGCCGTCGACGGTCCGCTGGAGAGTGCCGAGCGGCGGGCCGCCGTCCGGGACGTCGCTGGCGTGCCTGGTCACCTCGATGGCCCCGTCCCGAGAGCGGTTCGCGTGGTACTCCGGTCGCTGTCGGGGTCGGACAGCGCCGTCTTGCCGACGGGAAAGCAGTCCCCGGGGGCAAAGGAAAGGGTCGCGGCCGACACGCTCGAAAAGCCCCCCGTGGACTTCCCGGTCGTCCTGCGTACCGGCACACGGTGCGTGGTCGAGGTCGAGCGGGACCGCGTCCGGGAGGAGTCTGCCCTGGCTGTCAGCCCGCCCTCAGGTCGCTCTCTTCACGCCGCGTGAAACTCCGCCAGGATCTCGAAATCGCGGGCGGTCTTCGTGAACTCCGAGACCCGTCGCGTCTCCCCACAGTCCTCGCAGGTCAGCGTCGCCTGGGGTTCGGGGAGGTCGGCCGGGTTCGCTTCCCACTGCGCCTCGCAATCGGGGCACTGGAGCTGTATCCAGGCTTCCTGCATACGCGACGGTCGTTGCTCTTCGGGAAAGTAGTTTGTGGCGAGACGTCTCGCGCGGCCCGGGATTATTTTACCGACGAGCCCTGGGACACTGCCATGCTCTTTGACCCGCCGGACGTTCCGGCGTTCGAATCGTTCGACATGGAGGCGCGACTCTCGTTCATCGAGAGCGCGAACGCGCGCTACACGCTGGACCCGACCGATTCCGTCGGAACGGAGGTGAGTGTCGGGCCCGACCCCGGCGCCGGGGACCCGGAGCTGACGACCGAGACGGTAGTGTTCGGCTCGAACAACTACCTGGGACTGGCACAGGACGAGCGAGTAGCCGAGGCGGCCGCGACGGCCGCCCGGGAGGTCGGCACCAGCGCGAGCAGCAGTCGCATCGTGACCGGTGACACCGTCGCCCACCGCGAGCTGGAACGGGACCTGGCGGCCACGAAAGGGACCGAGCGGGCGATCACCTTCTCGCCGGGGTACGCCACCAACGTCGGGATCATCACGAGCCCCTACCCGAACGTCGTCTTCTCCGACGAGTACAACCACGCCAGTATCGTCGAGGGCGTCCGGATGTCCGGTGCCGACGTGGTCACCTACGCTCACGCCTCGCATCCGCCACGTTCAAATCGGACCCACGCGAGCGTGTGAGTAATGACACGACAAGTCTGGCTCAAGGCCGACGACGAAGTCGGCGACTGGGAGGCGCGCAAGCGCCGCATCACGGCTGGCCTCGAAGCGGGCGTCGACTGGGTGCTCGTCGACGAGCGCGACGTCTCCCGGGTGCGCGACCTGGGCGTCGTCGACGTCGCGGCCTTCTCGAACGGCGACGTCCACGTCATGGACGCCGAGGCCGACGAGGACGCCGAAGCCGACGTCGCGGTCGCGGGCAAAGACGGCGAGGGCGACGGGACCATGGACGTTCCCGACGACTTCGCCGGTTCCGCCGACCTGTCCGTGCTCCGCCGCGAGGAGAAAGCCGACGCCGGCTACGTCCGCATCTTCGACGAGCGCTACGAGGAGTTCGCCGAGGCCGTCGCCGCGGAAGCCGAGTACACCATCGTCGTCGGGGAGGACTGGCAGATCATCCCCCTGGAGAACCTCATCGCCCGCATCGGCGACGAGACGACGCTGGTCGCGGGCGTCCAGTCGGCCGCCGAGGCCGAGACCGCCTACGAGACGCTGGAGATCGGCGCCGACGCGGTCCTCCTGGACACCGATGACCCCGACGAGATCCGCGAGACCGTCGCCGTCCGCGACGAACAGCGCCGCGAGGAACTCGACTTGCGCTACGCCACGGTCACCGAGATCGAACAGACGGGCTCGGCCGACCGCGTCTGCATCGACACCGGCAGCCTGATGGACCACGACGAGGGGATGCTCGTCGGTTCGATGAGTCGGGGGCTCTTTTTCGTCCACGCCGAGACCGCGGAGTCCCCCTACGTCGCCTCCCGTCCCTTCCGCGTGAACGCCGGCGCCGTCCACGCCTACGTCCGCACGCCCGAGGGCGGCACGAAGTACCTCTCGGAACTCGAGAGCGGCGACGAGGTCCAGGTCGTCGACACCGACGGCCGCACACGCGAGGCCATCGTCGGCCGCGCCAAGATCGAGAAACGCCCGATGTTCCGCGTCGACGCCGAGGTCGAGACCGACGAGGGCACCGACCGGATCGGCACGCTCCTCCAGAACGCCGAGACGATCAAGGTCGCGACCCGCGAGGGCCGGAAAGCCGTCACCGAACTCGAAGCGGGCGACGAGATGCTCGTCTACTACGAGGACACCGCCCGCCACTTCGGCGAGGCCGTCGACGAGTCCATCATCGAGAAGTAACTCGCGGTCTCCCTGCGTCCCCAGCCCGGTTCTCTCCCGCCGGTCACCGCACTACCCCGTCCCCACAGTCTCGCTACTGTCTGACCGCCCCACCACGGACAGTCCACGAGACCTGACCGTCCGTGACCCTGGCTCGATTGTGAGTTCGATGTGAGTTATTGAGAAATGATTTATATACTATTACTGCCAAAACTCACATAATGGCGCGCGAGGTGCGGATCACCATCGACGACGACGAGGTCTTCGAGCGCATGAAGGCCCGGAAGCGCGAACTCGACCTCTCGTGGGAAGAGGTTCTCAAGCGTGGACTGCGAGACGAGGGGAGTGGCGGGGACCAGGAATGGGCGGCCGGTCCGGGTAGAGAGCCCGGGACCGCGGAGTTCGTCGGCTGGTCGCCCGAGACGGGGTGGCAGGGAACGTCCTCCGGACGGGGCCCCCAACGCCGTGAGGACGCCGACCTCGACGACGTCGTCGACGAGTTCAAAGAGAGCATCCGCGGACAGGTGCGCGAATCGCTCAGGGCCTCCATGGCGGCGATGGACGACGCCTCGTCAGCGGGTCGTCGAAAGAGCGGCACCGGGGGCGGACTCGACCGCGAGATGACCGAACTCGAACAGGCAGAGGACGCAGTCCTGCGCTTCGACGATGTCACCGACGACGACCGGCGCTTCGCGGTGCCGCTGCGCGTGCGTCTGGAGACGAGTCGCGACGGAATGGACGTCGAGGTGGTTGCGGTCCGCGAGGGGAAGTCGGTCGCGGACACGAACCGGTTCGACCGCTCGACCCGTCGTGCGGTCAACGAGCACCTCGCCCGCGGGGGGACGGCCACGCTCGCCTTCGACGGCGCCGAAGCGTACGAGGTCGGCCCGGTCCTCTCGTGGAGCCGCGACGACGGCGGCAACCCGACCGTCTCGGAGGTCTCCGTCGAGGAGGTGCTGTTCGATGAGTAGCGGGACCGAGTCCGGTCGCGTCGGCGTCGGTACCGGCGACATCGACGCGGGCTCCGACGGCCCAGTCGGCGACATCGACGCGGCCGCCGAGACGTTCGCCCTCCTCAGCGACGAAACCCGGGTCCGTATCCTCGTCGCGCTCGCCGAGGCGGCCGGCGGGTTGCGCTTCTCGGAACTCCGGACGCGCGTCGGCGTCCGTGACGCCGGCCGGTTCAACTACCACCTGGAGAAACTCCGGGGGCGCCTCGTCGAGAAATCGGGGGAGACATACGTCCTGACCGCGGCAGGTGCTGACGTCGCGACCCTGCTGTGAGGGGCCGCCGCCAGCCATGAAGGTCAGCCACTACTTCGAGTGGGAGGACGCCATCACCGGCGGGTTCGCCCAGTCGGTCAGCAACCAGCGGACGGTCCTGGAGCGCCACGGCATCGAGTACACGACCGACCCCACCACCGACGCCGACCTCCTGCACCTCAACAACACGGGTCCGCGGTCGGTCTACTGGGCGAAACGTGCCCGCCGGGCGGGGGTCCCGGTCGTCGCCCACACTCACAACACGGCCGCGGACTTCCGGGAGAGTTTCGTCTTCTCGAACCTGCTGGCGCACCCGCTCAAACCCTGGCTGGCCTCCGCATACGGTCAGGCCGACCACCTGGTCTGTCCCTCCGAACACAACCAGGACGTGGTCGCCGAGTACACGGATACGCCCTCGACGGTCATCTCGAACGGCTTCGACGGGCGCCGCTTCGAGGGCTACGACGACCCCGACCTGCGCGGGGAGTACCTCGACCGCTACGACCTCGACCCCCCAGTCGTGTTCATGTTCGGACACGTCATCAAGCGCAAAGGGCTGCGGACGTTCGTCGAGACCGCCCGCGCCATGCCCGATACCGATTTCGCGTGGTTCGGCTACCTCACCCCCACCGGCGGGCGTTTCGACCGCTTTCTGCAACCGCGGGAGACCCGCAAACTCGTCGCGAACTCCCCCGACAACTGCACCTTTACCGGATACATCGAGGACCCCCGCGGCGCGCCCGCGGCGGGCGACGTTTTCTTCTGGCCATCGAAAAACGAAAACGAGGGGATGGCCCTGCTGGAGATGATGCACTGCGGGATCCCCCCGGTGGTCCGCTCGATCCCCACCTACGAGTGGCTCACCGACGGCGAGGCCTGCCTCAAGGCCGACGGCGTAGAGGGGTTCGTCGCCGCGCTCGAACGCCTCTGCAAGGACGGATCCCTGCGCGCCGAGATTGGGGAGGCGGCCGCCGAGACGAGCGAGGCGTTCACGCTCGACGCCGTCGGCGAGGACCTCGTCGCGCTCTACGAGCGACTGGTCTGACAGGCGCGGGGGAGCGGTTCGGTCCGCGCTCGGTCAGGAACTCGGCGGGTGGCGGTCGAGCGCGTCCTCGTCGGGTTCACAGCCCCACCCGGGGTCGTCGGGCAGCTGCAGTTTCCCGTCGCGGTACTCCGGGGTCGCCGTGAAGAGGTCGTCGTCCCAGGGGAGGCGGTCGATGTCCGTCTCCATGATGCGCAGGTTGGGGACGGCGGCCGCGAAGTGCGCGCTCGTGAACGTGGCCAGGTGGCCGTAGTAGTTGTGCGGGGCGACGTGGAGCTGGTGGGCGTCGGCCATCGCGGCGACTTTCGTGGCGTGGAAGGCCCCGTTCCACAGCGCGTCGACGATGACCACGTCCGTCGCCTGCTCGCGCAGGTACGGCACGAACGACTCGTGGGGAACGAGCGCCTCGCAGGAGGCGACCGGATGCGGGCTCTCGGCGCGGACGTCGGCCAGCGCCGTCGCGCTGGGGGAGTCCAGTTCGGCCCAGAACAACTCGAAATCCGAGAGCGCGTCCAGCAGGCGGACGTACCCCTCCGGTTTCATGTTGTAGTTGAGGTCGAGCAGGATGTCGACGTCCGGGCCCGTCCCCTCGCGGAGCGCCTCCAGATACTCCCGCTGGGCCGCCAGCTGGTCGTCCTCGATGGTCAGCGAGGGGTGGAACGGGCGGCCGAAGCCGGGGGCCCAGCCGGTCGGCTCCTCGCCGCGGAAGTCGAAGATGTTGGTCTTCAGCGCGTCGAACTGGCTGTCGCGGACCTCCTCGCCGAGCGCCCGCACGTCCTCGAGGGTCTCGACCGGGTCGTAGTACTCCGGGTTGGCGATCCGGTAGGTCCCGCAATGAGACCAGTAGACGCGGATCTCCTCGCGAACGGCTCCGCCGAGCAGGTCCACGCAGGGGACGCCCAGTTCCTTGGCCTTCGCGTCGAGCAGGGCGTTCTCGACGGCGCCGAGAGCCATGGCCATGACGCCGGTCAGCGACTGGCGCGCCTCGGCGACGAGCCGCGCCCGGACGCGCTCGACGGCGTCGACCGGTTCGCCGACGACCAGCGAGGCCACGTCCTCGACGACCGTCGTGACGCCGGTCCCGCCCAGGTTCTCGTCGTACTCGCTCCAGCCGACGACGCCCTCGTCGGTGGTGACGCGCACGAAGTGGTAGTCTCGCCATCCTGCGTCGCAGTGTCTGGTCTCGAGGGACTGGATCGTACCCATCGCATCCCGGGTACGTACAGTGGTGACATAACTCTAGAGGGAGGTCCGACCCGGCGCCGTCCTCACGGGCGGTCGCCCGGGTCCCACTCGTCGGTCAGTTCTCGGCGTCGCGGGCGTCGACCCGTTCGGTACACCAGTGACAGAACTCCAGGTCCGAGTCCAGGTCCTTGCCGCAGTTGGGACAGGTCGAGCGCTCTTCGACCGTCGTGACCTGGTTGCGCCGCTTTGCGACCCAGTAGGCGTCGGCCATGCTGAAGACGGTGATCGATATCAGGGCGAGTCCGTTCTCGGGCGGGATGGCCTCTGCCGCGGTCAGGAACGCCTCGATGGAGAGCGTCTCGGGCACTGCCGACGCGGGGATCAAGAGCGTCGACCCCGTGACGACGAGGAAAAACCACACGAGCGCGCGGAGCCACTCCCGGAGGTAGATGTGACCCAGGCCGGGGTAGAGAAACGCGAGCAGCACCGCCAGCCACGGCCGCTTGGTCGTGCGAGCGCTCACTACCTCTGTCTGGGAGGCCACGCGTTGTTAACTTTCCGGATTTCCGGGTTTTCGCCGCTCTCCCGCAGTCTCGGGGTCTCCGGGCGGGTTCGCTCGGCCGTCACCCGCTCCGGAGCCGCTCGACCAGTTCCGAGAGCGTGGCCAGGTCGTACTGTCCCGGTGCGGTGGCCTCCGCCGGGTCGACGGGCGCGTAGCCGACCTTCGACCCGTAGACCGGCACGACCGCCCGGGTGTGGCGCCCGGCCTCGCCCATCGCCATCGTCGCGACGGTCTCGCCGGCGGCCGTCGCCTCGTGGGTCACCGCCAGCACGGCCAGCGCGTCGGCCGCGTCCGACGCCGAGACGGCGAGTTTGGCGACGTCGCCGCGGTCGCCGGCGGCCGCGAGCAGGTCGCGCATCCGGTCCCGGGTGGGAGTCCCCTCGAAGTCGTGCGTCGAGACGATAACCGCCGTCCCGGTCTCGCGGGCGCGGTCGACGAGGTCGGCGACCCTCGCGGGCGCGAGTTCGCTGGCCGCGCGCCCGCGCAGAGCCGCCAGTTCCACGTCGACGGCGCCCACCGCGTCGTGTTCGACCGCTCGCTCGAGTTCCGCCAGCCTGTCCGGCCCGTCCGGGCGGTCGCCGCCTTCCCAGGCCGGCCGGTTCGTCGCCACGAGCGGGAGGTCGCCGTCGTACGCTGTCAGCGCCGCGACGGGGTCGGCCGCCATGTCCATCCGGAACTCGACGGCGTCGGCCACGCCGCGAGCGGCCGGCTCCTCGGACAGGTCGGCGGTCGCCGCGACAAGCGTGAACGACCCGAAGTCGATCGCCATGTGCGCCGCTACCCCGGGCGGTCTCAAAAAAGGACGGGCGCCGGTCGACCGCGGGGTTCGGGGCGGCGCGGCCTGCGGCCCGCGGCCGGCGTGGAGGGCTGCCGCCGCGGGTCACTCCAGGCGTCGGATGAGTTCCTGGACCTCGTTGATCTGGTCGGTCTGTTCCTCGTTGGCCGCGGCGATGCGGTCGATCTCCTCGGCGACCTCCTGGGCGCTCTCGGCGGTGACGTCGACCATGGAGGCGACTTCCTCGGTGGATGATGTCGACCGTCTCGCTGACCTGGTCGATCCCCTGCTCGACCTGCTCGTTGGCGTGGGTGATGCTCTCGACTGTCTCCTCGGTGTCGGCCTCGATGTTCGAGACGAGCTGTTCGATCTCGGCGGCGTTTTGCTGGGACTGCTCTGCGAGGCTCTTGACCTCGTTGGCGACGACGGCGAAGCCCTCGCCCGCTTCCCGCACGGGCCGCCTCGATGGAGGCGTTCAGCGCCAGCATGTTTGTCTGGTCGGCGATATCGTTGATGACGTCGACGATCTCGTCGATCTCGTCGATACGGTCGCGCAACTGCTCGACGTCCGCCGAGACCTCCGAGTTGGCTTCGTCGACGGCCTCCATCGCATCGATGGCGTCGTCGGCGACGTCCCGGCCCTCGTCGGCGAGGTCGGTTATCAGCCGTGATTATCGACGGAGAACCGGGGCCATGCGCTCCGCTATCGAGTCTCGCGTTCGAGAACCGCGGTCGGACCCGCCGTCATACGGACCGTTGTAATTCGTTACCACCGTCGCGAAACACGGTGAACGCATCGGGCCGTAACCCGCCCACACGTCGGCGGCATCGCCGAAAATGGGTACAACGGTCCGTATCAGGCCACGGGGAGGCCCTGCTCGGCCTCCAGGAGTTCGTGGTAGCGGTTGCGGATGGTGACTTCGGAGATGTCCGCGACCTCGCTCACGGCGGCCTGCGTGGTCTTCTCGTTTGTCAACAGGGCGGCGGCGTAGACGGCGGCCGCCGCCAGTCCCACGGGCGATTTGCCCGAGTGGACGCCCTGTTCCTTGGCGTTTTGCAGGAGCGTCCGGGCGCGGTGTTCGGCCTCGTCGCTCATCCCGAGCGACGACGCAAAGCGCGGGACGTAACTCTCGGGGTCGGCGGGCTGGACCTCCAGGCCGAGTTCGCGGATCACGTAGCGGTAGGTCCGGGCGATCTCGTTTTTCTCGACGCGGGAGACCTCGGTGATCTCGTCGAGACTCCGCGGGACGCCGGCCTGGCGGGC
>JAZKRZ010000112.1:0-10520 GCA_036626395.1 Haloarculaceae archaeon
TTTCTCTGCTGACCATGCTGTGACGGACTACGAACTCCAGTCATGAGAAAGTATCTACCACTACAGATGAGCAATGGGCGTAAATAACTATATCGCCAGAGCCAGCAAGAGAAAGCCGAGTGGGCGATTGAGGAGAGAGATCCCCCCGTCGAAGCCGACGACTGGCCGTGGGCCGAAAGCCGACTCGTCGTCCGGTGCGAGGGAGAGTACTACAGCCTCTACACCGTCACCACCGAGTGCCCGGCCCCCCCAAGGCGGCTATCGGCGTCGGCGCACTCGGCGTACTCGCCGGCGTCGCACCGCTCGCCTTCGTCGGCCGGGAGGTCGTTCGCTCCGGGCGTGCCCGAGACGAGACGTCGACGTCTGACCGGGACGGAGACACGGGATGACGACCGCGCGCCACCTCTTTGTCGCCGCGGGCCCAACCGCCGGTATGGCTGGATCCGAGGACGCCACGGCGGTCGACCCGACCGACACCGACGCGGTCAGACGCAATCTGGAACGCTTCGCTGGGGCCGACGCCGTCTCCGGGCGCGACGGCGCCGTCGTCGCGGACTTCCGCGGGGTCACGCACGTCACCGTCCACCCCGACGGCCGGGTGGAGACCGGCATGCCCCTCCACGAGTTCGCGGGCGCGGCGGACAGGCTCGTCTTCGACCACGGCGCCGGCGAGTTACACGTGGAGCGAGAGGGGACGAACTACACCTTCCGGCGGCCCTGACCCACGGGCCGAACCCGACAGGAACGGGGACGGGTCTGGGTCGGCATCAGACCAGTGAGAGGACGACGAGCGTGACGCCTGCCGCCAGGCCGACGGAGACGACCGTTATCTTCACTGCCTTGTCCCTGTCTGCGCGCCGCGCGGCCGGGTCGGAGACGGTGCCCGTGCCGCCGTCGGGCCGGAGGTCGTAGCGGTTCAGGAGGGCGAGGCGCACACAGAAAGCGGTCGAGGCCTGGATGGCCCACTCGAAGCCGACCGCGAGCGGGACGAACACGCCCGCGACGACCGATTTCGGTAGCCCCGCGACGAGACACACCGACAGATGCACGACGGCGACGCCGAACGCCAGCGCCGAGATGACGAGTCGTCGGCGACGCCCGCCGCGGCCGATGTTACACGCCGCTGGACGGTATTCGCGCTCCTGACTCACGTTGTTTCGACCTACGCGCGGGACACAGTTGAGGATTCCGTCCGCGGCGAACGCCGGTCAGTATTTGCCTCCCCCGGCGAACGCCCGTCAGTCGTCGGCGGCCCCGACGTCCTCCTCCGGGTCGTCGGCGAAGACGTTCTCGACGACCGGGTACTCGCCTTCGGGTTCGTCGTCGCCGGCCACTTCGGCCGGTCCATCGTCGAGGTACTGCTCGTTGACAACCCACTCGCCGTCGCCGTTCCGGACCATGTACTCGCCGTAGAATGGCACGCGGTTCGCGACCGTCTCGCGGAAGGTCTCGCGGATCTCGGGTCTGGTCATCTCGCCCATCGGCCGCAGGTCGTCGTTTCGGTTGAGACACCCTTTCAGGTAGCCCTCGTGGGTGACCCGCACCCGGTGGCAGTTGGCACAGAACGTGGGGTTCTCGACGGGGTCGACGATCTCGACCATGCCCGCCCGGGACTCGTCGACCGCGCCGTCGGCGTCTCCCGACCCCTCGAAGATGCCTTCGCCGTCCAGCCCCTCGCGGGCGACCCAGTAGCGCTTGCGGTCGTGCATCTCCCGGTGTTCGACGTGGGCGGCCTGGTCCGCGAGCCAGTCGTGGACCCGCTCGATGTCGATGGCCCACTCGGGGTGGCCCGCGATCTCGGGCATGTACTCGATGAGTTGCAACCGCAGCCCCGCGTTGGCGGCGACGTGGTCGACCATCTCCGGGACGTAACCCGCGGTCTGTTCGAAGACGACCATGTTGAGTTTGACCGGCGCCAGTCCCGCGTCCAGCGCGGCGTCGACACCCTCCATGACGGCATCGTAGGCACCGGCCTGCGTGACCTGCTTGAACGTCTCCTCGTCCAGGGCGTCCTGGGAGACGTTGACTCGTTCGAGACCCGCCTCGACGAGGCCCTCGGCCCGGCCGGGGAGCATCGTCCCGTTGGTCGTCATCGAGACCTCCATCCCGTCGGGCGTGCGACGGATGATCTCCTCGACGTCCTCGCGCAACAGCGGTTCGCCGCCGGTGAACTTCACGGCGTCGACGTCGAACTCGCGCGCGACTTCGAGAAAGCGGACGACGTCGTCGGTCGACATCTCGTGGTCGCGAGGCTCCATGGGGCCGCGTGTATCGCCCAGCCCCTCGTTGTGACAGTAAACGCAGTCGAAGTTACACCGGTCGGTCAGGGAGACCCGGACCCCAGTGACCTCGCGACCGAAGTCGTCCGCAAGCATAGCCCACCGTACCCGCTCCATGCTAATAATACCCGTGCTACTGTGGGTGCCGGTTGGTCGGCGGGTGGCCGCGTCGGGATATGAGGGCTGGACAGTGCCACCACCACCCTGCCCCGGACGCCGTGGCTGGGGAGTGAAAGCGGGAAGATTCGAAGGTGCCGACAGATCTTATACTGTCGGACACAAGTACGTGAACACGCTCGTCGGGAACACGCCAGCGAAACGCCCGTTCCCGGTCGAACGAGCCACCGAGGGTGGCCTCACGTGTGTCCGACAGTATTAATCCGGGTGGCACGCAGTGACGCTCTATGCCCGCCGACTCGCAGGTCCCCGACGGCGGCGACACGGACGACCGACCGGCTGTCCAGGAGCGTCTCGCCCCGAGCGAGGCCTTCCAGGCGCTGGGCGGCGAGACGCGCCTGGCGGTGTACGCACCCTCGCGACGGCCGACGAGTCGCTCGCCCTCTCGGAGTTGTTCGCGGCCACCGACGAGGAGACCACCGCGGGCTTCGCCTACCACCTTCGCCAGCTCACCGGCGAGTTCGTCCGCCAGCGCGACGACGAGCGCTACGAGCTCACCGACGCCGGGCGCGCGGCGACGACTGCCCGCTCTGTGGCGACGACGCGCTCACCGCGAGCGTGGTCGACAACGTGACCGAGGTGGCGTGTGACGCCTGCGACGCCACCCTCTCGCGGCTCTCGCTCCCGCCGGGGGGCTACGCCGACCGTAACACCCGGTCGGTGGTCGCCGCCGTCGACACCCACCACCGCACCCGGATCGGCTCGTTCGCCGACGGCGTCTGCCCCGAGTGTGCGGGCACGGTCGACGCCGCTATCGAATCGGCCGTCGACGGCCCTCGAGTCGGCCGACGACACCCCCGCGACCGCGGTCGAGGCTGGCGACGAAGACGCTGACCCGGGGGGCCTCCAGGCAGCGTTCGCCTGCGAGACCTGCGGCGGCGACCCGGTCGAGGTCTTCGTCATGGCCGAGGACAATCCCGCCGACTTCGCCGGGCGTGCGCTGATGACGGACGAACGAACGGTGCTTCTGGCCGCCGAAACGGAGGGCGAACCAGTCGCGGAGGAAGCGGTCTGGACCGGAGACTCCAGCATCGGCCGGATCCTCGCGGCGTTCATGCGGTCTGGCATGGAGTCGGGCCGCGAGCGCCACAGCGAGTGAAAGAGACGGGCCACAACCCTTTTCGCCGGGTGACACCGACGTGGGGGTATGGACGAAGACGACGTGCTCGACCGCCTGCGAGCGGTCGGGGACCCGGACCTGGGCGACGACATCGTCTCGCTGGGACTGGTCAACTCGGTGGCCATCGACGACGACGCCGGCGAGGTCCACGTCTCGCTCGCGCTGGGCGCGCCCTACTCGCCGGCGGAGACGGCCATGGCGGGGGAGGTCCGCGAGGCACTCGCGGACTTGGACTACGCGATAGAGCTGGACGCCGGGGTCGACAGCGGACTGGTCTCGGAGGAAGCGGACGTCCTGCCGGGCGTCGAGAACGTCGTCGCCGTCGCCTCGGGCAAAGGCGGCGTCGGCAAGAGTACCATGGCCGTGAACCTCGCGGCCGGGCTCGCGCAACTGGGCGCCCGCGTGGGACTGTTCGACGCCGACGTCTACGGTCCGAACGTCCCCGGCATGCTCGACGCCGACGAACAGCCCCGGGCCACCCCCGACGAGACGCTCGTCCCCCCCGAGAAGTACGGCATGAAGCTCATGAGCATGGACTTCCTCCTGGGCGAGGACGACCCCGTCATCTGGCGGGGACCGATGGTCCACAAGGTGCTCACCCAGCTCTGGGAGGACGTCGAGTGGGGGGCGCTCGACTACCTCGTCGTCGACCTCCCGCCGGGGACCGGCGACACCCAGTTGACCCTCCTCCAGACCGTGCCGGTCACGGGCGCGGTCATCGTCACGACCCCCCAGGAGGTCGCCATCGACGACGCGCGCAAGGGGTTAGAGATGTTCGGCGAACACGAGACGCCCGTGCTGGGTATCGTCGAGAACATGGCCGCCTTCCGCTGTCCGGACTGTGGCTCGAAACACGCCATCTTCGGCGAGGGCGGCGGCGAGGCCTTCGCCGCGGACGTCGACATGCCCTTCCTCGGGTCGGTGCCGCTGGACCCCGCCGTCCGCGAGCGCGGCGACGGCACCGACGGCGGCGACCCCATCGTACTGGACGAGGACTCCGAGACGGCCGAGGCGTTCCGCGAGTTCGTCCGCGCGACGGCCGACAACCAGGGGATCGTCCACCGACAGCGCCACGCCGACCGGAACTGAACCACCCGTCAGCCGCTCGGTTCGGGGAGTTCCTCGTGGGTCACCCGGTAGACGCGGACGTCCCCGTCACCCCACTGTTTCGAGAGCGTGACGCCGGACATCGAGTCGAACGTCCGGACCTCCGCTGTGCCGTAGGCGCCCACCTCGGCGGGCCCGACGTAGACGTACTCGATATCGTAGGCCCGCAGGTAGTACGCCCGGAGTTCGGGCGACCCCGTATAGATGGCGTTGGCGTGTTCGACGCGGGTCTGGTAGACCGCGCGGTCGCGATACCCGACCTCGTGGGCCCAGCCCGCGAGCGCCGGCACGCCCGTGAGACTCGCGACCGGGTTCGCGTCCCAGCTGTACATGTCCGTCCCGGGTTTCGAGACCGTGTTGGGCTGGCCCTCCAGGTCGTCGAACCACGCGATGGCCTTCGCCTCGGTGGGGTGGCGCTGGTCGACGAACCGGAGGGCGTCGAGCGAGGGGTTCTCGGGGTCGTTGTAGAACCCGCCCGACGCCGAGAAGTGGTTCGAGAGCGCGAACGCGCCGTACACGGACGTCGACACCACGAGAGCGACGGCCAGCACCCGGAAGGCGGTCCGCCAGCGCTCGCCGGTCAGCGCCAGGCCCGGCACGTCCGCGTCACCGTCGACGAGGTGGGCCAGCGCCGCGCCCGCGCCGACCGCCCAGAGTATCCACACGTCCGCGTAGGTCTTGAACACGGTGTTGAGCCGTCCGGGCCCGGCCTG
Source organism: Haloarculaceae archaeon (assembly GCA_036626395.1). Classification (GTDB taxonomy): domain Archaea; phylum Halobacteriota; class Halobacteria; order Halobacteriales; family Haloarculaceae; genus QS-5-68-33. The sequence continues at coordinate 5,397 of JAZKRZ010000112.1, forward strand.
CTCTCTGACGAACGCGAACTCAACGAGGAAGACGACGCCCGCGCCCGCGAGGATCAGGAGCGTCTCGAAGCCGACGACGCCCCGGAGGCGGTCGCCGACGCCCGCGCCAGCGCTTGTCGGTGGCGCGTCGCCAGCGGACACGGCGGCGGTCCCGCCGTCGGACACCGGGTCCGGGCCGGTCTCGACGTCGGCCGCCGACCCCGCCCCGGCGGACCCAAGTTGCGTGCGCATGAGTATCCAGCCGACGACCAGTATCGGGCCGAGGAGCGCGACGACGGGCGCGGACGCACCGCCCCACGCGAGGACGGCCCCAAGCGCGAGCAACACGGCCACCTCGTCGGCGTGTTCCCGGTCGAGGGCCGGCAGGCCCTGGCGTGTCAGGTAGACGGCGAAGACCAGCAGGAAGGCGCCGTGGACGAGCACGAGCGCGCCCATCGAACTCCGCTCGGGGAGAACGCCGATCGACCGCCCGCTCGCAGTCCCGAACCAGAAGGGCAGCGACCAGACCACCCCGAGGACGGCGACGACGGCGGCGGCGCCGAGCGCGAGCGCGTGGCGCGCGAGTTCGTGCGCGGCGCCCTCGTCGGGGACCCGCTCGGCCAGGTCCGCCGGAAACAGCGAAGCGGGGTCGGTCGGCGCCAGCGCGAGCGTCAGGAACGCGAGCCCGCCCACGACCGGGAACGACCACGTGTTGACGACAGCGAGCATCCCCGCGAGCGGCGGGACCGCCCCGAAGACGAGCAGGAGTCGGCGGCGGCGCTCACTCTCTGGCGTCCGGAAGTAACTGAACAGCAGTCCGGCGGCGAGCAGGACGAACGGCGTGCTCATCATGTGGGCGTGGAGGTCGCCGTTGAGCCACGCGAAGAGCGGGAACTCGTTTATCGTCCCGTCGATGACGCGACTGGCCGACCAGTAGGAAAACGCCGCGGGCCCCTCGGCCACGACCCCCTCCAGTTCGACGCCGAGTGCGCCCACGAGCGGTCGCCGGACCGCCATCGGGACCAGCCAGAGAGCGAGGTGAGCGACGGTCGAGAGGTTGCTCGCGACGCCGACGAAGAAGGCACCGAACGCGCCCGCTCGCCGGCGTGAGACGCCGCGACTCGCGGCGACCGACCCCGCGAGCCCGTAGGCCGCCGTCACGAGCGTCGCGTAAAACCCCGCGAGCGCGAGGTTGTAGGCGTAGCGCGGTGCCGTCCCGGTGATCCGCGTCAGGACGGCCGCCAGCAGGTGTCCGCCGTAGTAGTACTGGACCGGTTGCCCGGCGAACCACATGTCCTCGGGAGGGAGGCGGTCGGCCCGGAGGACCGAGTTGAGCAGGCCGAAATCGAGGAACTTCTCGCCGCCCGCGGCGTGGACGGCCGGGTCGACCGCCCGGACCGCCACCAGGAACAGAAAGGCGAGCGTGAAGACGACCGCGACCTCGCTGTAGCGCCACCGGTCGACCTCGACGCCGCGATAGGCCGCTGTGCCGGCCGCGACGGCCAGCGCCGCGATTCCGGCCCACAGGCCCGCGGTCATCGAGAGGTGTCCGACGAGGTAGACGACGACCCAGAGGAGCGCGAGCGCGACCGGGAGCGCGAACCCGGCACCTCGGTCGGCCAGCCGGGGGAACAGGACCGCCGCCAGGGGCATCCCCGCGAGGGTCAGCGCGAGGTAGGCCACCAGCCACCAGAGGACGAGGCCGTATTCCATCGTTCGGGGTACCGATTCGCGACCCTATACGTCTTTTGGACCCCGAGACGGCCCGCACGCGGCCCCTTCCGGCAGTGGGCACGCTCCGTGACCGTCCGCAGTCGCTGGCCGCCAGTCCCGCCGCCGCTCGCGGCCGGAGGCGCCGCCCGACCGGCGACGTTCTCGGGGGCTGTCACGCGGATTCGAACAGTTTTTACAGACCGCGGCGAACCCTCGAAGCAATGAGCCGGTCGGTCGGAATCGTGATCCCCGCCTTCCGCCCGGACGTCGACCGTCTCGGCGCCTACGTCCACGACGTCAGGGCCGAACTCGCACCGGACGCGCTCCGGATCGAGGTCGACGACCCCTCGGAAGACGTGGCCGGCGCGCTCGCGGACCTCCCCGCCACCGTCAGCGTCTCCCCCTACCGCCGGGGGAAAGGCGCAGCGGTCACGGCGGGCTTCGAGGCGCTCGAGACCGACGTCTTCGCCTTCGCAGACGCCGACGGGAGCACGCCGCCGGGCGAACTGGGTCGCGTCGTCGACGCCGTCGGCGAGGCCGACCTGGCCGTCGGGTCGCGGCGCCACCCCGACGCGACGATCACCAGCCACCAGACGTTCGCCCGGCGCTTTCTGGGCGACGGCTTCGCGTGGCTCGCCCGCCGCCTGCTCGACGCGGACCTCTACGACTACCAGTGCGGTGCGAAGGCCCTGACGCGCGAGGCCTGGGAGGCTGTCCGCGCACACCTCTACGAGCCGGGGTTCGCCTGGGACGTCGAACTCGTCGCGATGGCGGGCGCGCTCGAACTCGCCGTCGCCGAGGTCCCCATCACCTGGGAGGACATGCCCGGCTCGACCGTCTCGCCGCTCCGGACCTCGCTGCGACTGGGCCGGGCGCTCTTTGTCGCACGCCACCGCGCGAAACAGATCCGCAACAGCCGTGTCCACAACGCCATCGCCGCCACCCACGAGGACCCCACGGCGCTGGTCGAGAGATGAGCGACCGCGAGTTGCTCGGCGACCGGGCCGCGTCGCTGCTGTCGGGCGCGCGCTTTGGCAAGTTCCTCTCGGTCGGCGTCGTCGGCGCGATAAGCGACAACACCGTCCTCACCGTCCTCAGACTCGGCCTGGGCGTCCCCGAACTGTGGGCGAAAGCCGCCGGCATCGAGACGGCCATCGTCGTCATGTTCCTCGTCAACGAACACTGGACGTTCGCCGACGAGGGACGGCGGGGCTGGCGGGCTCTCGGCAAGCGCCTCGGGAAGTCCCACCTCGTCCGCTCGGGCGGGTCGACCGTCCAGTTCGCCGTCTACTGGTTTCTCACCCAGCGCCTGGACCTCGTCGTCGTCGTCTTCGACACCGACCTGTGGTTCCTGCTCGCCAGCCTCATCGCCATCGGCGTTGCCGTCTCGGTCAACTACGTCTTCGAGAGCCTGTTCACCTGGCAGGTCCACCGCGACGAGTGAGAGAAATTCACGGACGTCGGTCGGATCACAACCCTTAATTGGCGCACCGGGTTACGAACTGGTAGCGGGATGGGATAGCCAGGAGATTCCGGCGGGCTCATAACCCGCAGACCGGTAGTTCAAATCTACCTCCCGCTACTTCTCGCGAACTTGCCGGCGGGACGGGTTCCCTCCCCTGCGTCTCGCTCAGGCGGTCCGGGGCCGTCGACGGGGGCCGGCGGCGGGAGCCCTTTGTACCAGCAGCCCTCAGAGGCTGTCGTGGACCGCATCGAGGTCAGTACCGTCGTCCATCTCCCCCCCGAGGAGGTTTACGAGTTCATCGTCGACTTTCCGGGGTACGCGAACTACTCCGAGTACCTGGAGCGGGTTCGCAGCGACGGTGACGGCTCGCCGGGGACCCGCTACGCGCTGCGCTTTTCCTGGTGGCGGATCACCTACACCGCTCACACGAAAGTAACCGACGCCGACCCGCCGAACCGCATCGACTGGGAGGTCATCAAGGACATGAACGCCCGGGGCCACTGGCTCGTCGAGCAGGCCCCGGACCTGGCGCCGGACAACACCGAGACGGCCTGCCGTGTGACCCTGCGGGTCGAGTTCGAGCCCGGTTCCGTGAAGGTCGGCCAGGTCGGCCTGCCGTCGTTCGTCTCGCTCGCCTGGCTCGTTGAGAAGGTCACGCCGCTTATCCAGGAGGAAGCCGAGCGAGTCGTCGAGCGCATCGTCGCCGACATCGAGGGACAGTCCCGTCCGGTGGACCTGACCGTCCACGCGACGCCCGAGTCGCTGTAGCTGGTGCCTCGAAGGGGCAAGACAGAGGGGACGACGCGACAGGTCAGGCGGTGTCGGCGTCGCCGCCCCGACCGCCGTACTTGATGAAAAAGTACGCGAGCGCGAGCGTGGCGGCCATCGCGAAACCGGCGGCGACGCCGACGGACTTGGCGACGTCGGGGAGTTGCGGACCGGCGCTGCCGCCGCCGACCGACTCCGTCTCGACGCCGCCGCCGACGGCGATGGCGCCTTTCATCCCGAGCGCTTCGTGGGGATTGCAGTAGTACGTGACCATGCCGCTGGCCTCGAACGTATGCGAAAAGGTCGTCCCCGCCTGGCTGACCGGGTCACCGCTCCGGAAGTCAGCGCCGGACTGGGCCACGACGTTGTGCCCCCCGCCCTCACCGGTCCACTCCCAGGTCACCTCGGTCCCCTCGTCGATCCAGACGAACGTCGGCGCGAACGAAAGCCCCTCACTGCCGGCCCCGACACTTATCGTGACCTCGGACTCACCACGCAGGTCCTCGTACCCCTGGTCGCGAGCGTCGTCGACGTAGCTCGGAAAGACCGGGCGCTGGCTGCCGCCACCCTCGCCGCCCTCGCCCTCCTGGGCCGCGGCCGTCCCTGCAGCCGTCGATGCCGCCGTCGCCCCCGCGACGCCCCGCAGGAGCGCTCGACGCGAAACGTCCGCACTCTCGTCCATGCACGTGGCTTTGAAACGCCCCGTAGTGAATCTGCCGCTTCAAACTGACCGGTCGAACGCTCGCGCGAGGCGCCCACTGGCATCCCCCGACCCCCTCTCACCAGGGATGGCCGCCGATCCCGAGGACCGAGCCACAGCGCGGACACTCCGACACCACCAGCGGATCTCTTCGAGGCGGGCGACGTCCACCGGGGATGCGTGTTCGGCGGCGTGGACGACCATGAGCGTCTTCTTGCCCTCGCGGATGTCGTTGCCCCGCGCCTTACCGAACGCGCCGGCCTCGCCAGCGCTTGCCGCCGGGGTCGAGTAGCTCCCACGTCGGAGTCGCGAGCGTCACCTCCACCGCGTCGGCGTCGTACTCGAAGGCCGCTTCACCGAACGTCCCGTCGAGGTACGCGTCGTCGAAGCGTCTGGGGAGTATCCGTTCGAGTTCCTCGTCGACGACCGGGCGCCACTCCGCGAGGACCTCCCGCAAACCCGTCGAATCGCGACCGGTCGTGAAAAGTACTCGCATCAG
>JAZKRZ010000113.1:0-10504 GCA_036626395.1 Haloarculaceae archaeon
CCGCTCGTATCTCCGAGGTCCTCCCCACGGTCGGACCTCGCTGCTCGCGGCTTCCGTCGTCGCCGCTCGCATTTTCGAGATTCTCCCTGCGGTCGAATCTCGCTACTCGTCCAGCGCGAGTGACGCCAGCAGCGCCTCCAGCTGGACTCGCTCGCTCGCCCCGCGCGTGATCCGATACTCCGTTTCGCCGATGCGGTCGAGGAGACGCACCGCCGCCTCGTCCTCGAGGTCGAACTCCCAGACTCCCCGGTGGAGCTGGTCGATGACGTCTCCGCCGGCGATGCCTTCCTCGGTCAACAACCGGTCGAGCGTCGAGCGTGCGGCGGTGAAATCGCCCGCCAGCGCCTGCTCGACCATCTCGTTGACCTCCTCTGGACGGGCGGTGGAGGTGAGTTCGTAGACGGCCTCCTCGTCGACGACCCCGCCGGTGACCGAGGCCGCCTGCAGGGCGTTGATGGCCTTGCGCATGTCGCCGTCGGCGGCGTAGACCAGCGCGTCGACGCCGTCCTCGGTGAGTTCGATCCCCTCCGCCTCGGCGATCGCTCGCATCTCCTCGGCGACGGCCTCGTCCGACAGCGGCGAGAACCGGAAGACCGCACACCGGGACTGGATCGGGTCGATGATCTGGCTGGAGTAGTTACACGAGAGGATAAAGCGGACGTTGTTCGAGAACTGCTCCATCGTCCGGCGGAGGGCGGACTGGGCGTCACTCGTGAGGGCGTCGGCCTCGTCGAGGAAGATGATCCGGTGGTCGACCCCGCCGAAAGAAGTCCGCGCGAAGCTCTTGATCCGGTCGCGTACCACGTCGATACCGCGCTCGTCCGAGGCGTTGAGTTCGAGGAAGTTGTCCCCCCAGTCCTCGCCGTACAGTTCCCGTGCGATGGCTGTCGCACATGTGGTGTTGTGCATCACGGTAGGGACCCGTCCAGCGACGTAATTTCGTGACTCCGGAACAGTGAGGTCGTAGACACGCCGGGAGTCCTGCTCGCGCTCGACGTCGGTCACCTCGTCGAAGTAGAGGGAACTCTCGACGAGTCGGTCGAGCGTCCGGAGACGTTCGAGGACGTCCATCGAAAGCATCTCCAGCGCGGTCGATTCGAGGCGAGAGGCGACAGTCGCGAACCGCGGGAACGACCGGAGCTGGATGTCGTCGTCGTTCAGCAGGTTGGAGACGTCGGTACCCAGCATCTGCGTCCCGTCAGCGACCCGCTCGTCGGTGACGCCGAGCGCGTCGATAGCGTCCCGGAGCGTCCGCTGTACCGTCCCGGTATCCGGCAGTTCCGCATCACTGTCGAGCAAGCCGACGAGACGCTCCGTCCGCTCGGCGTACGGCGTCCGTCGTCCGTCGGCGTACTCGAGGAGGCGGTCTTTCCTGATCCCGGTTACCGCCGCGACCTCTCGTCGCGTCTCGATCGGTTCCAGCGCCGGTCTGGCCTCCGCCCAGACGACCGGGACCCTGTCCGTCGCAGCGAGGTCCGCCTCGAGACGCGACAGCGATTCGACGACCTCCTGTGCCCGTTCGACCCTGTCGGTTGCCGCTTCGAGGACGGCCACGAGGTCGTTCTCGTAGTTCTCCCTTCCGGGGGTTTCGAGGTCGAGCGACGCCGTACAGAGTTCGGATTTGGGGAGATGAAGTGCGTCACACAGGTCGTCGACGGCGTGCTGAACGGGAACAGTGTCGTGATTTGGATTCGAATCTCTGGCCGCGCTGGACTCCAGCCGGGTCGACTTCGGTTCGACCGTGAACCCGACTTCGTCCGCGAAACGAGCGAGATGGGCCGAACCGGAGACGTAGAGCGTGTGATACTCGCGTTCAGCGTCGCCCCCGTTCGTCGGAGCTTTGTGTTCCCGTTTCCGGCGAGAGGGGATCCCGAACCCTGCCAGCAGGTACGAGAGGAGCGTGATCAGGTCGCCATCCTTCTGGGTGAGTTCGATGATCCCCGATTCGGTGACGTGGCCCTCCGCGTCGAACATCGCCCGGAGGAACGCCCTGCGGCTGTCTGCGCCCACGCGGAGTATCGTCGACCCGAGCGGCCCCCCTCGGTCCTCGTCGGCAGCATTCGCGAACACGTCGAAACACGCCGACAGGTACGCGGTCAGCGTCCTGCTGTTGAGTTCGATGTACGGGACGTCCTGCTGGGTCCCGCGCGTCGGTTCGACCCCGAACAGCGTCCGCGCGGACGTCGCGAACCGTTCCAGCAGCGTCTCGTCGGTGTTGTAGAACTTGACCCGTCCGTCCCGTATTCGGGCTTCGCTGATCGCGAGGCCGACAAACCGAGCCAGATCAGGCGTCACCTCCCACGGTGGCGTGATCGGTGGTGACCGGGCGTTGTTCGCCGGGTGCACGTACTGTATCGCCTCGACGTTCCGTCGGAGGTCGTCTTCCGAAGCGTCGAGCGATCGGAGCGTCGAGAGTGGGCAGACTGTGCTCGTCGCGCCGAGGTCGTCGGTCGCTACCCCCCGTTTGACGGCCAGTACGTATTTGCGCGACGCGTCGACAGCCGCGACCGCGTCGTCGACGGTTTCTTCCTCTCGGAGCGCCCGCACGATTTCCTTTCGTTTCCCGACGTAGTCGGCCTCGCAGGGGATCTCGTGTGACCGTGCGAACTCCTCCGCGACGTGGACGAACGTTCGGTCACCGTCCATTTTCCGGAGCCAGTCGAGCCGCGTCTCGGTCTCGGGAAGCGGCGCTTCGAGCGGTCGAGCGACCCGGTCGCCCGGTTCGAGGTCGGTCGCCTCTCGCCACTCGAATCCGTCGTGCGTGACGACCAGCAGCCGATGTTCCGGCGTCACCGTCGTCTCGCCACCGTCGCGCGTTCGAACCTGCACCACCTCATCTGTCGCTTTGCCGAACCGGTGGCTCGGTGGAGTGTACTCGAACTCACCGCTCTCGGTCAGCGTGAGAACCTCGAGTTCGTCGTCCACCGATTCGAACCCCTCAGTGTCACCCACGATAGCCCCCATTCGCGACAACCCGTCACTGGTGAGCACCGGAGTTTCGCCGGTGACACACTTCCCGACGCCTGCCGGCCCCGAGAACAGGAGATGCGGCAAGTCTCGCCGCCGCACGTAGCTCTTGAGGCGTTCGACGCTGTCCTCCTGCCCGACGACCTCGTCTAGGGTCTGCGGGCGGTACTTCTCGATCCAGACCGCGTCCCGCCCCGCCCGCGGCTCCGTGTCGGCCTCGCTCATGTCCGTGAGGAGGCGACGCCGCTCCGTAAACCTACCGAGAGTCGCCGCGGCGACCACCCTTCGCGTTCGAACCGCCCCGCGGGCGTCCACCGTCACACTCTCAAGCCTCGGGACGGATCGGCGGATATGCGCATCACGGTGTCGGTCGTCGGGGAGGGCGCCCGCGAGATCGAGGTCGGCGAGGCCGCGACCTACGCGGACCTGCTCGCAGACCTCCCGTACGGCCCCCACGAGGTGTCCGTGCTCGTGGACGGTCGCCCGGTCCCGGAAGACCAGCCCGTCGAGGCCGACCGCGTCGAGGTCCTCCGGCTGGTCAAGGGCGGGTGATCCCCGTCGCTCCCGTGGGGGGCCGGCCACGACAGATGATACTGTTGGACACAGGTACGTGAACACGCTCGTCGGGAACACGCCAGCGAAACGCCCGTTCCCGGTCGAACGAGCCACCGACGGTGGCCTCACTTGTGTCCGACAGTATGAGAGTCGTTCGCCGCCGCCCGCGAGCACGCGCCGACGCAGTCGTTTTGACGATGGCCGGTGTAGGCGCGGGTGATGACCGACGTGCCAGTGGCACCGGAGTTCGAGGCACCGAACGTCGGGAGCGGGCCGGACCCCTGTTCGCTGTCGGCGCTCGCCCGCGAGTTCGAGTTCGTCGCCCTCTATTTCATGCGCGACCACGGGCGGACGGAGTGTCGCCAGCAGGTCCGGCGCACCCGCGACCGCTACGACGGCTTCCGCGCCCGCGACACGGTCCCCGTGCCCGTGCTCCCCCACGACCGCGAGACAGCCCGTGCCTGGCAGGACGAGTTCGAGTTGCCCTTCCCCCTGCTCGCCGACGCGGAGTCGACGATAGCCGACGACTACGACCAGCCCGTCCGGCTGGCGTTCGCCAGCGACTGGGCGGACGTCTTCGGCCGGATCCCTCAGGTGTCCGTCGTCGACGCACGCGGTCCCGAACCGCGGGTCGTCTGGACCTACACCGGGAAGACGGTCGCCGACCGTCCCACGACCAGCGAGGTCCTCGAAGCCGTCGACGAGGCCCGCGAGTCGAACCCGCCCCGGGCGGCGCGACCGTGAGCGCGACCCGGGGTGTCGACGCGACGGGGCGCCAGCCGTGACTGCCGTCGCCGTCCGGGTCGCAAAGCCCGACGAACTGGCGAGCGTGCTCGGCGTCCTCGACGCCGCCGCGCTCGCAACGGACGCCGACCGGGTCCGCGCCGGCATCGACCGGGGCGACGTGCTGGTGGCTGTCCCCGACGAGGGGCGGCCGGACGACTCCGCGGCTGCCGGAACCGCCGCAGGGACTGTCCTCGGCGCGCTCGTCCTGGACAGCGAGGAAGTCGCGAACGTCGCCGTCCGCCGCCGCCGCCGCGGGCAGGGCATCGGTACCGCACTGGTCGCGGCGGCGGCGACCCGACGAGACAGACTCGTCGCCGAGTGTGACGCCGCGGTGCGGCCCTTCTACGAGTCGCTGGGGTTCGACGTCGAGGCGGTCGACAGCGGTCGGGTCCGCGGCGTTCTCGACCCCGCCGAACCGCCCGAGTGAACGCCGCCCCCTCAGACGAGCGGTTCGACGAGGTCCCGGCCCGCCGCCAGCAGTTCGTCGACCCGGTCGGCCGACCCCGCCTCCGCGTAGACGCGCAGTTTCGGTTCCGTGCCGCTGGGGCGAACGAGCACCCACGACCCGTCCGCCAGGAAGACCTTGAAGCCGTCCACCGTGGAGACCCGTTCGACGGTCGCACCCGCCATCGAGTCGGGGAGCGCGCCCTCCAGTTCCTCGAGGACGGGCGCTTTGCGGTCGTCGGGGCAGTCGACGCTCACCCGGTCCTGGTGGATGTCGCCGTGCTCGGCGAGCAGGTCGGCCACGCGCTCGTCGTAGGAGCGGTCGGCGGCGACGGCGGCCGCGACCAGCGCCACGAAGACGCCGTCCTTGTTGCGGAGGTGCGTCGTGAGCCCGAATCCCCCACTTTCTTCGCCGCCCATCAGCGCGTCGCTCTCGGCCATCGCGTCGGCGACCCACTTGAATCCGACCGGCGTCTCGTGGACCGCTTCGCCGTGGGCCTCCGCGACGCGGTCGACGACCGAACTCGTCGAGACCGTGCGAACGACGTCGCCGCTCCGGCGGTAGACCCCGGGGTCGGCCAGCGCCTCTCCCCCGAGGAGGGCGTCGTAGGTGGCCGCGAAGAACAGGTTGGGGTCGAGCGCGCCGCGACCGGGGGTGACGACCGCCATGCGGTCGGCGTCACCGTCGTTGGCGACGCCGACGTCGGCGTCGGTCTCGGCGACGCGGTCGACGAGCGTCCCGAGCCGCCCGGGGACGGGTTCCGGAGACTCACCGCCGAAAGTCGGGTCCGCCCCACAGCGGAGTCGCTCGACGTCGGCGCCGGCGCGTTCGAGGAGGGCGTCGGTGACGCCGCGCCCGCTCCCGTGCATGGCGTCGTAGACGACCGTCACACCGTCGAGGTCGGCGTCGACGGCGGAGAGGGCGTGCTCGACGTAGGGTTCGACGAGGTCGGTCTCCCGTATCTCGCCGCGTTCGCTCTCGGGGACGGTCGTCGGGGGACCGAGGGCAGCCTCGATGTCGGCGGTGGTCTCGGGGAGGGCGGGCGCCCCGCCGGACGGGAGGAACTTCACGCCGTTGTACTCGGGCGGGTTGTGCGAGGCCGTCACCATGAGCGCGCCGGCCAGGTCGCGGTCGCGGACGGTCCAGGCGACGACCGGCGTCGGGACGTCCCGTTCGGGGAGGAGGACGTCGAGCCCGTTACCGGCCAGCACCCCGGCCAGGTCCTCGGCGAACCCCGGCGAGGTTTCGCGGGCGTCGTAGCCGACGACGACCGTGCCCGGCCGTTCGAGACTGTCCGCGACGGCCTGTCCCACCGTCCGCACCCGGTCGGAGGTGAACTCGTCGAGGGTCGCCCGCCACCCGTCGGTCCCGAAGGTGATCGCCTCGATGTCCGCGTCGTGTGCCATGTGCGTAGCTCCGGCGCCGGGGATCAAAAACCTCCCGTCGGGACGCCGCCCGCGGCGACGACGTCTTCCTTTTCCGCCCGGGACTGCTGTTTGAGGTCGTACTCGCGGGACATGGCCGCCGACCGCGAGGGAAAGCCCTCCACGTGGACGAGTTCGAGGGGCGTCCGACCGCGGGTGTACTTGGCGCCGTCGCCGGCGGCGTGTTCCCGGACGCGCCGCTCGACGTCCGTGGTGTACCCGGTGTAGAAGGTGTCGTCCGCACACCGGAGGACGTACACGAAGTGGTCGGCCGACCGCTGGTCAGTCATCGCACAGTACCGTCGGAGGGGGCGCTGTAAGTCGTTTCCGGGTCGACCGGTGCGCTCGGCCGGGCCCGGAAACGGTCACAGCAGCCCCGGTCAGGCTTCGGGGGCGCGCTCTCTGGCGACTTCGGCGATGCCGGCGTTCGCAGAGCAGCTCGGACAGGCGTGGACGCGGCCCGTCTCGTCGGCGAAGACGCGAGCGAACTGGTCAGAGACGTGCGCGCCGCAGTGGTGACAGCTTGGCATTGGTTTCTGCCGGGTGTGAACCGGTACCAGTTTCTTGTTTCCCATTTAGTAAAGTCGGTGTACCAACACTGTTTGGGTACCTCGCGAGCGCCAGAGAGGGGGCCGAGCGTCACCGCTCTCGGCTCCGTGCGTCGTCGAGCCGTCTGGCGATCAGTCCGGCCTGCGCCCCGGCGGTGAACCCGGCGTCGATGTTGACGACCGACAGCGCGGTGCAGGACTGGACCATCCCCGCGAAGGCCGCCTCGCCGCCGCCGCCGTGGCCATAGCCCGTCGAGACCGGAAGCCCGATCACGGGAACGTCGACGAGGCCGGCGACCACGGTGGGAAGGGCTCCTTCGCGACCGGCGGCGACGACGAGGACGTCCTGGTCGCGAAAGTCGTCCACTGCGTCGACGGTGCGAGCCAGCGAGGCGACGCCGACGTCGTCGACACTGTCGACGGTCGCACCCATCTCGCGGGCGATAGTCGCCGCCTCCGTCGCCGGGACGACGTCGGACGTGCCGGCGGTGACGACGCCGACGCCCGCGTCCAGGTCCGGCGGGTCGAAGTCGGCGGCGTGGGCCACCATGACCCCGGCGCGGTCGTCGACCGAGACGGTCGCGTCGGGAGAGTCGACGTCGAGGCGTTCGCGGATCGCCTTCCGGTCGTCGGCGTCGATTCGCGTGACCACGGCCCGGCCGGTCGTCTCGATGGCCGTCGCGGCCAGCGCCGCGACCTCGCCGGGGGTCTTGCCGTCGGCGAGCACCGCCTCGGGGAGTCCGGCGCGGGCCTCGCGAGCGGCGTCGAAACGGCCGGCCTCACCGGTCGCGTAGCCCGCGAGCTCTGCCTCGGCCTGCGCGGGCGAGAGGTCGCCCGCGGCCACAGCCTCCAGGATCTCGCGCATACCACCCGTCCGTGCTGGACCCACTTGACCGGCCGGACCCCACAAAATACTTAAACCCACCGGATCCCTCGGGCAGGACCACCCGCGAACAGCCCTCAGACCCCCGCGAAAGGCGGCGAGAGCGGGTATGATTGGGAAAGTTTATAAGCCATCCTTCTGAATGACGGTGTGTATGGCAGACCTCATTGTCAAGAACTCGGTCAAGGAAGAGCTCGACGAGATGAACGTGTCCCGCGATTTCTACGACGCGCTGGACGAGGAAGTCGCCGACCTCCTCGACGACGCCGCCCGACGCGCGCAGGCCAACGACCGGAAGACGGTCCAGCCGCGCGACCTGTAGACTCGGTCGAACCTTCGCAGTTTTTTTGATGGCATCGAGCGACGCCGTCCTGTCAGGGTTCGAACACTGATATGTCCGTCTCCGACCCCATGTGGACGGCGTCGGCCGCGTCCACGAACAGGCCGTGTGCGACGACGCCCGGCAGTGCCGACAGGTCAGTCGCCAGCCCGCCCGGGTCGGGCACCGCCCCGAAGTCACAGTCCACGAGGAGGTTGCCGTTGTCCGTGACGACCGGGCCGCTCTTGGCGTCGGCACGGCGCAACTCGGGCTGGCCGCCCAGCTCGCGGACCGTCGCTGCGACGGTCGTCCGCGCGTCCGGTAGCACTTCGACGGGCACGGGGTGGTCGAGGACGTCCGCCTCCTTGGTGGGGTCGACCACGACCAGCAGTTCGTCCGCGGCCGAGTCGACCACCTTCTCGCGAGCGTGGGCGCCGCCGCCGCCCTTCACGAGGTCCGCTCCCGCGAACTGGTCGGCGCCGTCGATGGCGACGTCCAGGTGCCCGCCCGTCTCGGCCAGGGTCGTCAGTTCGATGCCCGCCTCGACGGCGACGTCCCGGGCCTGGAAGGACGTCGGCACCCCCCGGACGTCGAGGCCGGCGTCGACCTCCCGACCCAGCGCCCGGATGGCGTGTGCGGCGGTGCTCCCGCTCCCGAGGCCGACGAGAGCGCCGTCGTCGACGGTCCCGGCCGCGCTCTCGCCCGCGCGGCGCTTGGCCGCCTCGCGGTCACTCCGGTTCATACCCGGGTAGTGGCCGTCCCCCGGCAAAACGCTTCCCACCGGCCGCGACGGCACGTACCGGGATGCCCCGACCCGCCGCCTGTCGAATGACCGCCCGCGTGTGAACGCGACCCATGGCACCTTATATTGTTTAGTTTCGATAATAGGAGGGCTTAAGACGGTGGACGAACGTACAGAAAGTGATGGCAGCACAACCTCGCGCGACGTTCGACTCGTACCGATGCCCGGCCTGTTCGGGCGCGATCACCTGGGAAGGCGAAGGCTGGCAGTGTTCGGACTGCGGGCACGTCCTGAACCACGCGTCGGACTGACCGACGCAGTCGGCAGACGACCGACCCACCGCTCGGCGCCTCGCGGCGTCGGCGCGGTCGGACGCGCCGGCCGGACAGCTCTGCGGACTCTCTCGATTCCCACGCGCTCGGTGAGTCGGCGGTGTCGTCGTGTTTTTATCGGTGCCCCGCGAGCAGACAGGCATGTTCGGGACCAGCGGCATCAGGGGCCCGGTCGGCGAGGAAGTCACCGCGGGTCTGGCGCTCGCGGTCGGGCGGGCGCTCGGCGCCGACGCCGACAGGGTCGTCGTCGGACGGGACGCCCGCGAGAGCGGGCGAACGCTGCTCGACGCGCTCGCCGCGGGCCTGCGCGAGACCGGTACCGACGTCGTCGACCTCGGACTGGCGGCGACACCCACCGTCGCTCGCGGCGTGGGCTGGCGCGGCGCCGACGCCGGCGTCGTCGTGACGGCGAGTCACAACCCCCCCGCGGACAACGGTATCAAACTCTGGCAGCCCTCGGGACAGGCCTTCGACAGCGCGCTCCAGGAGGAACTCGCCGCCCGCGTCGAAGCGGACGACCCCGGCCTGTGCGCCTGGGACGGGTTCGGCGAGCGGGTCCGCCGCGACGGCCGCGAGCGCCACGTCGCGGCGCTGGTCGAGGCGGTCGACCTCGCCGACCCCCACTCTGTCGTCGTCGACGTGGGGAACGGTCCCGGCGGCGTCACCGTCGACGCGCTCGGCCGCCTGGGCTGTGCGGTACAGACGCTCAACGCCCAGCCCGACGGCTCGTTCCCGGGGCGTCCGAGCGAACCGACCGCGGAGAACTGCGCCTCGCTCGCGGCGCTCGTCGGCGAGACGGACGCCGACGTCGGCGTCGCCCACGACGGCGACGCCGACCGGATGCGCGCCGTCACCGCGGAGGGCGACTTCCTCTCGGGGGACGTGACGCTGGCGCTGCTCGCGCGAGCGGCCGCGAGCGAGGGCGACGAAGTGGCCGCGCCGGTCGACACGAGCCTCGCCGTCGAGGACCACCTCGCGGCGGCCGGGGTGGCGGTCACTCGCACCCGGGTCGGGGACGTCTACGTCGCCGAGCGGGCGAGCGAACCCGGCGTCGCCTTCGGCGGCGAGCCCAGCGGGGCGTGGATCTGGCCGGGCGAGACGCTCTGTCCCGACGGCCCGCTGGCGGCGTGCAAACTCGTCGCGCTCGCGAGCGAGCGCCCGCTGGCCGCCCGTGCGAGCGAGGTGGAGACCTACCCGATCCGGCGGGACGCCGTCGAGACGGCGGACAAGCGAGCCGTCATGGAACGGGTCACCGGCCGCGTCACCGACGAGTACTCGGACGTCTCGACGCTCGACGGCGTCCGCGTCGACCTGGGCGACGCCTGGTTCCTGCTGCGGGCCAGCGGCACCGAACCCGTCGTCCGGATCACCGCCGAGGCCCGCGACCCCGACCGGGCCGACGGGGTTTTCGCCGAGGCGCGCGAACTCCTGACCGACGCCATCGGGAAGTGATACTGTCGGACACAAGTACGTGAACACACTCGCCGGGAACACGCTATCGAA
>JAZKRZ010000114.1:0-10369 GCA_036626395.1 Haloarculaceae archaeon
GATGCGTTCACCGTGGTTCGCGACGGCGGTAACGAATTACAACGGTCCGTATGAAGCCCCAGGGTCGCGACCGGACCGGAGACGGGCGACGGGCGCGAGCGCCGACCCCGGCGACGCCCGGCGCGCGACTCAGGCGCGGGCGACCCGGACGTACCGGACCTCGGTCCGCATCTCGCGGCCGGTGACGCGTTCGACCGCGGCGTCGATCTCGTCGGCCAGCGCTGGCGGGTCGCCGTTTTCGACGCCGACGGTCACGACGACTGCGTCGGGGTCGCGGAACACGATGTCGCTACTGCGCTGGACTTCCAGGGAGAGCAGGCGCGCCTCGGACTGGTCGGCCAGTACGCCGGTCGTGGCCTCCCGGATGCGTTCCTCGGTGGTCGCCGCCTGGAAGGAATCGACCGTGACGCCGCCCAGAAACGCCGAGAGGGCGACGATGGCGACGACCAGGATCCCGACGCGCCGTATCGTCGCCCCGCGGGCCTCGTCCAGCTGGAACCAGCGGGTGGGCCGGTAGCCGCTGTAGCGCAACACCACGAGCGCCGCGAGGTTGATCGACAGGAGGTTCACCAGCACGAGCACGCCCGAGCCCAGCGAGACCATCGGGCGCCCCCAGGCGATACCGATGCCGACCGTCGCGGCCGGCGGGATGAGCGCGACGGCGATCATGACCCCGACCAGCGCCGAGGAGACGCCGGTCGTCAGCGAGAGCGACCCCGCGACGCCGGCGCCTACGGCGACGGCCAAAGAGAGAAAGTCCGGGGAGAGGCGCTCGCGGACCTGCGGGATGGCGGTCACGTCGGTAAACGGCGGGACGAGGTGGACGGTCTTGACGAGCCAGGCGAACGCGGCCGCGCTGGCGACCGACATGACCACTCCCACGACCTGGAGTTTGACGCCCCGGGCGAACAGTTCGTCGTCGACGACGACAGTGCCGACGCTGGCGGTCATCGCCGGACCGATCAGCGGCGCGATCACCATCGACCCGACGACGACCGCCGGCGAGTCCAGCAGCAGTCCAGCGGTCGCGATGACCGCGCTGACGACCGTCAACACGAGGTAGTTCCGAACGGAGGGGACCAGGTCGCGGGCGGCGGCGACGAGTTCCTCGCGGGCGATGCGGTCGCTGTCTTCCTCCTCGGCGTAGCGCTCTTCCAGTGCCTCGAAGTCCCGCGAGACCACCGTCCGGGCGTCCAGGACCACCGTGTAGGTCGATTCGTCGATGCCCGCGTCGCGCAGCGTCTCCAGGACGGGTTCGACCGCGTTCGTCGGGAGCGGGACGTAGGCGATCGCCGCGTACTCCCGGCCGCTCGTCTCGTCGGCCAGCACGTAGTCGACGCCCTCGTCGTCGAGGGCGCGACGGACCCTCTCGCGCTTGCCGGTCGGGATCGTCACCTGGACGAGTCGCACGTCCGCCCGGTCGACCACTGGCGGCAAATACTCTGGGGTGTTCGCTCTCGATTCCGCTCCCCGGAACGTCCCGGTGGCGGTTCCCTGACGAGACGCCGCTGCGAGCTATCGAGGGCGATACCGCGGTGCGAAGGTTTTTGCACGGCATCGCCCTAGTGGCGGGCATGAGACGCGACGACCGCGACGACCCTTTCGACGACTTCTTCAGGGAGATCGAGCGGATGATGAACGACATGATGGACGGCCAGAACGTCGACGTCCAGGGCGGGCCCGCGACCGACCCGGCGGGCGCCGACGTCCACCTCGACGTCTACGAGGAAGACGACACGCTGCGCGTCGTCGCGGACATCCCCGGCGTCGACCGCGACGCGATCGACCTGAAGTGCGACGGCACAGTGTTGACCCTCGACGCCACCGGAGGGACCCGCGAGTACCACGAGCGCGTCCAGCTCCCCGCGACCGTCGACGAGCACTCCGCGGGCGCGTCGTACAACAACGGCATCCTCGAGGTCACGTTCGACCGCGTCGACGATTCGGCGAACATCGACCTCTCCTGACCGTTCCGCGGGACCGTCCCTCAGAGGCGCGCCCGCACCGGGACGTCGTCGTCGGTGAGGACGCTCGCGACCCCCGCCCCGAAGGCCCGCGCGACCGATCGCGCGCCGACACTGACCTTCTCGGAGAGCCCCCGGTCCGGTTCGAACTGCTCGACAGTGATCTCGTCGACGCCGACCCGCTCGGCCAGGCGGTCTTCCATCTCCGCCCGGGGGCCGACCGTATCGACGAGCCCCTTCTCGCCCGCCTCGTGGCCGAGGTAGACCCGCGCTTCGGTGTCCCTGACGAACTCGGCGTCGAGTTCGCGCCCCTCGGCGACAGTCTCGACGAACAGGTCGTAGTAGTCGTCGAGGAAGCCCTGGAAGTACTCGACCTCTTCCTCGGAGAGGTCGCGCCACGACGACGGCGTGTCCTTGTACTCGCCGGCGACGAACCGGCGGTACTCGACCCCCGCCTTCTCCGCGAGGTCGGTCACGCCGAACTGCGTGCCGTTGACCCCGATACTGCCGACGATGCTCGCCTCTCGGGCGTGGAACTCGTCGCACCCGCTGGCGATCCAGTAGCCGCCGCTGGCCGCGATGTCCTCGGCGTACGCAACCGTCGGGCCGTCGAAGTCAGCCGCGGCCCGCCTGATGTCCTCGCTCGGCACCACCGCACCGCCCGGCGTGTTGAGTTTCACGACCAGCGCCCGGGCGCTGTCGTCGGCGTCCGCGCGCTCGATCTGTTCGACCACGTCGTCGGCCGAGACGCCGCCCCCACCTACCGGGACCGGACCGCCGCTCCCGTCGCGCGTGATCACGTCGTCGACTTCGACCTCGGCCACGTCGTAGTCCGGGAAGGCGCTCGCAGCGAATCGACCGGCCGCCGCCGTTCCGCCGGCGACGACGGCGACCACCAGGAGCACTTCGAGGACGCCCAGCGCCGTAAAGATCGGGACGAACGCGAACAGTCCCACGCCGACCACCGTCGCGACCACGGCGCCGGCGAGCACGATACCGATCCGTCCGAGTGAACCGCGTGTCACCATCGTCGGTGCTCGGCCCGCCACGACCATAGTCCTGTCCGCGATCAGCTCTGTGGGGCCGAGCTCTCGACGGGCCTGGTCGCCACCGGGAGTCGCCACTGCTGTCTCAACGCGACCCCCATCGTCGGGACCGGTCCCGAGCACGGGCCGCTCGGGCCACACCACGTCGACGACGGCGACCGAGTCGTCTGACACGTCGTCGGCACTGGAGCACGCGAGACGGTCCTGCACGGGCTGTGACTCGCGTGTACGAGTCCTGCGGGGTTCGGTTTCGCGGCTCACGGTGGCGAGCACACGCGACGCGGTGCTCGCCGTGTCGTTCGCCACAGCAAACGCCGCCGCCAGGACTCGAACCTGGGACAACCTCGTTAACAGCGAGGTGCTCTACCATCTGAGCTACGGCGGCTCACGTCTCCGTAGCCGGAGTCGTATGAAAGGAGTTTCGTTTTCCGCCGGGGTCGACACGCCGTCACGTGGTGGACGGGGGAGTCGCCCGCCGTGACCGTGACAGTCGCCACCCGACACGCTTTCCCCGACTGCGGGGGAACACCGGTGTATGTCCGAGGAGTTCGACGCGGTCGTCGCCCGGGCCCGCGAGCGCGTCGTTCCCGACGAGGAGGAGTACGACCGCCTCGAGGCGGTCGTCGCGACGCTGCGCGAGCGGACCGAGGCCGCCCTCGCGGACCTGCCGGTCGACGCCGACGACGTCGAGGTCGTCCTCGTCGGGTCGACGGCCCGGGACACCTGGCTCGCAGGCGACCGCGACGTCGACCTGTTCGTCCGGTTCCCGACCGAGTACTCGCGCGAGGAACTGGCGGCGTTCGGCCTCCAGGTCGGCCACGCGGTCCTCCCCGACGGCCACGAGGAGTACGCCGAACACCCCTACGTCAGGGGGACGGTCGACGGCTTCGACGTCGACCTGGTGCCGTGTTTCGCCGTCGACGACGCGACGGCGATCCGCTCGGCGGTCGACCGCACCCCGTTCCACACCGAGTACCTCGCCGACCGCATCGACGCCGACCTCGCCGACCAGATCCGCGTCTGTAAGCGGTTTCTCGCGGGCATCGGCGTCTACGGGAGCGACCTGCGGACCCGCGGGTTCTCGGGCTACCTGACCGAGTTGCTCGTCGTCGAGTACGGGAGCTTTCGCGCGTTCGTCGAGGCGGCCGCCGACTGGCACCCGCCCGTCGAACTCGACCCGGAAGGCCACGCCGAGCGCGAGACTGCCTCGCCGTCTCGGAACGATGAGGTCGGCGCCGCCGACCCCGCTTTCGACGACCCGCTGGTCGTCGTCGACCCGACCGACCCCGGACGCAACGTCGCGGCGGTCTGCAGCGAGGAGAGCGTCGCCCGCCTCCAGCACTACGCCCGCGAGTTGCTCGCCGACCCCCGTGAAGCGCTGTTCGACCCCGCGACCCGCGAGCCCGACTCCCTGGACCCCGAGGCGGTTCGCGAGCGGTTCGCGGCACGCGGGACGACGCCGATGGCCGTCCGCTTTGCGGCCCCCGACGTCGTCGACGACCAGCTCTACCCGCAACTCGAACGCTCCCGGAACGGACTCGTCGCCGAACTCGACCGCCGCGGGTTCGACGTCCTGCGGTCGGCCGCGTTCGCCGACGAGTCGGCAGTCCTGCTGGTCGAACTCGCGGTGGCCGAACGACCCGGAGTCGAGCGCCACGAGGGCCCGCCGGTCCACGTTCGCGACCACGCGACCGACTTCTACGGGGCCTACGCCGACGACCCCGGGGTGTACGGTCCCTTCGTCGACGGCGACCGCTACGTCGTCGAGCGCGAGCGCGCGTTCACGAGCGCCCGGGCGTTCCTCGCGAGCGACGCCCTGTTTGACGTTGCGCTTGGTGCACACGTCGAGACACGGCTCTGCGAGGACTACGAGGTACTCGCCGGCGACAGCGTCGGCGACCTGGCCGGCGAGTTCGGGAGCGAACTCGCGCGGTATCTCGACCCGCGACCCTGACCGCCCGCGTCACTCCCGGGTCGGGGATTCAGGGGGCGTTCTCGGCGTCCTCGACGTCGTCTGAGCCGCCGGGGTCACCGGGTTCGTCGTCGGGGCCGGGCGCCGGGAGGGGCGGGCCGAACGTCGGCGTCTCGACGAGGTCGAACCCCTCCGCCTGCACGTCCTCAATGACGGCCTGCGCGGTGTCCTGGAGCGGGTCGTCGGGCATCTCGGGCTGGTAGCCGTGGAAGGTTTCGTGGACCGTGTTGACGCTGTCGGTCAGCGTCTCGAGGCCGTACCCGCCCTCGAGGACGAATCCCAGGGGCGCGCCGACCCACTCGGCGAACTCCCGGAGGCGTCCGGTCATGAGCCCGTAGCCCTCCGTCGAGACGCGGATCCGCGAGATCGGGTCGTGCTCGTGGGCGTCGAAGCCCGCCGAGACGAGCAACAGGTCCGGGTCGTAGGCGGCCAGCGCCGGGAGCACGAGGTCGTCGAGGGCGGCGAGATAGCCGGTCGTGCGCGTGCCCGGCGGGAACGGGAGGTTCAGCGTCCGGTGTCGGCCCTCGCCCGCGCCGGTCTCGGCGACCCCGCCGGTGCCGGGGTAGATGCCGTCCTCGTGAAGCGAGACGAAAAAGACGTCGCCGCGGTCGTAGAAGAGGTCCTGGATACCGTTGCCGTGGTGGACGTCCCAGTCCAGCACTGCGACGCGGTCGACGTCGCGGTTGTCCAGGGCCCACTGGGCGGCGACGGCGTTGTTGTTGAAAAAGCAAAACCCCATCGCGTCGGCCTCGACCGCGTGGTGGCCCGGCGGTCGCCCCAGCGCGAACGGGGTGTCCCCGCCGTCGACGCCGTCGAGGGCCCGCTCGGCGACCCAGGTGGCGAGACCGGCACTGGCCAGCGCGGCGTCCCACGTGGCCTCGACGGCGACGGTGTCGGTGTCCCAGTCGCCACCACCGGCCTCGCAGAACTCGCGGACCTCCTCGACGTAGTCGGCGTCATGGACCGCGCGGACGTCCCCGACCGACGCCGAGTCGGGGGCGGCGTACTCGACCCCGTGGGCAGTCTTGAGACCCTGGCGGACGGCCCGGAGCCGGTCGGGGCTCTCGGGGTGTCGCGGCCCGGGGTCGTGGTCGAGACAGACCTCGCGATACCCGAAGTGCATCAGAAGTACTGTTCGAGTTCGAAGTAGACCTCGATGTCCTCGGATTTGACCGTCCGACGGTCGGCGTGGCGCGCCAGTTCGGCGGCGGCCGCGGCGACGGTGTCGGCGTAGGACTCCAGGATCCCCGCCAGGGCGATGCGGGCGTCCATGGAGACGCGGTAGTCGTCGATGTCGAGGCGAGCGATGCGGTCGACCGGCGCGATCGGCAACTCGAGGGCGTCCTTGTCGCGAGTCTCCGCCACCCCGAAGTCGGAGGCCATCAGCGTCTTCCGCCCGTCGGCGGTCGCCTCCTGGGCGGCCTCAGCCGCGAGTTCGGCGCCGCGTTCCTGGATGCGACGGGCGAGTTCCTCGGCGGCTTCGGCGCTGACCCGCAGGCTCCCCGCGTTGCGCCGGATGATCGTGTCGACCGGCGCGAACGGTAACTCGACGCTCATACACCACAAGGGGGTCGTTCCGGCCTTAAGCGTTTCCGAACCCGCACGCAGGGTCACACCGGCCCGCACCGGACCCAGCCATCGGGTCCGGATGCCCTCCACGCGAGCCCGCTCAGAAGACGTCCTCGGCGTCGAGCCTGTCGCCTTCGACCGGTCCGCGCGCAGTCACTTCCTGCCCGAGCATCAGCGTCTCGTCTGTCTCGACCTGCATCGTCTCCTCGCCGTCGTCCAGGATCGCGGGGTCGCCCGTCTGGACGACCGTCCCGGTGAACTCGACGACTTCCGTCGCCGCGCTCGCACCACCGGATGCCGTCCCGCCGGAACTGCCGGCGCCGTCCGCTGGCGCCGAGTCGTCCGACGCCGTCGAATCGCCCGAACCACCGGCCCCGCTCGCGTTCTCGCCGGTGAACGCACCGAGGCCGGCGTCGGCGCTCCCGCTGTCGCCGCTGGACTCGCCGCTGCCCGCGCCGCCCGCACCGGGCGCGGCCGTCCCCGCACCCGTGTTCTCGTCCAGGACGACGACCGTCGCGCGCCACCCCGCCGAGGCCTCGAGGTCGTCCTGCCAGCCGTCCTGGATCTCGGCGTCGGCGACGAACACCTCGTCGCCCGGCGCGATGTCCTTGTCGGCTTTCTCGCCCCACAGCGCCACGCGGATGTCACCGGTGTCGTCCTGGATCCGGATGTTCCGGACCTGCCCTTCCGAGCCGTCGTCGCGGTCGAACGTCCGCGTGGGGTCGGCCGAACGCACGACCCCCGCGATGTCGACGACCTCGTCCATCTCGACGCCGTCGATGGGGTCCGTCTCGGGGACGAAGTCGACGTCCTCGTCGACCTCGTCGACGGCGCCGTCCTCGCCGACGTGCACCTCCAGGTCGCCGTCCCGTTCCCGGACGTAACCGTCGACGACTTCGACGGCCGTCCCGGGGTCGAGTTCCGCGGCCCTGTCGGCGCGCTCGTCCCACAGCGTCACCCGGACGCGGCCGGTCTCGTCGCCCAGCAGGAAGTTCGCGACCCGCCCCTCGGAGCCGTCGTCGCGGTCGAACGTCCGCACCGATTCCGTTTCGAGGACGAGCCCCCGGACGTTCACGTCGGACTGCCCCATCGTCAGCGAGTCGACGGTCGACCCCGCCGAGAGGTCGACGTCGATCTCGGCGTCCTCGTCGGGTTCGGCCTTGTCGACGGAGACTTCGAGGCCGTTGTATCCCTCCTTGGGCCGACCGGCGACCCGCAGGACGTCACCGGGTTCGAGGTTCTCGACGGCGCCCTCGGCCTGTTCGTCCCAGAAGGCCAGGCGCACGGTCCCGGTCTCGTCGGCGGCGTCGACGTTGACGACCCGGCCGTCCTCGTCCTCGCCGTCGCGCTCGAAGGTCCGCACTTCACCGAGCGAGACCACCTTCGCGAGGAACTTCACCTCGTCCATGCCGGGTTCGATGTCCGCGACTGTCTCGACTTCCCCCTCGTTGAGTTCGTGTGCGAGCAACATCGCCGCCGTCTCCTCGTCCGCGAGCCCGCCCATCTGCTCGACTTTCTCCTCGACGGCCTCCCGGAACTCCTCCTCGGAGACGTCCGTATCGAGGTCCTCGTAGACGTCCTCGATTGCACCCATCTGTCTGTTCTGGCTCATGGTTGCTCGCCGCTTAAGCGTTGCCGTTGGCCGGTCACGGCGCTCGAGTCCGGCGGTTTCGCGACAGCGCAGTCGTGCTCGACGATTCGGGTCTCGGGCGGCGGATGAGCGGGCATGGCCCGCCCTGGTCGCCGGTTCGGATATAAAAATACGGTCGGCGGGACGCCGAGTTCGTCGGTCAGCGGTCCGCCGTGGCGACGGTCGCAGTCGACCCGTCGTGGCGGTGTCGGACTTCGACCCGGTCGGGGGGGTCCCCGTCGAACGCGACGTCGACCTCGTAGTCGACCTCGGTGATGCACTGGGCGCACATCGTGTCCGTGCCCGCGTCGGACACCGAGGCGACGACGACCGTGAGGGTGTCACCGTCGAGGTGCGTCTCGGCCAGCGTCGCGGTGTAGCAGGCGTCGTTGCCCCAGACCGTCCCGGTTATCGCGACGGCGCTCCCGTCGAAGGTGACGGACGCCTCGTCGACCTGCGCGCCACAGCCGGCGTTCGTGACCGTGAGAGCGGCGTCAGGTCCGGCCCGGGGCGTCTCCGAGGGTTCGGGTGGCGGGCTCGTCCCGCTCACGGTGTCGACGTGGGCAGTGTCGGTGGGCGTATGGGTGTCGCCCGGGGTATCGCCGTCGGTCGGAGTGTCGCTGTCGTCGGGGGTCGGCGTGGGCGTCTCGTCGTCGGTAGCCGCCGGTTCGCCACCGGGTGAGTCGTCGGCGAGACAGCCGGCAGTCAGCGAGAGCGTGCCGGCGGCCGCGACGGACCGGAGGAGGGCGCGTCGGTTCATGTCTCGATCGAGGAACGGTACAGATAAGGCCCTTGTGCAGCCTCAATCGGCCGTTTGAGTGTCGGCCCTCGGATCGTAACCCCTTTAGCCGGGTCCACGCTACTGCAGGGTGAGTCCGGATAGGGTAGTGGACTATCCTCTTGGCTTGCGGAGCCAGGGACCGGAGTTCAAATCTCCGTCCGGACGTTTCTATCGACACCACACCGCGAGCACGGCGAAGCAGCGTCGTTCATTGCCGTATCACACAACTACTTTCGTGTGTCAGGTGAGAGGCGGACATGGACGTCCGGCCGGCGCGAGACGAGGACGTACCGGCGGTCCAGCGCGTGGCCAGTGCCGCCTGGCACGCGGCACACGCCGACATCGCCGGCGCCGACGTCGTCGAGGAGTTCCTCGCGGAGTACTACACGCTGGCGCGACTCCGGTCTGACGTCGCCGACGAGTCGCGACTGTTTCTCGTCGCCGACGACGCGGGCGACGACGTCGACGACACCGGCCGGGCCGCACCGGGCGAGCGCGCCAGCGCGCGACGCGGCGTCGTCGGGTTCGCGCTGGCGCTCCCGGCCGACGAGGAACCGGACGTGTACGCGCTCGGCCGGATCTACGTCCACCCGGACCGCTGGGGGGAGGGGATCGGCAGTCGACTGCTCGACCGGGTCGAGACCGGCGTTCGGGAGCGTGGAGGGTCACGCTTGCGACTGGGCGTGATGGCCGAGAACCGCCGGGCGGTCGGCTTCTACGAGGCGCGCGGGTTCGAGCGGGTCGAAGAAGGATACGACGACCGACTGGACGTCGAGCGGTACATTTACGCCAAGGATTTGTGAACGGCACCCCTCTCGGGGGTATGGAGCGAGTCGACTTCGCCGACGCCGAGACGTACGAACCGGACGAGGGCTGGCGACGCGTCTCGCTGGCCGGTAGCGAGGACGCCACCCTGGAGTGGTTCGAGAAGCCGCCGGGCCACTCCTCGCCGATGCACGACCACGAGAACGGCCAGGTCTGTCTCGTGCTGGCGGGCGAACTGACAGTTCACACTGAAAAAGACAGTGCCACGCTCGGTCAGTACGACTCGGTGTGGCTGGACCCGTGGGAGGCCCACCGGGTCGAGAACACCGGCGACGAGACAGCCGTGGGTCTGGACGTCTTCGCCCCTGGGCGGTCGTTCGACTTCTGGACCGACCACGAGGAGTGACCCGGGCGGGACCGACTGGGGTCCCCGACGGGAGACCGACACGCGCCCGTCACGGAGCGTTTTTATCCGGTCTCTCCGATGGGTCGTTCGATGACACTCATACTGTCGGACACACGTGAGGCCACCGTCGGTGGCTCGTTCGACCGGGAACGGGCGTTTCGATAGCGTGTTCCCGGCGAGTGTGTTCACGTACTTGTGTCCGACAGTATCAGACACACCGCGCTCACAGTCGAGGA
>JAZKRZ010000115.1:0-10340 GCA_036626395.1 Haloarculaceae archaeon
CTCGCGGGTTCGCTCGACGGTGCCCCAGCAGGGCCAGACCGGCTACCACCAGCGCACCGAACTGAACAAGCGCGTCGTCGCCATCGGCGACGGCGACGACGCCACCGTCGACGGCGGCTTCGTCAACTACGGCGAGGTCGACGGCCCGTACGCGCTCGTGAAAGGATCGCTCCCCGGCCCGCAGAAGCGCCTCCTGCGCTTCCGGCCGGCGATTCGACCGAAGGACCAGCCGCGCCTCGATCCCGAGGTGCGCTACGTGTCCACCGCATCGAACCAGGGATAACCCATGCAGGCAACGATCTACGACCTGGACGGCGAGGCAAGCGGGGAACTGGACCTGCCGGAGGTCTTCGAGACGACATACCGGCCGGACCTCATCCGCCGCGCGGTGCTCGCCGCCCAGGCCAACCGGAAACAGGACTACGGCGCGGACGCGTACGCCGGCCTGCGGACGCCGGCCGAGTCGTTCGGCAGCGGGCGCGGGATGGCCCACGTCCCACGCGAGGGCGGGCAGGCACGCCGCGTGCCCCAGACCGTCGGCGGCCGACGGGCGCACCCGCCGAAGTCCGAGAAGGACCGCTCGATAGACATCAACGACAAGGAACGACGGCTGGCGGTCCGGTCGGCCATCGCGGCGACGGCCGACGCCGACCGCGTGGCCGAGCGCGGCCACGTCTTCGACGACGACATCGCGCTGCCGATCGTCGTCGGCGACGCCTTCGAGGAGCTGAAGAAGACCCAGGCGGTCGTCGACGTCCTTGAAGGCCTCGGGATCGACGGCGACGTCGAGCGGGCCGACGAAGGCCGCTCGATCCGGGCCGGACGCGGGAAGACCCGCGGGCGGAAGTACCAGGAGCCGTCCTCGATCCTCTTCGTCACGAGCGAGGAGCCCTCGCGGGCCGCCCGCAACCTCGCGGGCGCCACCGTCGCGACGGCGGCCGACGTCGGCGCGGAGGACCTCGCGCCCGGCAGCGACCCCGGCCGCCTGACGGTCTGGACCGAGAGCGCGATCGAGGAGGTGAGCGACCGATGAGCGAGGTCGTGAAGTACCCGCTGATGACCGAGAAGGCGATGAACCTGATGGACTTCGACAACCAGCTGCAGTTCGTCGTCGACCTGGACGCCACGAAGCCCGAGATCGCCGACGACGTCGA
This sequence comes from Haloarculaceae archaeon, assembly GCA_036626395.1. Taxonomy (GTDB): domain Archaea; phylum Halobacteriota; class Halobacteria; order Halobacteriales; family Haloarculaceae; genus QS-5-68-33. The sequence continues at coordinate 1,155 of JAZKRZ010000115.1, forward strand.
GGAGCGCTTCGAGGTCACCGTCGAGGACGTCAGGACGCAGGTGACGATGAAGGGCCAGAAGAAAGCGACCGTTCAACTCTCCGCGGAGGACGACGCCCAGGACGTCGCCTCCCGAATCGGGGTGTTCTGATCATGGGACGACGCATTCAAGGACAACGGCGCGGTCGCGGCTCGCCCACGTTCCGGGCGCCGTCGCACCGCTACAAGGCCGACCTCTCACACCGCACCGTCGAGGACGCGGACGTCGTCTCGGGCACGGTCGTCGACATCGAGCACGACCCCGCCCGGTCGTCGCCGGTCGCGGCCGTCGAGTTCGACGACGGCGACCGCCGGCTCGTGCTCGCGCCCGAGGGGGTCGGCGTTGGCGACCGACTGCAGGTCGGTGTCTCGGCCGCTATCGAGCCGGGCAACACGCTCCCACTGGCGGAGATCCCGGAGGGGGTACCGGTCTGTAACGTCGAGGCCAACCCCGGCGACGGCGGGAAGTTCGCCCGCGCATCGGGGGTCAACGCGACGCTGATGACCCACGAGCGCAACGTCACCGTGGTCCAGTTGCCCAGCGACGAGGTGAAACGGCTGGACCCGCAGTGCCGGGCGACGATCGGCGTGGTGGCCGGCGGCGGCCGCACGGAGAAGCCGATGGTCAAGGCCGGCAACAAGCATCACAAGATGAAGGCACGGGGCACGAAGTGGCCCAACGTCCGCGGCGTGGCGATGAACGCCGTCGACCACCCGTTCGGTGGCGGCGGTCGCCAGCACCCGGGCAAGCCCAAGTCCATCTCGCGGAACGCTCCGCCGGGACGGAAGGTGGGCGACATCTCCTCGCGACGTACCGGTCGCGGTGGTAACAAATGAGTTCGGACTACCAGATCGGCCACGAGGGAGAGTTCACCTACCGTGGTCACACGCTAGACGAGTTGCAGGAGATGGACGTCGAAGAAGTCGCGGAACTGTTGCCCGCTCGACAGCGGCGAAGCATTCAGCGTGGCCTGTCCGTCGAGAAGGAGAAACTGCTCGACGAGGCGCGCGAGGCCGGCGAGGAGGAGACGGCCAACGACCCGATCCGGACGCACCTGCGCGACATGCCGGTGCTCCCGGAGATGGTCGGCCTGACCTTCGCCGTCCACACCGGACAGAGCTTCGAGCGTGTCAAAGTCGAGCCCGAGATGCTCGGCCACTACCTCGGCGAGTTCCAGCTGACGCGGAACTCGGTCGAGCACGGCCAGGCCGGCATCGGCGCCACGCGCTCCTCGAAGTTCGTCCCGCTCAAATAACATGGGAATCAGCTACTCAGTCGACGTCGACCCGGACACCACGGCGAAAGCGATGCTCCGGGAGCGGCAGATGAGCCACAAGCACAGCAAGGCCCTCGCCCGCGAGATCAAGGGCATGACGGCCAGCGAGGCCCAGGAGTACCTCGAGAGCGTGATTGCCGGCGAGCGGTCGGTCCCGTTCCGCCAGCACAACTCCGGTGTCGGCCACCGCAACGACATCGAGGGGTGGGACGCCGGCCGCTACCCGGAGAAAGCCTCGGAGGGCTTTCTCGACCTGCTCGAGAACGCCGTCGGCAACGCCGAACACCAGGGCTTCGACGGCGAGAACATGACCATCAAACACGTCGCCGCCCACAAGGTCGGCGAGAGCCAGGGTCGCAGACCCCGCGCGATGGGGCGTGCGAGTCCGTGGAACTCGCCGGAAGTGGACGTCGAGTTGATCCTGGAGGAGGCCGAATAATGGCCGACGAACAGCAGTTCATCGAGGACGGCCTCCAGCGGACCCAGATCGACGAGTTCTTCGCCGACGAGCTGGGCCGTGCGGGCTACGGCGGCATGGAAGTCGCCAAGACCCCGATGGGGACCCAGATCGTCCTCAGGGCCGAAAAGCCCGGGATGGTCATCGGCAAAGGCGGGAAGAACATCCGCAAGATCACCTCGACTCTGGAGTCCGACTTCGACCTCGACGACCCCCAGGTCGACGTTCAGGAGGTCGACGAGCCGGACCTCAACGCCCGGATCGTCGCCGACCGCCTCGCGAACGCCCTGGAACGGGGCTGGTACTTCCGGAAGGCCGGGCACACGACGATCGACCGGATCATGGAGGCCGGCGCGAAGGGTGCGGAGATCGTCCTGTCGGGCAAAGTGACGGGTGCGCGCTCGCGCGTAGAGAAGTTCAACCGCGGGTACATCAAGCACAACGGCGAGCCCGCCGAGGAGATCGTCGACCACGGCGTCGCCACGGCAGTGATGAAACTCGGGACGATCGGCGTCCAGGTGAAGATCATCCCGCCGGACGCGGAGTTGCCCGACGACTTCGAGATCTACGAGGGCGTCGAGGTCGAGGACTACGTCGCCGCCGAGGACGACGAGACCGTCGAGGAACTCCTCGAGGACGAACCCGAGGAGACCCAACCGGTCACCGAGGCCACCGTCGACGAGGAGGCCGCCGTCGAGCCCGAGGTCGACGAGGAAGTCATCGAGGAGGAACTCGACGAGGACGTCGTCGAAGAGGACGCCGAGGAGTTCGACGACGTAGACGTCCCCGACGACGAGGACGTCGCGGAGGAACTCGCCGACCTCGACGACGCCGTCGACGAGGAACTCGACGAGGACACCGAGGCCGAGGCCGAGGAACTGATGGACGAGATGAGCGAGGCTTCGGCAGAAGCCCCGGAAGACGCCGGCGACGCGGCGGAATCCGCGGACGAAGCCGACGAGGCGGGTGACGAGGAATGACGGTCCTCCACCCCGAGGAGATCCGCGACATGACGCCGGCCGAGCGCGAGGCCGAACTCGAGGACCTCGAGACGGAACTCCTCAACGACAAGGCCGTCAAAGCGGCCGGTGGCGCCCCGGAGAACCCGGGCCGGATCAAGGAGATCCGGAAAGCCATCGCGCGGATCAAGACGATCCAGCGAGAAGAGGGAGACCTCGAGCAGGAGGCCGAGTAGATGCCGGTCACGCCCGCCTCGCTGGTGCGACACGAACTGGTCGGGCTGTCGGTCAGCGTCGTCGCTGCCGACAACGCCGACCTGCTGGACGTCCAGGGCGAGGTCGTCCTGGAGACGACGAAGACGGTCGGAATCCGCGAGGCGCCCCGCGCCTCGGAAAACCGGACGGAGTCCGGCGATGGTTCCGGCGCTGACGGCAGCGAGCGGGTGTCTCACGTCCCGAAGGACGGGACGACTTTCGCCTTTACCCTTCCCAGCGGGGAAGTGGTGGAGGTGGAAGGTCGCAGGCTGGTCGGACGGCCTGCCCGACGAACGGAGAACACAGGAGTACACACATGGCGCTAGGACTGAACGTACAGGAGCCGGAGACGGCCTGTGACGACGAGAACTGCCCGTTCCACGGAGAGCTCTCCGTGCGCGGACAGACGCTCGACGGCACGGTCGCCTCCACGGACATGGACAAGAGCGTCGTCGTAGAGCGCGAGTACGACGTCACCGTCCCCAAGTACGACCGACTCATGAAGCGTCGGTCGCGCATCCCGGCCCACGCACCCCCGTGCCTGGACCTGGCGGAGGGGCAGACGGTGACGATCGCCGAATGTCGTCCGCTCTCGAAGACGAAAAGCCACGTCGTCGTCGGTCGGTCCGACGACAGCGGAGGTGCGGAGTAATGGAAGCGATGAACGCGGACGTCACGCAGGGCCTCGAGAAGGGCTCGCTCGTGACGTGTGCCGACAACACGGGCGCCCGCGAGCTGAAGATCATCAGCATCGCGGGCTACTCCGGGACGAAAAACCGGCACCCGAAGGCCGGTATCGGTGACAAGGTCACCGTCTCGGTCACGAAGGGTACCCCGGAGATGCGCCGGCAGGTCCTCGAAGCGGTCGTGGTCCGCCAGCGCAAGCCGATCCGGCGGCCCGACGGCACGCGCGTGAAGTTCGAAGACAACGCGGCGGTCATCGTCGACGAGAACGAGGACCCCCGCGGCACCGAACTCAGGGGTCCGATCGCCCGCGAAGTCGCGGAACGGTTCGGGTCTGTCGCCTCGACGGCGACGATGATAGTATGAGCAAGCAACCACGCAAACAACGCAACCAGACGGCCGAGGCGCCCCTCCACGAGCGCCACGACCAGGTCCGCGCGACGCTCACCCAGGAGCTGCGCGAGGAGTACGACCAGCGGTCGGTTCGCGTCAACGAGGGCGACACCGTCGAGGTCATGCGCGGCGACTTCGCCGGCATCGAGAACGAAGTGCTCGACGTCGACCTGACGGACGCGACCATCTCGGTCGAGGACGTCACCATCGAGACGGCGGACGGCGAGGAAGTGCCGCGCCGGCTCGAACCCTCGAACGTGCGCGTCAGGGACCTGAACCTGGAGGACGACCTCCGTCAGGCGCGTCTGGAATCGGAGGCGGATAGCGCATGAGCAACCACCAGAAGCGACTGTCGGTACCGAAGAGCTGGCCGGTCGAGCGCAAGACCGAGACGTTCACCGTCAAGGCCGACGCCGGCCCGCACGGCGAGGCGGGGGTACCCCTGCTCATCGTCCTGCGGGACGTGCTCGGCTACGTCGACACCCGCAAGGAGGCCCGCTACGCCCTCGAACAGGACAGCGTCCTGATCAACGGCAAGGCGGTCTCCGACGAGGAGCGCCCGGTGGGGATGTTCGACATCCTCGCCTTCACGGAACGCGACGAGTTCTACCGCGTGTTCCCGGGCCAGGGCGGTCGGCTCTCGCTGACGCCCATCGACGAGGAGTCGGCGGGCAGCAAGCTCGGCAAGGTCGTCACCAAGCAGTACGTCCCCGGCGGGGACGTCCAGTTGACGCTGCACGACGGGCAGACGCTCGTCGTGGCGGACGAGAGCTACGACACGGCAGACTCGCTGATCGTCGACAACGAGACCGACGAGGTCGTCGCCCACTTCGAGTACGAGGAGGGCGCGCTCGTCACGGCCGTCAGTGGCGAACACGCCGGCGAGGTCGGCCGGGTTGACGCGATCCAGGTCACCCCCGGCAGCGCCGACAACATCGTCCAGGTCGAACAGGACCAGGGCGGCTTCGAGACTGTCGAGGACTACGTCGTCGTCATCGACGAGAACTTCACCGGGGACGCCCCCGACGAAGAGGTCACCGAGGCCGATTCCGACGAGGCCGACGAGGAGGACGAGGAGTCCGTCGACGAGGCCGAAGCAGACGACGCCGACGACGAAAGCGGAGGTGACGACGAATGAGTTCCGAGACCGAGAGCGGCGAGTTCCACGAGATGCGGGAACCCCGCGTCGAGAAGGTCGTCGTCCACATGGGCGTCGGCCAGGGCGGTCGCGAACTCGCGAACGCCGAGGAGATCCTGGCGGAGGTCGCCGGGCAACAGCCCGTGCGGACCCAGGCCCAGGAGACGGTCGGCGAGTTCGACATCCGCGAGGGCGACCCGATCGGCGCGAAGGTGACGCTGCGCGACGACGCCGCCGAGGAGTTCCTTGAGACGGCGCTCGAACTGGCGGACCTGTCGCGTTCGCAGTTCGACGACACGGGCAACTTCAGCTTCGGCGTCGAGGAACACACCGACTTCCCGAGCCAGGAGTACGACCCGAACGTCGGGATCTACGGCCTGGACGTGACGGTCAACCTCGTGCGCCCGGGGTACCGGGTCGCGAAACGCGACAAGGCGTCGCGACAGATCCCCTCGGGACACCGGCTCGACGTGGCCGACGCGGTGGCCTTCGTCGAGGACAGCTTCGACGCGGAGGTCACAGAATGAGCGAAAGCGAAAGCGAGCACGGAGACGACGCCGACGAGACGGGCGAGCAGGTCACAAAGCGCACTGGCCAGCTCGAGTCCTGCCAGCGTTGCGGGCGCGAGCAGGGACTGGTCGGCAAGTACGACATCTGGCTGTGTCGCCAGTGCTTCCGGGAGATCTCCCGGAGCATGGGATTCAGGAAGTACTCATGACAGCAACGGACCCACTCGCCAACGCGCTCTCGGGGATCGACAACGCCGAGAGCGTCGGCCATCTGAACCACGAGGTAGCGCCCGCCTCGAACGAGATCGGCAGCGTACTCGAGGTCCTCTACGACCGCGGGTACATCGACGGCTTCGAGTACGTCGACGACGGCAAAGCCGGTCAGTTCGCGGTCGAACTGAAAGGTGCCATCAACGAATGCGGCCCGGTCCTCCCCCGGTACTCGGCGGGGGCCGACGAGTTCGAGCAGTGGGAGAAGCGGTTCCTCCCTGCCCGCGACTACGGGACGCTCGTCGTCACGACCAGTCACGGCATCATGAGCCACTACGAGGCCCGCGAGAAGGGCATCGGTGGCCAGGTCATCGCATACGTCTACTAATGCCACGAACAGAACTACAGATCCCAGACGACGTGACCGCCGAGACGGACCACCTCGACCTCGCGGTCGAGGGGCCCAACGGCAGCGTCTCGCGGCGGCTCTGGTATCCCGACGTGTCCGTCACAGTCGAGCGCGTTCCGGCGGAGCCGGAACGAGACGAAGACGGTGAAACCGTCGAAGCGGTCGTCATCGAGTCCGACAACGACGACGCGAAGACGATGTCGACGCTGGGGACCTTCGAGAGCCACGTCCGCAACATGTTCCACGGCGTGACCGAGGGCTGGGAGTACGAACTCGGGGTGTTCTACTCCCACTTCCCGATGCAGGTCGACGTCGAGGGCGACGAGGTGGTCATCGAGAACTTCCTCGGCGAACGCGCGCCCCGACGGACCGCGATCCACGGCGACACCGACGTGCAGGTCTCCGAGGAGGAGATAACGGTCACCGGTCCGGACATCGAGGCAGTCGGCCAGACCGCCGCGGACATCGAACAGCTCACCCGCGTCCCGGACAAGGACGTCCGCGTCTTCCAGGACGGGGTGTACATCACCGCCAAACCCAACCGGGGTGGAGCCTGATGTCCGCCGAAGACCCCGACGAGCGCGCCGAGGAGGCCGCCCGGGACGACGAGCGGGAACTCACCGACATCGCGGGCGTCGGTCCCGCCCGTTCGGAGGAACTGCAGGAGGCCGGCTACGAGTCGGCCGCCGACCTCGTTGCCGCGAGCGAGGAGGAACTCGCCGACATCGTCGGCAACGCACTCGCCGCGCGGATCAAGGCCGACGTCGGCGACGTCGAGGTCGACGACACCGAGGTCGAGGCCGACGTCGAAGACGCAGACGAGGACGACGCGTCCGAAACAGCTGCCGACGAGGCCGAAGACAGCGACGACGGCGACGTCGAAGCCGCCGACGAGGACGACGACTACGAGGACCTGACGGACATCAGCGGCGTCGGCCCCTCCCCTGCCGAGGACCTGGAGGAGGCGGGGTACGCGACGGTCGACGACGTCCGCGGTGCCAGCCAGGACGAACTCGCCGACGTGGTGGGCAACGCACTGGCGGCCCGTATCAAGGCAGACGTCGGCGGTCTCGAAGTCACCGAGGAGACCGAGGCAGAGGTCGAGGTCGAGGAAGAAGAGCCGGAACCGGCCGAGGACGTCGAGACCGAGCGGCGACCCCGCATCGACATCGACGTCGAACCGGACCTCGACGAGGAGACCGAGCGCTTGCTCGGCGAGCGCAAACGCGTCGGCAAGCCCCAGTTCAACCGGCAGGACTACCACAAGAAAAAGCGCGTGCCGACCTCCTGGCGCAAGCCCCGGGGACAGCTCTCGAAACAGCGCCGCGGCGTCAAGGGCAAGGGCGATACCGTGGAAGCGGGCTTTCGCTCGCCGGAGGCGGTCCGCGGGCTGCACCCCTCGGGCTTCGAGGAGGTGCGCGTCCACAACACCGACGACCTCGAGGGCGTGGACGGCGACAGGCAGGCGGTGCGGATCGCCTCGAAGGTCGGCGGTCGCAAGCGCGAGCGCATCGAAGACGAGTGCGAGGAACGCGGGATCCGCGTCCTCAACCCGACCTACGAGGAGGTCGAAGTACAGTGACGGACCTGAGCGCACAGAAACGTATGGCGGCGGACGTCATGGCCGTCGGGAAGAACAGAGTCTGGCTCGACCCCGAGCGACAGGGGGAGATCGTCGAGGCGATCACGCGGCAGGACGTCCGCGACCTCGTCGACGAGGGCGCCATCCGCGCCGAAGAGCCCAAGGGCAACTCGCGCGGTCGCGCCCGGGAACGCCAGGAAAAGCGCGCGTACGGTCACCGCAAGGGACAGGGGTCCCGGCGCGGGACGGCCGGCGGGCGCGAAAACGAGAAAGACAAGTGGGTCTCGTCGATCCGCGCACAGCGCCGGAAACTGCGCGAGCTGCGCGACGACGGGACCATCTCGCGTTCGACCTATCGCGAGCTGTACGACAGAGCCAGCGGCGGCGAGTTCGACAGCGTCGCGGACATCGAACGCACCATAGGAAGTGAGAACTGATGGCAAGTGGACCACGATACACGGTGCCGATGCGGCGCCGCCGCGAGGCCCGAACGGATTACCACCAGAGGTTGCGCCTGCTGAAATCCGGGAAACCGCGCCTGGTCGCTCGCAAGAGCAACCGGGCAGTCACGGCGCAGCTGGTCACCCTCGGGCCCGGCGGCGACGAGACAGTCGCGAGCGCACGCTCGAGTGAGCTCGTCGAGTACGGCTGGGAGGCGCCGACGGGCAACCTGCCCGCGGCGTATCTCACGGGCGTGCTCGCGGGACTGCGGGCGCTCGAAGCCGGCCTCGAGGAGGCGGTGCTCGACATCGGCCTGAACTCCCCGACGCCGGGGAGCAAGGTGTTCGCAGTACAGGAGGGGGCGATCGACGCAGGTCTCGACGTCCCGCACAACGACAGCGTCCTCGCGGACTGGTCGCGGACGCGCGGCGAGCACATCGCCGAGTACGCCGACCAGAACGAGGGGGACCTGTACAGCGGTGACTTCGACGCCGCTGACCTCCCGGAGCACTTCGACGAGCTCCGGGAGACACTGCTCGAAGGAGACGTAGAACTATGAGTGCCAACGACGGCTGGGAGCCGAGAACGCGGCTTGGTCGGCGCGTCGCCGACGGCGAGGTCGACTCGATGCAGGACGCCCTGAACTCGGGACTCCCGCTGAAAGAACCGGAGATCGTAGACCAGCTCGTCCCCGGCCTGGAAGACGAAGTCCTGGACATCAACATGGTCCAGCGGATGACTGACTCCGGGCGCCGGGTGAAGTTCCGCTGTGTCGTCGTTGTCGGCGACCGCAACGGCCTCGTCGGCTACGCCGAGGGCCGCGACGACCAGGTCGGCGGCGCCATCCAGAAGGC
>JAZKRZ010000116.1:0-10299 GCA_036626395.1 Haloarculaceae archaeon
CGCCTCCCGGATTTGAACCGGGGACAGCCCGATCTTCAGTCGAGTGCTCTCCCAGTCTGAGCTAAGGCGGCGCAACTCCGAGTCCGTGTACCGGGGAAAAAAGGGTTACGAAACCCCGGCCGACCCGACCGCCCGACCACACGTCGGTCAGGGCAAAAACAGGTCGGCGGCGTCGTACTCGCGGCCGCAGTCGTCACAGACGTAACCCAGACCGTCGTCGGTACTGACGTGGCCGTCGCACACGGGGCAGGCGGAGCCGTCGATCATACGCGCTCCTCTCTCGGCGGAGGACAAAAACCTCCGGGTCGGGCACAACAGGTATTTGTCCGTGGCCGGCCTTGCCCGCACGAATGCAGGTGAGCGGTCCCGACCGTCCGCCCTGCGGTCCAGACGATGAGTGACGCCGACGCCGAGCGAACGAGCGACCGCCGCGCGGGCCGCGAGTACGGCCGCGCGGCCTTCGCGGTCGTCTGTGTCTGTGCCGTCGTCCTCGCGGCGGCGCTCGCGCCGGCGCTGGCGGCGGGGTCCGGGGCACCCGCCTCGTCGCTCGTCCCGCTCCCGCCGGGTGCGAGCGACGACGCCGGGCCACAGTCGGGAAGCGAGACCGGTGCCGGGGGCGACAGCGGTAGCGCGTTCGGAGCGCTCAACGCCGGCGATAGCCAGGAGGTCGGCGGCCTCGGCGAGAACGCGTTCCGCTCGCAGAGCACGGAGACGCACTTCACCGTGCGCAGCGAACGGCGGTCTTACTGGCGGACGGGCGCCTACGACACGTACACCGGGTCGGGGTGGCGACGGTCGGCGCCGAGCGACGCCACGGCGCCGACGGGCGGGGAGTCGCTGCGCTACCGGGTGGACCTCGCGCGAGCGGCGTCGTCGCCGCCGACGGTCTGGCGTCCCGAGCGACTCGCGGGCCCCGACGGACTGGGCCTCACCGACGGACGGCGAGCGACCAGCGACGGCGTCCTCCCGGAGGGGACGACCTACAGGGGAACCAGTAGCGCCCCGCCCTCGGCCCCCCGGGTGCTGGCTGCCAGCGGCCGGGACTACCCCGACGCTATCGAAGAGCGGTACACGGCGCTCCCGGCGGAGACCGAGTCGGCGCTGGGGCCGTTCACGGACGGGGTCGTCGAGAACGCGAGCGGTCCCTACGAGACGGCGGTGGCGGTCGAGCGGTGGCTGGAGCGGACCAAGTCCTACTCGCTGAACGTCTCGAAACCGGAGGGTGACGTCGCACGGAGGTTCGTCCTCGGGATGGACGAGGGCTACTGCGAGTACTTCGCGACGGCGATGGTCGCGATGTTGCGGTCACAGGACGTCCCCGCGCGGTACGTCGTCGGCTACTCGACGGGCGAGCAGGTCGACAGCGACACCTATCGCGTGCGGGGACTGAACGCCCACGCCTGGGTCGAGGTGTACTTCGCCGACGTGGGGTGGGTGCGGTTCGACCCGACGCCGGGCGGCCCCCGGGTCGCACGGGAGCGGCGGACGCTCCAGGAACGGGGCGTCACCGACGAGTACAGCCCGGACGCGAGCGGGAGCCCGGGCGAGCGAACGGACGGGACCGGGACGGCGACGCCGACGCCGGCCGGGAGCGACGTGACGCCGACGCCCGCCCCCACGCCGGACGGGACCGGGGAGTACCGGCTGTCGCTGAACCGGTCGGCAGTGCCGGGTGCGGCGGTGACGGTGACCGTCGAGGCCGGCGGCCGCCCGGTCAGCGACGCGGCTGTCAGGTTCGACGGATGGCTGGTCGACATGACCGACAGCGACGGGACCGTCGTCACGCGACTGCCGTACGAGCAGTCGGTGACAGTCACGGCCAGGGGCGGCGAGACGGCGGGCGGCGACTCGGACTCGCTCCCGGCGGGAGTCGGGACGAACGCGAGTCGTGACTACGACCTGCCGACGAACGCGACGCTCTCGGTCAGCGGCGACCAGCGGGTCGGCGCGACGGTGACGGTGGTGGCGACCGTCGAGGGCGTGCCGGTCCGGAACGCGACGGTCCTGCTGGACGGGGGCCGGGTCGAACGGACAGACGACCGCGGACGGGCCGGCGTGGGACTCCCACAGACGCCGGGGAACGTCACGCTCGGCGTCGAGCGCGGGGCCGTCACCGGGTCGGCGACAGTCGCGGTCGACCGCGTGGCGGTCGCGGTCGACCCGGCGCTGGGGCTGCCGGTCGCGTGGACGCCCGTCGAGGTGACGGCGCTGGTCAACGGCGACCCCGAACCGGGCGCGACGGTGACTGTCGGCGGGACGGCCGCGGGCGAGACGGGCATCGGCGGGACGACGACGGCGTGGCTCCCGGCACGGTCGGCGGTTCCGGTGACCGTCGCCGCCCGCGGCCAGACCGCGCGGACGACGGTCGCGAACCCGCTGGTCAACCTCGCCGGTCTCGTCGCGCTCGCGGTCGGTGCCCTCCTCGCCGGCGGGTTCGCGCTGGTGCGGTCGAGCGGCGGGCCACGCGACCTCCGCCGCGTCGTACGCCGCGGGGGCAGAGCGCTGGTGGCGGGAGTCGTCGCGCTGGCGATAGTCGGCGAGCGAGCGCTCGCGGCCGGCGGGCGGCGGGCGCGGACGGCACTCGCACACCTCCGGGGGCTGGCGCGTGGCGAGCGGTCCGTCGAGGAACTCGCCGCGGCGCTGGGCGCGTGGCTGGGCGCGCTCCCCGCACGCGTCACGGCGGCGACGCCGACCCGGTCGGGAGGCCGGCGCGACCGGGGACGCCCCGCCGGGGCTGGGGCCGAGGGGGCCGAGCGCCCGGTGCGCGACGGGTGGGCCCGATTCCTGGAGCACGTCTCGGTCGACCGGCCGGACGTGTACACGCCGGGGCAGCTGGCGGCTCACGCCATTGCGGTCGACGGCCTCCCGCGCGACGCCGTGACGACGCTGCGCGACGAGTTCCGGGCCGTCGAGTACGGCCCCCGCTCGCCGGACGTGGCGGCGCCGGGGGTCACGGCAGCCGTCGACGCCATCGAGGCCGCGGCCGGCGACGACACGGACGAGCGGGCGTCCGGTGCCCGGGATGATGACGACGCGACAGGAGGTGAGCGCTGATGCGACTCCGGGCGGCGGTCGGCGCGGTCGGCGTGCTGGCGACGGCCGTGGCGGCGGTCGCGGTCCTGGGGACGGCACTGGCACCCGTTGGGGGCGCCCTCGACCCGCTCGTGGCGGCGCTGTCGGGACTGGGCCCGCGGGGGCTGGTCCTCGCGTCCGTCGCCGTCGTCGCGCTCGGGTTCCTGGTGTCGCTGCTGGTCCCCGGCGAGGAGCGCGTACTCGCGGACGACGGAGGGGCCGAGCGGTTCGAGGAGCTGCTCGACCGACCGCCCGAGGGCGTCGCGCGGAGGGCGCCCCGAACCGGAGAGGCGCTGGACGACGACGTCTCCCGCGCCGTCGCGGGTAACGACCGGGCGCTGGCGAGGGTCAGAGAGCGGTTGGGTGACCTGGCCGTCGCGGTGCTCGCGAGACAGAATGACGGGTTCGAGGAACCCGCCGAGGTGGTCGCGACGGGTGCGTGGACCGACGACCGGACGGCCGCCGCGTTCCTCGCCGGCCCCGGGGGACCGGTCCCCGCCGTCCGGTCGCGGGTCCGACTCTGGCTCGACCCCGAAACCGAGCGCGAGCGGCGGATCCGCCGGACTGCGGACGCCATCGACGCGCTCGCGGCGGACGCGACGCCCGTCGGTCACGGGATCGGCGGGGCGACCGGCGAGAGCGAGGCCCACCACTCGGGCGACGACGCCGGGTCAGAAAGGGACCGGCGCGCGGGCGTCGGTACGGGCCGCGAGGGAGGGGCCAGCGTCGACGCGGAGGGCGGTCGAGCGTGACGGACGTTCGGGCGACGCGGTGGCGGGTGGCCGCCCCGGCGACGCTGTCCCTGGTGACCCTCGGGCTACTGTACGCGTCGCCGCTCCTGCTGGTGGGGACCCTGGTACCCCTCGGATATGCCGTCTACGGTGCGCTCTCGGCGGTTCCCGGTGACGCGAGCGTCCGGGTCGAGCGCACCATAGCAGAGCAGGCGCCGACGCCGGGCACCCGGGTGACGGTGACCCTGACGGTCACGAACGCGAGCGAGGCGGTCCTCCCGGACGTCCGCGTGGTCGACGGGGTCCCGCCGGAACTGGCAGTCGTCGCGGGGTCACCACGGCGGAGCCTCGCGCTCCGGCCCGGCGAGTCCGCCACCGTCCGGTACGCCGTCGTCGCGCGTCGCGGCGAGTTCGCCTTCGAGCGGGTGGCCGTCCGCCTGCGCTCGCTGGCCGCGTCGGGCGTCCGGACCGAGTCGGTGGCCGTCGCGGGCGACGACCGCCTGACGTGTCGCCACCCGCTCTCCGACGCCGCCGTGGCGACGGCGACGCCACAGTCGACCGGCACGCACCCGACCGACAGCGGCGGCCCGGGAACCGAGTTCCACTCGACGCGGGAGTACCGGCCGGGCGACCCGCGGAACCGCATCGACTGGCGGCGACTCGCCAGGACGGGCGAACTCTCGACGGTTTCCTTTCGCGAGGAGCGAGCGGTCCGGACGGTGCTCGTCGTCGACGCGCGGGAACCGGGCCGGGTCGCGCCCCGACCGGGCGTCCCGACGGGGGCGGACCTGTCGGCCTACGCGGGCGAGCGACTCTTCGGGGCGCTGACCGGCGCGGGCGCCGTCACGACCGTCACGGCGCTCGGCGTCGACGGGAGCGGCGTCGACGCGCCCGTCCGCCCGGACGGCTTCCCGTGGGCAGACGGGACGGCCGACGCGACGACGACGCTCGCACGGCGCGTCTTCGCCGCCGTCCGGGACGCCACCACCACGTCCCCGGCAGGGGACCGACCGGGGGCCGCGTCGACGCCGGCGACCGGGGACGGGTCGGCGTCATCGACCGGGGACGGGTCGGCGTCGACCCACGGCGACACGGAGGCAACGACGAGCGACGACGAGCGGGCGCGACTGTTGCTCGCACAGCTCCCGCCGACCGCCGAGGTCGTCCTGGTGTCGCCGCTGCTCGACGACTGGCCGGTGTCGCTGGTCCGGACGCTGCAGGGCCAGGGTCACCCCGTCACGGTCGTCAGCCCCGACGTGACCGATACCGGGACGGTCGGCGGGACCGTCGCGGACGTCCAGCGCCAACACAGGCTGGCCACGCTCGCGACGTCCGGTGCGACGACGGCCGAGTGGACGCCCGCCGAATCGCTCGAATTCGCGCTCGCCGAGTCGGTCACGCATCTCGTGGGGGAGGGGTCGTGACCGACGACGCCGCGACCGCCGGGAGGACGGCGGCGTCGGGGTCGGAAACCCGGGCACCGTCCCCGGAGACCGACACGGAGGGCACGCCCGTGCGTGCGCCGGATAGGGCCGCTCCACCGTCCCCGTCGCGGGCCGCGACCGTGGTCGTCGTGGCCACGAGCGTCGGGTTCGCTGTGCTGCTGGGACGGTCGGTCGGAACCGCCCTGTCGGGAGCGCTCGCGGTGGCGACGGCCGCCGCGTTCGCCGCGAGCCTCCGGCTCGTCGACCGCGACCGGGGTCGTCCGGCGAAACTGGTGCTCGCCGGGACGCTCGCGCTGGTCGTCGGCGCGGGGTTCGTCGCGAGCGTCGGGCTGGTCGCACTGGGGCGACTGGGGAGTGCCTACCCGGTCGCGACGCTCCTGCGGGTCCGGACGGCCGGACTCGAGGTGGTCAGTGCGACGGCGGTGGCGTTCGGGGCGACGCTGGCGACCGTCGGTGGCGTCGCGAGCATCGGCGCCACGCTGCGCCCGGGCACTGCCCGCGCGTACGCCGACCTCGCGGTCAAGACGTTCGTCGTCCCGCTGAGTCTGACGGCGCTGTTCGTCGCGCCGACGCTGCTGGCCGGGCCGGCCGGGGCGGCACCGACGCTCGGCGAACTGTTCGCGGGGGCGGTCGGCCTCCCGCTCGCCGTCCTCGGTCGCCTGGCGCTCCCGCAGGGCGCGGGGACGCACCTCCTCTCGCTGGCGGCACTCGTCGCCGCGACGGCGGCGAGTCTCGGTCGCGCGCTCGCGGCCGCGCCACTGCCCGACCTGCTGTCTGGCGAGCGCCGCGAGCGGTGGGGGGCGCGGACCGGGCGGACGCGGGTCTGGCTGCGGGCCATCGCCGCGCTCGCCGGGACGACCGCTGCGGTCGGGGTCGTCGAACTCGTGGTGTCCCAGGAGACGCTCGCCGGCGTTCTCGGCGGGTTTTACGGCGTCCTGACGGCGGTGACGAACGCCGTCGCGCTGCGCCTCCCGCTCGTGGTCGTCCTGCTCGCGTCGCTCGCGGTCTGGACGGTCGGCGGACTCCTCGGACGGACCGTGCGAGCGGACGCCCGCGAGGTTGCGGCGCGACTGGGACCGTTCCTGGGGGGCGTCGCGGTCGCCGTCGTCGCCGTCCTGGCCCACGGGGTCGTCCTCGACCCGGCGCTGTCGGCGGTCGCTGAGAGACTGCCCGGCGCGTTCGGGACGACCTTCGACCGGCAGGCCACGCGACTGGTCGCGGCGTTCGGGTCGGCCGTCGTCGCGCTCGCGGTGGCGGCGGGGCTGGTCGCGCTGCCGGCGGTGTTCGCCCTCGTGGTGACGGTGGCGACCAACGTGGGGGCGCTCCACGGGCGGGCGACCGGGCCGACGCTCGCCGCCGTCGGGCTGTTCGTCGCGAGCGGGTTCGGACCCGGTGCGGGCGTCGACCCCGTGGCGGTGCTGGCCGGCCTCGTCGGGAGTTTCCTCGTCTGGGACGCCGGCGAGTACGGCACCGCGCTCGCCCGCGAGGTGGAGCGGCGCGGACGGACCGGTCGCCCGGAACTGGCCCACCTCGGGGCGACGCTCGCCGTCGGGTGCGTGCTCGCGGGACTGGCCTGGACCCTGCACGGGGTCGCGGTCGGCGCCGCGCTCGGCGAAGCGTCGACGTTCAGACTCGCCTTCGTCGCCGTCGTCGCCGGTATCGTCCTGCTGGTCGCGACGCTACGCTGACCCGCGGTCGCCGGCGTCGACGGCCGGAACCGACACTCGCTCCAGGACGCCGGCGACGACCGTCCCGGGGTCGACGCCGCGGACCTCGGCTTCGGTGGTGAGCACGAGGCGGTGGGCGAAGGTTCCCGGAACCATCCGCCGGACGTCGTCGGGGACGACGTAGGAGCGACCGGCCAGTGTCGCGGCGGCCCGGGAGACCTCGAAGAGTCGTTGCACGCCGCGCGGGGAGACGCCGACGTCGACGCGGTCGTCCTCGCGGGTGGCGCGACCGAGTTCGACGACGTAGTCGCGCAGTTTGCCGTCCATCGCGACCGTCTCGGGCACCGACTGGAGTTCGCTCACGACCGCGCCGTCGACCACCTGTTCGACGCTCGGGGTCTGTGTCCGGCGGTCGGCCCGGCGGTCGATGAGCGTCCGCTCCGCCTCGAAGTCGGGATAGCCCATCGCGAGTTTCAACACGAAGCGGTCGCGCTGGGCCTCCGGCAGGCCGAACGTGCCCTCCTGTTCGATGGGGTTCTGCGTGGCGATGACGAAAAACGGGTCCGGGAGGTGGTGGGTCTCCCCGTCGACGGTCACCTGTCGCTCGCCCATCGCCTCCAGGAGGGCGGCCTGGGTCTTGGGCGGCGCGCGGTTTATCTCGTCGGCCAGGACGACGTTGGCGAAGACGGGACCGGACGCGAACTCGAAGGTGCCCGTGCTCTCGTCGTAGACGGTCGACCCGGTGATGTCCCCGGGGAGCAGGTCGGGCGTGAACTGGATGCGCGAAAACGAGAGACCGAGCGCCTCGGCGAACGAGCGGGCGGTCAGCGTCTTGCCCGTGCCGGGGACGTCCTCCAGGAGGACGTGGCCCTGAGAGAGCACGCCCGTGAGGACGCCCTCCAGGAAACGGTCGTCGGCCACGACCGCCCGTTCGACGGCGTCGACCACGCGCCGACAGGTCCGTCCCGCCTCGGCGTGGTCCATGTCGACGTTCGAGGTGGCGAGTGGCAAATACCTTCGGACGCGCGCCGGTCGGACGCCGTCGCGAACCGGAACCGGTACCGGTACCGGAGTCAGTCCGCAGTCGCGGCGCGTTCCCTGAGTCCCGCCAGCGCGGCGTCGAGGTCGGTGGTCATCACGCCGTCGACCAGCGCCGAGACGTGAAAGAGACCGATGACGGCTGGCGCGAGTTCCTCGGGCGGCAGTCCCCGTCCCGTGGCGACGAGTCGCTCGGGCGCCCGGACCGACAGCGGGAACTCGGCGACCAGTTCCGCGAGCACCGCGTCGCGTTCGTCCTCGTCGGCGAGTCGCTCACGGATGGCTGCCTGTCGGTCCGACGGGACCGTTTCCTCGAGCGGGACGGGACAGGCCGCCTCGCGGTACCACGACAGCGCGCGGGTGAGCGCCTCGACGACCGCCAGGGGGGTGTACTCGCTCTCCTCGACGAACCGGCCGGCCCGAGCCTCCATCTCCGCTTCGTGGTCGGCGACGACGGTCTCGAGGCGCTCGGGCAGGTCCGACGCGACCAGCGCGTCGACGAAGGCCGCGGTCGACTCGTAGTCCGCGGGGTCGCCGTCGGCGAGCAGGACCGGGAGGTTCGCGACGCCGTTCTCGACGTCCTCGGGGACGTCCTCGACGTCGTCGACGAGCGTCAGCACGAACAGGACGTTCTCGATGACCGTCGAGACGTGGGCGAGCTCGCCGCCGCCGTATCCCCCGGCTACGGCGGGACAGACAGCCAGTTCGCCCCAGACCGACCCGCGTTCCTCGACGCGGGTTATCGCCTCGGCCATCGAGGGGTCGCCCCCAGACGTCGTCTCCTCGCGGAGTTGCCCGTAGGCGATCGCCCGGAACTGCTCGGTGACCGTCGCGGCCTCGAAGTCCGCGCCCAGGGCGTCGACGGCGTCCAGAATGCGCGTGTATACGACGTCGCCGACCGTGACCCGCCAGTTGCGAACCGACTTTCCGTCGGCCTCGCGCCCGTCGGCCAGGTCGATTGCGTCGTCGTGGAGACACGACGCCACGAAGAGGTTCGTCGGGATCGACGCCGCCCGGGCCGCCGCGGTCTCGTCGCCCGAATCGAGGTAGACCAGTGCGTACGTGACCGTCCCCAGCAGTCCGCCCTGGGTGAGATACCGTTCGAGGTCCGCCCGGAGTTCGGAGGGGAGACGGTCCAGGTGCGGGTCCGAGAGCACCGCCCGCGGCGGGCAATCGGTCATGGTACCGGTCACCGTCACGTAGTCACGTATCTGTCATATAGGTGGCGGTGGTCCGGCCGGTCCGGCGGACTGGAAAGGTCCTTACGTGTCGGGCGAGCACGACCAGTATGGTCGAGAACGTCATCTGGCCGGCGGCACTGGACGCCGACCTGACGCGCAGCGAGGGGCGGCGCGTCCCGCAGGACCTGGCGGTGTCCGACCCGACGGTCGACGAGATCGCCAGGGCCGTCCAGCAGGTCGGCTACGACGCCGCCGTCGAGCGCGACGTCACCTACCCGCGCGAGTACGAACCCCGCGGGCGCGTCATCGTCAAGGACGCCGACGACGCCACGAAAAGTGACCTGCTCGGCGCCGTCGCCGCCTACCTCGGCGCGCTGCGCTCATGAGGCGTGTCGGCGAGGTCGTCCGCACCGCGCAGAACGTCGCAGTGGTCCGTGCCCCCGACGAGGACTACGTCGAGATCGGGACCGAGGTCGTCGACGAGAACCTCGACGACCTGGGGCGGGTCGTCGACGTCTTCGGTCCCGTCGATCGGCCCTACCTGGCCGTCTCGCCCGACGAGGACGTTCACCTCCCCGCACTCGTCGGGACGAAACTGTACGCGCGGTGAGCGTCGGGCGCCGTCAGGCCTCTACTTCCGCGCGTTCGTCGGCGGCGTCGTAATCGAGTTCGACGCCGACCCCGGGATCGTCGGGCACCGAGACGGTCCCGTCCGCCGGCGTCACGGGGTCCGCGAAGAAGAACTGGTTCTGTTCGTTCCAGCGGACGAGGTACTCGACGTAGGGACAGACCTGCTCCGAGTGCGCGGCGATGAGGTTGACGTTCGCGGGCACGAGGTGGCCGTGCGGGACGAGTGGGACGTCGTGCACCGACGCGAGCGAGGCGGCGTGGCGCATCTCGGTGAACCCGCCCGCCCACATCGTGTCCAGCTGGAGGACGTCGACCGCCCCCCGCGAGAGGAGGTCGTGAGCGCCAAAGCGGGTGTACTCGTGTTCGCCACCGGCGATGGGGAACGGGGCCGCCTCCCGCAGTTCGACGTACGCCGCTTTCCGGTCCTGCTGGACGGGTTCCTCGACCCAGTCGGGGTCGTACGGTGCGAGCCGGTCTATCATGTCGAGCGCGTAGGTACGCGACCAGGAGCTCCAGGCGTCGAAAAACAGGTCGT
>JAZKRZ010000117.1:0-10296 GCA_036626395.1 Haloarculaceae archaeon
ACGACACAGACGAGATCTTCGAGAACCCCGAGAGCCAGCGCGTCGAGGACTACATCACCGGCAAGTTCGGGTGACGACGAGCCCGGGACCGCGAGGCTCCGTCCCCGCGACCGACACCGTTAGGTCGACGCTCGCCCTCGCTTCGACAGTGGCCGACTACGACGCGGTCGTCTTCGACAACGACGGCGTACTCGTCGAACTGACGCCGATGGACGAGTTGCGGGCCGCGGTCCGTGACGCGTTCGCGGACGTGGGCGTCGAGGACCCGGACGAGGACCTCGTCGAACTCGCGGCCGACCACGAGGACCTGGACGCGCTCGCCGGGGGCCGACAGTCCAGTTGACCGGTCGCGTCGACGCCGACTCCGTCGCGCACCCCTCCGGACGAGGGAAAGCTACATACGCGTCACCCTCGGACGCCACCCATATGCCACGCGAAGGATATCAGGAACAACTCGACGGCCTCCGCGAGGACGTCCTCTACATGAGCGAGGTGGTCCTCGAGCGGTTGCGAATGGGCCTGGAGGCGCTGGCCCACAAGGACGAAGAGCTCGCCTGGGAGGTCATCGAGGGCGACGACGAAATAAACCAGCTGTATCTCGACCTGGAGGGCGACTGTATCGACCTGCTGGCCCTCCAGCAACCGGTCGCGGGCGACCTGCGGTTCATCGCCGCGTCGTTCAAGATCATCACCGACCTCGAACGCATCGCGGACCTGGCGACCAACCTCGGCGACTACACCCTGGAGGCCCGCCAGGACGTCTTCCCGGACGTCGATATCCAGTCGGTCGGCGAACAGGTCACTGTGATGGTCGAGGAGGCCATGCAAGCCTACGAGCGGGAGGACTCCGAGGCCTGCGTGGCGATCGCCGAACGCGACGACGACATCGACGAGCGCTGCGAGGCGGCCTCCGAGACCGTCGTGCGCGACCTCATCGAACGCGAGGTCGACGCGGCCACCGACGAAGCGGAGATCGAGCGACTGATGGCCGACGTCTCGCGACTGCTACTCACTATTCGCGACCTCGAACGCGTGGGCGACCACGCCGTCAACATCGCCGCCCGCACCCTCTACATGGTCGAAAACGACGACAGACTCATCTACTGACGAGTCGGACGTCCCCGATACGGTCTCCGAGAATCAGCGTTCGTCGGTCGTCGCGAGGCCGTCGCCGGTGATGCGAAACCGGGCGGAATCGCCGGCGGGGCGCGAGCGGTGTTTCTCCAGCGTCGCGCGCCGGTTGCCGCCGCGGAACCGCTCGACGCGGAAGATGGCGCCCGACCAGTGGTCGAGCGTGTGACCGCCCAGTGCCCGCGCGCGCTCGCCCTCGGGGTCCGAGAACACCTGGTTCGTGAACGCGACCGCGAGGTCGTGTTGCCGGGCCAACGAGATGAGGTGGGCGAGCTGGCGACCCACCGCTCTGAGCGTCTCCCCCCCGTCGCCCTCGGTCCGTTCGAGCCGATAGAACCCCGTCGCGCTGTCGAGGACTATCAGTTCGACGGCGTCGGCGAGTCCCTCGGCGTCGCGGACGGCCTCCTCCTGTTCCTCGAAGGTGTGGGCCGACGAGAGTATCAGTCGCGAGGCGAGGTCGTCGACCGACGCCGCGGCGGCGTCGGGGCGGTCGACGCGGGCGGCGGCGAGTTGCTCCATGCGCTCGACCGACAGTCCCTCCGTGTCGATGAACAGCGCCGACCCGCCGTCGGCAGCGACCTCGACCGCGGCCGAGAGGACGATGTTGGTCTTGCCGGCGGCCGGCGGGCCGTAGACCTGCGTGGCGACGCCGCGCTCGAAGCCGTCGCCCAGCAGGTCGTCGACGGCCGTACAGCCCGTCGGAATGGGGTCGGTCACGCCAGTCGGTTCGTCGTCACCCGGCAAAAACGCTCGCACTCGGGGCGCCGTCCGCCGCCGGAGTCGCCCGGACACAGGTCGTTCGCGAGTCCCAGCAACCCGTTCCGGAGACCGGTGGGCTCTTTGTGGCGAAACCGCTTGTCCGGAACGTGCGTCTCACGGCCGAATCCGGGCATCGAACGGGCACTATCCGGCGATATCTCCGTCCTGTCGCCTTCCACTGTCTGGTCTGGACGCTGGTCGCGCTGGTGCTCGTCCCGCTCGTCTGGCCGGTGATGATGACCCTGAACGGGGCCCGCATCGCGACGCTCGTCGACCGCGGAATACTGTGGTGGCTCCGTGGCGTCGAGTTCGGCGCGTTCGTCGGTGCCTGGGTGTTCACGCCGCTCCGGGGGTACCTCTGGAACAGCGTGCTCGTGGCGACGGCGACCGGGGTCCTGAGCACGGTCTTCGCCGCGAGCGGCGCGTACGCGGTCGACCGCTTCGAGTTCCCCGGCCGGGTCCTCGCCTCGCGGTCGCTGCTTCTGTTCCCCGCGATCCCCCAGACCATCGTCGCCATCCCCCTGTATCTCCTCTTTCTGGACACGCCGCTGTTCGACACCCGCGCGGGACTCGTGCTCGCGTATCTCGCCTTTACGCTCCCCTTTACGACGTGGCTGCTCATCCCCTACTTCTCGGAGATCCCCGGGTGGCTCGAAGACGCGGCGCGCGTCGACGGCGCGTCCCGACTCGGCGCGTTCGTCAGGATATTCCTCCCGAACGCGAAGCCCGGCCTCGCGGCGGCGTTCGTCCTCGCGTGGATGCTCGCGTACAACGAGTTCCTCTTCGCCGTGATGCTCATCGACACGCCGGCAAAGCGGACCCTCCCCGTGGGGATCACCTACGGCGTCGGCGGCCCGGGCGTCATCTCGGTCTTTGCCTCGCTGCCGATGCTCGTCATCTTCGCGTTCCTGTGGGTGTTCTTCCTCCGCGGCGAGGTCCAGCGGTGGACGCGGTAACGCCGACGACGTCTCGCCGCGGTTACGACGCCCCGGCTCGAAGACTTACGGTGTCCGGTCGCCAAGCCCGAGTGTGATCGTCGTCGCGACGGCGGACTTCGAGGTGTATCACGGCGTGGTCAACGAGTTGCGCGACCGCGGCGTGACGTTCACTACCATCGAGCCCGATGGGGACCTCCCCGAACGCACGACGGTGGTCATCGCCGCCGAGGACGAGGCGGCTGACCCGGCAGTTCCCGGGGACATCCCGCTCGTCCGCGCCGACCCGGAGAACCCCCGTCGCGCGGTCGACGAGGTCCTCGCGATCCTCAGAGGCGGGAGCGGTCGCACCGTCGTCGGCGTCGACCCCGGGGACCGCCCCGGCATCGCGGTTCTCTCGGGGGAGACGGTCGTCGCCGCCTTTTCCGTTCCGCTGGCAGACGCTGCGGAGGTCGTCCGCGAGGAGGTCGAGGACGCCGTCGACCCCCTCGTCAGGGTCGGTGACGGCGCACGCATCCAGGGCGCGAAGATCATCGACGACCTCGACGAGGTCCCCGTCGAGCTCGTCGACGAGACCGGCACGACACCCTACCTGGGCACCGGCGCGCGGGGGATGGGCGACGTCCTCGCGGCGGTCAACATCGCCCGCCTGGCGGGCGAGCGCGTCGACTCGCGGTCTATCGAGCCGACGCCGGGCGAACTCCAGCGCATCAAGGACCGCTCGCGCGAGGCGAGCGAGACCAACCGCGCCATCGACGAGCGCCTCGCCCGGCGCGTCGCCTCGGGCGAGTTGACCGTCGAGGAAGCGCTCGACGAGCACCGCGACGACCGGTGAAACTCGTTGCCTCGCCGCTCGCAGGTCCGCCACGGTCGGCGTCGACGGTCCCCGTTCACTCCGACAGTTCGTCGGGAAGCCGGTAGTGCCCGTCCTCGAAGGGAAGCGAGAGGGCGGCCACGACTGCCGCGGTCGGTATCGGCCCGTAGACGTGCGCGTACCCTCCACTGGGCTGTTCCTCGTATCTCACGTTTTCCAGTCGCTCGCGGTCGAGCACGAGCAGAACGGGGTCCTCGGCGTCGAGGAAGTTCGACTGGGCGACCGAGACCACCTGGGAGGGTGTCGAGAGATGGATAAAGCCCTGTTCGTCCAGGCTGGGATGCGTGTATTCCCCGGCGTCAGCGAACTCCGCCCAGCGGTCGCGCTCGACGACGTGACAGAGGCGGTCGGCGAACCCGTCGCGGACGGCGGCCTCGGCGCGGCGCTGGACGTCGCGGACCGGCAGGCCCAGGTCGGTCGCGACCGCCGCCGCGTCGTCGAATTCGGCGCTGACGTCGAACACCTCGCCCGCGTCGTCAGTCCCGAGTTTGACCGCCACCTCGCGGCGCTCGCCCGCCTCCAGCACCGTCGCCCTGACGACCTCCCGGTCGGCGATCCAGCGGTGACCGGCCCCGTGTTCGCGCACGCCCAGCGTGCCCGTCTCCTCGGCGAGTCTTCGAGCGAGACGCTCGGCGTCCTCCGGTTTGACGACGACCCTCACGAGGTGGCCCGGCCGCGACTTCTTCATCGTCGTCGGGACGACGGTCACGTCCCGGGCCCCCGCGTCGAGCAACGTCTCCTGGAGCCCGCCCAGCACCTCGGGGCTCGCGTCGTCGAGGTTGGTTTCGAGCACGCTGATCGAGTCCCGGGAGAGGCCGCCCCGCGAGTCGCCGACGACAGCGCGGAGGACGTTGGGATAGGGGTCGAGGTCCCACCCGCCGGCCCCGTAGCCCGAGTCCTCGACCCGGAGGTCGGGCAGTCGCTCGACGTCCTCGGCGTAGTGTGCGAGAAGCGCGGCGCCCGTCGGCGTCAGGAGTTCGCGGTCGACCGGGCCGCCACGTAACGACCAGTCGGCGCGCTCGGCGATCTCGACGACCGCCGGCGCGGGGACGGGATACGTGCCGTGGCTCATCGACACCTCGCCGCCGCCCGTCGCGAGGGGCGTCGTCACGACGCGCTCGGGGTCGAGGTCGTCCAGCAGGAGCGCCGTACCGACCACGTCCGCGATGGCGTCGTCGGCGCCGACCTCGTGGAAGTGGGTGTCGTCGAGTCCAGTGCCGTGGACGTTCGCCTCGGCCTCGCCGAGAACCTCGAAGACCCCGAGGGCGTCCTCGCGGACGTCTACGGGCAGGTCCATCGACTCGACGAGGTCGACCACTTCTGCGTACGTCCGCTCGGGTCCGTGACCCTCTGCGTGGGTGTGGTCGTGGCTGTGCTCGTGCTCGTGGTCGGCCTCGTCGCCCTGGTCGTGACCGCGGTCTTGGTCGTCGTGACTGTGACCGCTGTCGTCGCTCTCGTCGTTTTCGTCGGGGTCGACCAGTACGTCCACGGCGGTGGCGGCGATGCCGCGTTTCGTGACCGACTCGACGGCGTACGTGACGGGGAGTTCGGCCTCGACGACGTCGAGCACGTCGGGGTCACCACCGGCGGCGACGAGCGCACCCAGTAGCATGTCGCCGCTCGCTCCCACGCGGCCGTCGAACGCCAGCGTTCGCATACCCGTACTCGCGGCGGTCGAAGGCAAAAACCGTGCGGTCGTCGTCCGTCCCGGAGACGGCCTCACCGAGAGGTCGCCGTCACGTCGGCCCGCGCTATCGGGTTCGGGGCCCGGCCCGTCCCGGAGAAGACGAACCGCGTCCCGGAATCGCTGGTCTCGACGGACCCACGCCAGTCGTGGCCGGAGACGACCCGTTCGACGATGAGGAGACCGAGCCCTCGCCTGTCGCCCCCGTAGTCGCCGTCGAACAGCGAGTCTGCGAGGTCGGGAGGGCGTCCGGAACCGGTGTCTTCGACCGCGAAGCCGTCTCCGGTGCCCTCGACGGTCACCGTCACGTTCGACCCCCAACCGGTCGCGCCCGACGGTGATCGCCTCCTCGATCTTCTCGTCGAGGGACGCCGAACTGTCCGTTCCCAGTTCGTAGAGGTCCCTGAAGTAGTTTCGAACTCCCTCGTCGCTCACAGTCGCGTTTGCCGACCGAGTTATACTGTCGGACACACGTGAGGCCACCGTCGGTGGCTCGTTCGACCGGGAACGGGCGTTTCGCTGGCGTGTTCCCGACAAGCGTGTTCACGTACTTGTGTCCGACAGTATTACTAATCCTCCCCGGTCGAAAACCCGGTCCGGTCCATCGCGCCCCAGGTGTCGACGCCCCTGAGATACTCCACCAGTCCTCGCCAGGCGACGAGCGTCTTCCACTGTCGGTAGCCGAAGTTCTCCAGGACGCCGTACCACAGCAGTCGGAGCACCTGCCAGGGGCTGTCGTAGCGGTTGAAACTCCAGACCTCGCTGAACACGCCGAACCAGGAGAGAAAGACCCCGAACCCGGTCGTCAGCAGGAAGAACACGAGGAAGAACTCGACGTCCAACAGGCCGAAATACCACGCGAGGGGCAACAGGACGTATCCGAGTCCCTCGACCAGCGGGCCGACGGTCTCGGCCGCGACGTAAAACGGCATGACGAACGCACCGATCCGCCCGTATCGCGGATTGAACAGCATTCGACGGTGGGTGACGACCGTCTCGACCATTCCCCGGTACCACCGGCGTCGCTGTCGGCCCAGGACCTGCCGGTTCGACGGGACCTCGGTCCAGGCCACGGGCTCGGGGACGAAGTCGACGGTGTACGTCCGGTCGGTCTCCTTGAAGTGGCGGTGTAACCGGACCACGATGTCGAAATCCTCGGTGACGGTGTCGTGTCTGTATCCGCCGACCGCTTGCACGGCCTCCGTGCGAAAGAGCCCGAACGCGCCGGAGATGAGGATGAGGCCGTTGATCCGGTTGAGGCCGAGTCGACCCGAGTAGAACGCCCGGAGGTACTCCATCACCTGGAGTCCGGGCAGTCCCGTCTTCGGGAGCGTGACCTCCTCGACGATGCCGTCTTCGATCGTACACTCGTTGGCGACGCGGATGACGCCACCGGACGCGACGGCCGTCGTCGGTTCCTCGAGGAAGGGCCTGATGAGCGACAGCAGCGCGTCCCTGTCGATGACGGTGTCGGAGTCGACCGCACAGAACAGCGGCATCTCGGTCAGCCAGATCCCGGCGTTCAGGGCGTCGCTCTTGCCGCCGTTGTCCTTGTCGACGACCAGCAGTTCCTCGTACGTGGTCGAGCGGTAGACGGCGTGGATCTCTTCGGCCGGGACCTCGAACGGGACCTCCGCGTCGACGGCCTCGAGGTCGAAACGCTCGGTCAGCCGCTCGAGGGTCGCGTCCGTCGAGCCGTCGTTGACGACGACGACTTCCAGTTCGGGGTAGTTCAGCGACAGCATCGACCGGACGCTCTCGACGATGGTCGCCTCCTCGTTGTAGGCGGGGACGACGAGGCCGATCCCCGGATAGAACGGACTGGCGAACTTCCGGAACGGCGGGTTCCACCGGGACTCGCGCACGTCCTCGCGGAGTTCGAACAGCGCGAAGACGTGCAACAGCAGGTATCCGCCGTTGACGAACAGGTAGTAACCGGCGACGAACAGCCCGAAGAGGACGAGCACGGTCGAGAGAACGTGCACGAACGTGTGCATATTACCGCCTCACCCGGTCGGGGTCCGTGCCGCGTGCGATACGGTCGTACTCGGCGTGTTCGACGCTCCACGTCCAGGCGTCGCCCAGCACGCTCGCGGCGTCCGCGTCGATACGGTCGCGTCGTCCGACGAGCGCTCTGGTCCCGAGCGTGAGCGCGCGCGGGTCGGTCTCGTCGACGAGCGCGACCGCCAGCACCCACAGCGCCTGGTCGTCGCCCCACGACGCAAGCATCTCGTACACCGCCGCCCGGACTCGCGGGGAGGGGTCATCGGTTGCCCGCTGGACGAACACCCGGTCGCGGAGCGGTTCCCGCCAGCCGAAACTGCCGAGCGCGTCCGCCGCCGCCGCTCTGATCGCCGCGTTTTCCG
Organism: Haloarculaceae archaeon; assembly: GCA_036626395.1. Classification (GTDB taxonomy): domain Archaea; phylum Halobacteriota; class Halobacteria; order Halobacteriales; family Haloarculaceae; genus QS-5-68-33. The sequence continues at coordinate 7,750 of JAZKRZ010000117.1, forward strand.
TCTCCAGTGCGGCCGTCAACCACGTCAGGTCGCCGTCGCGAACGCTCGTTTCGAGGTGGGAACAGACGGCGAGTACCTGCGCCAGGAGGGGTTCGGGCCACTCCTCGTATTCGCTGCTCGCAGTCCGCAACAGTGGTTCGGGGTCGTGTCGAGCGACTCGATACAGCGTGTCCTGTCCGAACACGGTGAACTGCTCGTCCGCCCCGTCGAGCAGCATCGAGACGCCCGTCGCCGCGTCCGGGAGGCTGTCGGTCGCCCGCAGGAGCGTCACCGCCGCCGCCCGTTCGTTCGGGGTCCGGGGCTCGAACGACGATTCGAGGAAGGGGTCCGGGTACCGAAGCAGCGTCAACCACGTGAGCGCCTCCAGCCGTGCGTACTCGTCTCCGCCCTCGAGACGGTGGCCCGCGCGTTCGGGGATACCGAGCGCCCGTCCCAGCCCGCGAAGCCGGTCCGCGTCCCGACCGTCGAGTTCCCGGAGGTGTTCGTCCAGTAACGACTCGACAACCGACCGCTCGACGCGCGATAGCTCCCCGACCCACTCGTCCCAGCCCTGCTCGTCGGCGAACAGGCGGTCGAGTAGCTCGTCCCGAAGGGCCGGACGGACCCGCTCACGTCGCGTGTCCCCGACCGACCGGTACACGGACAACCCGGTCGTGAGATACAGCGCCACCGCGAGCGCGAGTCCGACCACGAGGGCGACAGCGACGAGAACGACCTCGATGGGGACCGTGTACCCGAACGCGGTCGCGGCCGCCATCAGCGCTCCCCCCACCGGTCACCCATCGACGTGTCTCCGGATCCGGGCCAGTAATTCGCCGCTCCTGAACGGTTTCGTCACGTAGTCGTCGACGCCGGCCTCGAACCCTTCGAGGACGTGTTCCTCGCGTCCGCGGGAGGTCAGCATCACGACCGGCAGGTCGGACCTGACCGCCAGTTCGCCGTTCCGTATCATCCGCGCGAGTTTGACGCCGTCGAGCCGCGGCATCATCACGTCCAGCAGGGCGAGGTCGGGGTCGTACCCGCCGTCGAGTACGTCTGCGGCCTCACGCCCGTCTGTGCGGGTCTGCACGTCGTAGCCCGCGGCATCCAGGCGATGGCGCACGAGCCGCCGGATCGTCTCGTCGTCGTCCACCACGAGTACGTCACCTGCCATCTACTCTCGTTTGTACTGGCCCGCGTAAAAACGCGGCTATTGCTGTGCCGGGTACGACGCCCTCCTGTCGGTCACGCCGCTGGGCACGAGACGAACAGGCGGCGACTCCTGGCGTCGGTCGGTGTCGACGTGGTCGCCGGACTGGCGGGCAGTCCGGGTCCCGGTCCCGACGTGTGAACGGCCGTTCTAGTCCCGTCGGCGACGCGTCAGCGGCGTCGCAGTCCCGCGGTCCACGCCCTCGTCCGGACGCACAAACTGGGCTTCCCGACGGGGGCGGGCCGGTCCGCCGTCCGTGCCGCGACCGCCCTCGCCACCAGCCGTGGTCACTCCGAGGGTCTACACCGGGAGGACCGCTCGATGACCGACCCGGCGGCGGTGAGTGAAGCGCTCGACGGAGACTGTCGCTCGGGGCCGGACCGGGGTAAAACAGGGGGCAGGCCGCTCAGGCGTCGTTGAACGGGTCGGTCGCCTCCTCGCTCTCCTCGAGGTCGGCGTCGAAGTCCGTGAGCGGGTCGTCGGACGAACTGAACCTGTCGACGATGGCGTCGGCCCTGTCGGCGAGGACGATGACTGCGACGGCGAAAGCGCCGCCGGCCAGCAGTACGGGGTCCATACATGAGCTCAGGCCTCTGAACCTAAGTACCTGATGGAGGTGTTCGGCGGCGCAACACGGCCGCGAACGGCGGCGCGAAACCGCCGGGAGGGAAAAGCATATCCGCGGGGCTACCCGAGAGAGTGACAACCGTCCCGACTATGAACGAAGTCCAACTAGAGGTGGCGAAGGCGTACCCGAACGACTCGGGTCGGGGTATCGCCCGACTGGATCCGGACACGCTGCTCCATCTGAAACTCTCGCCCGGCGACATCATCGAGATCGAGGGCGCCGACACGACCGCCGCGAAGGTGTGGCGCGCGGACCGCCAGGACTGGAACACCGACACCGTGCGCATCGACGGCTTCACGCGACAGAACGCCGACGTGGGGATCGGCGAACGCGTCGAGATCCGGAAGGCCGAAGCCGAGAAAGCCGACAAGCTCGTCCTCGCGCCGCCCGAGGAGGCCAGCGTCCAGTTCGGCTCAGACGCCGCCGGCATGGTCAAACGACAGATCCTCAAACGCCCGGTCGTCGAACGCGACATCGTCCCCGTCATGTCCTCGACGAACCACCCCTTCATGCGCTCGCCCGGTCAGGCGATCCCGCTGATCGCCGTCGAGACAGAGCCCGAGGGGGTCGTGCTGATCACCGAAGACACGGAAGTCGAGTTGCGCGAGGAGCCAATCTCCGGGTTCGAGAAGACGGGCGGCGGGATCACCTACGAGGACATCGGCGGCCTGCAAAACGAGATCCAGCGCGTCCGGGAGATGGTCGAACTCCCGATGAAACACCCCCAGAT
>JAZKRZ010000118.1:0-10281 GCA_036626395.1 Haloarculaceae archaeon
GTGAGGGGCTACACGAGGCGTTCGACGCCGGGTGTGACACGATGAGCGCAACCAGTGGTGATCCACGACAGTGAGGACGACCCCGTCGCCGAGCAGGAAGAGTTCCCCGGCGGCGTCCGGTTTGTCGCCGCCGGTGAACCGGAGGGCTGTTCCGGGAAGGCCAACGCCATCGCCGCCGGGATGGAGGCCGCGCGCCACGACCGCCTCGTCTGGACGGACGACGACTTCCACCACCCCCCGAACTGGCTGGCGACCTTCAACTCGGACTATGAGACCCACGGCCCCGTCTCGGAAGTGCCGTACTTCGTCGGGCGGGATCCGCTGTCAATGCTGCTCGAACCGCTGTACGCATCTGCTACGTCGCTCGGCATCTACCTCGGCAATCAGATCCGGGGCGGGGCGGTCATGTTCGAGCGGGGTGCCATCGATGAGGCGGCGTTTCTCAGTGAACTTCGGCGGACGGTAATACTGTTGGACACAAGTGAGGCCACCGTCGGTGGCTCGTTCGACCGGGAACGGGCGTTTCGATAGTGTGTTCCCGGCGAGCGTGTTCACGTACTTGTGTCCGACAGTATAAGCGACGACGGACTCCTCATGGAGTACCTCCAGGTGACGACGGTCCGCCGGACGCATCTCGTCCCCATCGGGGGAACCATCCGTGAGACGGTCGAGCGCCAGGTCCGGTGGACCCAGATTTTTCGGTGGCAATTGACCAGTGCCCTCGCTGGAATCTGCCTGGTATTGCTGCTCGTGTTCGCAGGGGCGGTTTTAGCCCCGCTCTATGCGGCGGCAGTCCTAACAGTCGGGCACCTCGCTGTCAACGAGATTCTGGGCATCCGCCGGTGGACGGCCCTGCTAGCCTACCCGGCGGTGTTCGTGTTGGTCCCCCTCACCGTGTATGCGCTCGCCCGCCGGACGTTCGTCTGGGGCGGCCGGCGTTACCGCATGCGCGGGAAGTTCGACGTGACGGTTGTCGAGTAGCAACCCCAGTGACACTAGGGTAACGAACCACCCGGTCGAGTCACTGGTCGTCTCCAACTCGTCGGCGCTAATCCCGATTTTCTCTAACGACCTTAGCGCGTCCCTTCGACGTGTTCGTGGCCGTCCCAGTGGGCGGAGTTGTCCTGGGGGTTGTAGCCCAGTACCTCGCGGGCGCGCTCCAGGGAGTAGTACTTCCGGTCGTTGTCGGAGATGCCGTAGACGATCTCGAAGTCGTAGTCGGCTTCCAGCGCACAGCGGTGGATGCGCGCACAATCGGGGTAGGAGAGCCACATGGCCTGGCCGCGCTCGTAGTCGATGGGGGGGTGGCCCCTGGTGAGGTTGCCGATACGGATGTTACAGACGGAGATGCCGTAGGTGTCGTGGTAGTACCGTCCCATGACCTCGCAACTGGCCTTCGAAATGCCGTAGAAGTTCCCCGGGCGAGGGAACTCCGTCCCGTCGAGGCGGAACTCGCCGTCGGGACGGTACATCTCGGGGGTTCGTTCGTCGGTCTCGTAGGCGCCGACGGCGTGGTTCGAGGAGGCGTAGACGAACTTCTCGACGCTCGCCTCGACGGCGGCCTCGTACATCTTCTGGGTGCCGTCGACGTTGGTCGAGAGCACCGACTTCCAGGGCGCCTCCGGCCGCGGGTCGCCCGCGAGGTGGATGACGGCCCCGACGCCCGAGACCGCCTCGGCGACGTCCTCGTCGTTGACGACGTCGCCGACGAGGTACTCGTGGTCGGGCTCCTCGTCGGGCGGACTATGAAAGAGCAGTTTCCAGTCGTACTCGTCGCTCAGTCCCTGCAACACGGCTTCGCCGACGTAACCCCCGGCACCGGTGAGCAGGACCGTTTCGTCCATTCGGGTGTACGTCCGCAACGGCTCAGTAAGTAAGATTTGGTTCGACACGCGTCGCCCCTCCGACACGACGAGCGTCGTCACTCGCGGCGGTCGCGTCCGACTGAGTCCGTGATACCGACCGGGAGCGATTAAGTGGGAGGGCCCAGCAGGATAAGACATGTCGATGTCCGCCCTGGACTCGGTCGAAGACGCCTTCCACGCGGCGAAACGTCTCCTCCTGCCCGTCACCCGCGGGACCTGGTTTCGGCTTGCCGCGGTCATGTTGTTCGTCGCCGGGGGCGGACTCAGCCCCACGAGCTTTCTGAATTTCGCGGGTCTGCCCGGCGACGGCACGCAGTCGCCGGGAGACGGCCCGACCGGTCCGGGGTCGGCCCCAGACCCCGGCGGGCTGACGCCCGAACTCACGCCCCTTCTGGTCGTCTTTCTGGTCCTGTTCGTGCTCTTTCTGGTGGCGCTGTGGCTGGTCTGGAACCTCGCGGGCGCGACGATGGAGTTCGTCTTCGTCGAGTCGCTGGGCGCCGAGGACGTCCGGCTCAAGGAGTTCTTCCTCGGGAACCTCCGGCCGGGTGCCCGCCTGTTCGCCTTCCGAACCGGTCTCGCCCTGCTGGTTCTCGGTGGCCTGGGCGCCGGAGTGCTGCTCGTCGTGTTCCTCGCCGGCGGGCTGTCGAGTACGGATCCGAGGGGCACCCTCGTCCTCCTGCTTTTGTTCTTCGGAGTGCCGCTGGCGCTGGTCGTCTTCTTCGCACTCGGTCTCGTCCAGGGGCTCACGACGACGTTCGTCGTCCCGACGATGCTCGCCGAGGACAGGGGCGTGCTCTCGGCCTGGCGGCGGTTCCTCGGCGTCTGCAGGACCGGGTGGAAGGAACTGCTCGTCTACCTGGTCGTCGACTGGGTGCTGGGCATCGCCATCGGCCTGCTCACCGGAGCGCTCACCCTCGCGATGCTGGTCGTCCTCGGGATACCCGCGTTGCTCCTCACCGTCCCGATAGTGGTCGCTCTGGGCACCAACCCGGTCGGTGCGACGATAGTCCTGGTCGTCTGGCTGGCGGTCGGCGTCCTGTTTTTCGTCGGCGGGTTGCTGATCGCCGTCCCGGTCCAGACGTTCCGGCGCTACTACTCCCTGTTCGTGCTCGGCGACGTCGACGCCGACCTCGACGTCGTCCCGACGACCCGCGCCGCGATTCGGACCGACGGTGGCGACGTCGACGGGGACGACGAGGGCGACGGCGGTGGTGGGGACGGCGGCTCCCCGTCCACGGGCGGTTCTGCCGGAACGCCCGCCAGCGGTGAATCCGGCGGTGACGGTGGCAACGGCGACCCTCCTGGCGGGGAGTCGGGCGAGGGCGACGACGGCTGGAACGTCGAGCGCTGACCGGCGGTCCGCGATCACGACTCCGACCCCGCCCCGCCCCCGCTCGCCGCCGGACTCGCCCCGTGACCGACTGCCGGGCGTCCGTCCGACGAGCGTGGCGATAGTGGTCGGCCGGTCGCTGCAAATCACAGTTTTCGGCGGCTATCGAACTTGATTTCACTTTCACTTCCTGGCGGGCGTTTAAACCGACGGGGGCCGAACAGTTGGGTATGAGTCAGGCGACACTCGACGACGACGAACTCTTCGAGGACGCGGCGAGCGAGATGCGCGCGGACGTCGAGGCCAGTCTCGAGAAGGCTCGCGCGGAACTGCCCGCGGCCGACGACGTCTGGGCGGTCGAGGCCGACAACACGCTGGGCGTGCTCAACGCACTCAAGTCGGCGCTGGACGCCGGCGAGGCGGCCGACCACCTCCGCGACGCCAAGAAGTGGTACACGATGGGCGAGCGCGCGGACGCTTTCGAGGACGCCGACGACCTCGCCGGGGAGATCGAGGCCATCGAGGAGGTCCTCGCGGACGTCGGCGACGCCCACGACCAGGTGGGCGACCTCGCGAGCACGGTCCCGCAACTGCGCGGCGCGCTGGAGGACTCCGAGGACGACGCCGAGGTCGACGCCGACGCGGACGCCGACGAGGCCGAGGCGTAAGCGCCCGTCTCGTAGCCACAGCGCTGTCCGCGTCGAGCGAGTTCCGTCCGGTGCGGTCGGTCGTTTTTTACCGGTCCCGTCGCTCCGGCGGCGTCAGGTCACGCGTCGCGACCCGGTCGAGGAGGGCGGCGAGCCGTTCTGCCGCGCGGTCCCGGAGCCACTCCCCGAACGCCGCGTTGCCGAGTCGCGGGTCGCCGACGGCGCCGTTCTCCGAGAACTCCGCCGAGTCGTAGGCGAGGTTCACGCCCGCTTCCCACTCGCCCCAGCCGTCGGCGCTCTCTGCGGCGGCGGCCTCGAAGCGGTCCTCGCGGACGAGGTCGGGCGCCACTGCGGCGACGAGCGACGTCTCGACCGGACCGGCGTGGCCCATCGCGACGTCGGCGAGGTCGACAGGCGGTGACGGTTCCCCCTCGGGGTCGAGCGAGACGGCGTCGAACCAGGTGAACGGGACCGCGTAGCCCGTCTCGTCGCGGGTGAACCGGGCACACAGTTCGCGGAGAGCGTCGACGTTGCCGCCGTGGCCGTTGACGACGACGACCCGCTCGAAGCCGTGCGAGGCCAGCGAGGCGACGGTCTCGCGGACGTAGTCGCGGAAGGTGTCGGGACTCACCCAGAGGGTGCCCGCGAAGTGGCGGTGTTCCTCGGCGATGCCCACGGGTATCGTCGGCCCGACCACGACTCCGCCGTCGTGGGCGTCGACGCCGGCTTCCGCGACGGCTTCGGCCGCGAGCGCGTCCGTCCCCAGCGGGGCGTGGGGGCCGTGCTGTTCGGTACTCCCGACGGGCAGGACGGCGAGGTCCGTCTGGACGGCCGCGACGTCCGTCCAGGTCGCTGCCGGAAGGTCCATACTCCGTCCTGGCAGGGACGGCCCAAAAGCGGTTCGCCCCTCACGAACGCGACCGCCGGGCGTCACGGTCCGGAACGCGGCGCGTCGCGGCCTCCATCGCGTTCGTTTCGCGTGTGGACCGTCGCCCGACGCCGCGCGGGGCAGGGTCTTCCCCCCCGATACTGTGGGGGCTGTAACTCGGAGCCGGTCCGAAACTGTTCGGCTCTTCAAAAGGGCGGGACGGCACATCCACAAGCGATAAGACGGGGTGGTTCCATGCTCCGATAAGATGGTAGTGCCACCTGGCGGAGTGGCGGCCGACATACTGCTGGCGGGCGTCGGCGGAATACGGGCGCCAGCGGAGGTCTTCCAGCGGATCTTCCTGGTGTTCCTGGGACTGGGGACGCTCGTCGGGACGGTCGTTATCACGTACACGCTCTACAACGCGTACAAGTACAGATACACGGAGGACTCGGACCCGATACCCGAGTCCAAGCGACCGCAGCTGGGCGAGCTCCCCGAGGGGGGTGGCAAGGGCAAGAAACTGTTCCTCTCGTTCGGGCTGAGCGCGGTCATCGTGCTGTCGCTGGTGGCCTGGACCTACGGCGCGCTCGTCATGGTCGAGGAGGGCCCGAGCGCGCAGGTCGACGGTGAGTACGACTCCCTCGACATCCGGGTCGAGGGCTACCAGTTCGGCTGGGAGTTCCACTACCCCAACGGTCACGTCGAGAACTCCCAGAGTGACGGGAAACTCTACGCCCCGGTCGACAGCGTGGTGAACTTATCGGTGACTTCCCAGGACGTCCACCACAACTTCGGCGTCCCCGAGTTGCGCGTCAAATCCGACGCGATCCCGGGACAGACCACCGACGCCTGGTTCGTCGCCGATGAGACCGGCACCTACCAGGCCGCCTGTTACGAACTGTGTGGCCAGGGCCACTCCTACATGGACGCCGAGATCGTCGTGATGGAAAACGAGGAGTTCCAGGACTGGTACGAGAGCACGAACGGGACGCAGGCGGACGCGACCAACAGCACGGAGGCAAACTAAACTCATGAGTCACGACCACGGACACGACTTCCCCCCGATGAGTTCGGTAAAGCGCTGGTTCGTCACGACGAACCACAAGGACATCGGTATCCTCTATCTCGTCACGTCGGTCTTCGTCATGCTGCTCGGCGGGGTGCTCGCGCTGTTGATGCGCGTCGAACTCTTCTCGCCGGGGCTCGACTTCCTGAGCAGCGCGGGCGCCTACAACCAGGCGGTCTCCGCCCACGGACTGCTGATGGTCTTCTGGTTCATCTCGCCCTTCGCCTTCGGGTTCGCGAACTACCTCGTCCCCCTGCAGATCGGGGCCGACGACCTCGCGTTCCCGCGGTTGAACGCGATGAGTTACTGGGCCTATCTCTTCTCGGTGTTGCTGTTCATCGCGTCGTTTTTCCAGGGCGGCACGTTCAGCGGCGGGTGGACGATGTACGCCCCGCTGAACATCCCGACGTACATGCCCAACGTCGGCGGGACGACCGTCGTGTTGGCACTCATTATGTTCGTCGCCGCCGTCACGATGGGGTCGGTCAACTTCATCACGACCATCTACCGCATGCGCGCGCCCGGTCTCAGGATGCGCGACCTCCCGATGTTCTCGATGTCGATCCTGCTGACGGTGTGGATGATGCTGTTTGCCTTCGCGGCGTTGCTGGCGGCGCTGATGATCCTCGGTGCCCAGCACCTCGTCGGCGTCAACTACTTCGACGTCGACGGCGGGTCGCTGCTGTGGACCCATCTGTTCTGGTTCTTCGGCCACCCTGAGGTGTACATCGTCTTCTTCCCGGCGCTCGGGGTGATGGCCGAGGTGTTCCAGACGTTCACCGGCCGCCGCATCGTCGGGCGCAAGTGGTTCGTCCTCGCGATGGTGCTCGTGGCGCTCCAGTCGTTCATCGTCTGGATGCACCACATGTTCCTGACGGGGATCAACCTCGAGATCAAGACCCTGTTCATGGTGACGACCATCGGCATCTCGCTACCCTTCGACCTGATGGTCTTCTCGCTGATCTACACGATGATCAAGGGTCGCATCCGGTTTACGACGCCGTTCCTGTTCTGTCTCGGCGCGCTCGTCCTGTTCATCCTCGGCGGCATCACCGGCGTCTTCCTGGGCGCCGTCATCCTGGACTACGAGTTCCGGGGCACCTACTGGGTGGTCGCGCACTTCCACTACGTGATGTTCGGCGGCGGGACGGCGCTGGTCGGCGGCCTCTACTACTGGTTCCCCAAGATGACCGGCCGGATGTACGACGAGTTCCTCGGGAAGGTCCACTTCGCGGCGTACTTCGTCGGGTTCAATCTGCTGTACTTCCCGATGTTCAGCGCCTGGGAGACCCCGCGGCGAGTCTTCCAGTACGACGTCGGCCTGGCGTTCTGGCACAAGGTCGCCACCGTCGGCGGGTTCATGCTCGGGATGTCCTTCCTCATCATGTTCTACAACCTCGTCAAGAGCATGACCGCGGGCGAGGAAGTCGGTGACAACCCCTGGGAGTACTCGACGACGGCCGAGTGGGCGATCCCCTCGCCGCCGCCCCTGGAGAACTTCCCGGGTATCCCCGACTATCGCAGCGGGAGACTCGAGTTCCGCGACGAGAGCGAACTCCGCGCGACCGACGGCGGCACCGCTGCCGACGGCGGTGCACCGACGGCGGAGGCGAGCACGGTCTCCGGCGGGACGGCGACCGGCGGCGCGCTCGCGACGACCGAACAGGCACTGGCGACACAGACAGTCGAGACCGAGCCCGAACACGCCGACCACGCCAGTTACTGGCCGGTCGTCATCGGTCTGGCCGGGTTCCTGGCGTTCCTCGGGCTCTCCGGGATCCAGCAAGGCGGCATCTACTACCCGCTGACGGCCGCCGGCGGCGTGCTCTCGGCAGTCGGGTTCGTCGGGCTTGCCCGGGAGTCGTTCCACGCGCCCGAACCGGAGTTCGCCGAGCAGTGGCCCTTCGAGGGCGTCAGCAACATGAAACTCGGCATGTGGACGTTCCTCGGGTCGGACATCGTCCTCTTCGGCGGGTTCATCGGCTCGTACCTGTTCTTGCGGGTCGCCAACGGGTGGCAGCACTGGCACCACGAGTTCATCCCCGAGGCCCACGTCACGCTGCCGGGACTGGTCAACACTTACCTGTTGCTGGCGAGCAGTTTCGCCGTCGTCCTCGCGCTGGTGGCCGCCGAGAAGAACTCCAGCAGGGGCGTCGTCGCCAGCCTCAGCGCGACGTGGCTGCTCGGCGTCGGGTTCCTGATCAACAAGGGCATCGAGTGGGACCACCTGTTCCACATCAGCACGGAGGCGTTCCCGAACGGCTGGGCCCTCGGGACGAACGTCGCCTCCTCGACGTTCTACCTGACGACCGGCCTGCACGGCGCTCACGTCATCGTCGGCCTGATCATGCTCATCTACATGATCCCGCGGGCGATGCGGGGTGCCTACCTCGGCGAGGACGCCGACTCGCTGGAGTACTTCGGCCTGTACTGGCACTTCGTGGACATCGTGTGGCTGTTCCTGTTCCCGCTGTTTTACATCCTCTAGAACAATGGCACGCACGAAACTCTACACCGCGATATTCGTGGTCCTGATGGTCTTCTCGACCACGCAGGCCGTCGTCGAACAGATCGGCCTCCTCGAAGAGGCCTACTGGACGGCCTTCGGGATCATCATCGTCCTGTCGACTATCAAGGCGGTCTTCGTCGCCGGCTACTTCCAGCACCTGCGCTGGGAACCGCGCGCGGTGACCTACCTCGCGCTGGGCGGGGTGTTCGTCGCGCTCGCGCTGACGACTGCCGCCGCCTACTCCATCCTGTAGCCGGGCGGCGTTCCGACCCGTTCCGTGCTGTCGTTCACTCGCTCTCCGATTCGTCGCCCGACGCGTCCTGCTGTCGACTGCCGGCGTCGTCACCCTGCAGGAACCCCAGCGAGGGAAAGCCGGGACGCCAGTAGAGCAGGCCGACCGAGACGAGGAAGGCGAGCGTCGAGAAGTCCGTCGAGTGAGCGAAGACCGTCGACATGAGCGTGACGCTGCCGCCCCAGAGCCCGGTCACGACCGACGCGAGGATGGGAAACGAGCAACTGAGACAGGAGAGCAGGCCGATAGCGCCCGAGGCGACGGCACCGGTCACGTCGAGTACCGCTGCGTAGACGAGGTAGGCGAGGCCGAGGTAGCCGATGACCCGGAACGGGACGAACGAGACCGCAACCGTCCGCGTGATGAAGCGAACGCGGGCCCAGCCGGGCGACCCCGACCCGACGGACAGGCCCAGGATCGAGTCCGGGACGGGGTGGTGGCCCCCGCCCGTGAGGGTGATCAGCCCCGCCCAGTTGGCGAGCAACAGAAAGTACGCGAGGGCGACCCCGAGGGCGACGGCGTGGTGGCGCCGGGACGCGCTGGGAAACGGGATTCGCATCCCCGCCCAGAGGACGGCGTTGATCCAGAGAAACGGATAGACGACGTAGCGCGGCGTCGTGACGGTGGCGTCCGTCACGAGGAAGTAGCCGACGAGGAGGACCGTCTCGAAGCCGATGGCCGCGACGAGAACCTGCAGTTCGGTGGGCCAGTCGGCCGGCGGCGTGCGAGCGATCGAGGCGTGAGACATCTACAGCCCGATGACGAGGTTGACGGCGATGACCGCGATGAACAACAGTCCGAGCACGATAGCGGCCGCGGCCGTCGCCTGGGAGGGCGGCCGTCCGTGCTCGCGGACCGCGAAGTACGTCCCGGCGACGAGGAAGGCGACGACGCCGAGCGCCAGGATGGCGACGACGACCGAGCTCCCCATGGCTCCGCTGGATGCGACCACGACAGCCCCGAGGGCGACCAGTGCCAGCAGGATGAACCCGGCGGTCCAGGTGTTCGTCGAGCCCGCGACCTTCGCGAGGCCGGACGCCGGGCGACCGGTACCCGCGCTGAGGCCGTACGCGGCCTGGGGTACGTATCTGCGCCACGCACGCCCGCGCAAGACCAGCACGACGACGCCGACCCCGAGCAGCGCCATTACCAGTGTACTCACGAGATATGCGGCGTTCGCCATTCTGCTCGGAACTTTTCGGTCGACCCTATTAACGGTTGTCAACCCGCCCGGCGTCTCGCGACACCCACCCCGGCCGAGCGCGCGCGGCGGTCACGCCGTCACCGCTCGCGCCGACGTGACACCTCCGTTAGCAGTGTCTGACGATACGCTTTTTCCCCACGCACGTCACAGTACCCTCTATGACGGATGGTCCGGCGGGCGATTTCGCCGAGGACAGGGACGGAGACGAACCGGTTCCGGAGACGAGGACGGGAACACCGGCCGACGGCGGCGCGGCGACCGCGGCCGAGACGGAGTCGTCGGTGCCGCCGGACGTCAGGAAGTACGACCGGTTCAAGAAGATCGACGGCGGCACCTACGACCGCGCCAACGAGTTCCTGCGCGACCGGACGTACGTCACGGCCCGCGAGTGGGCCATCGCGCGACTCTGTGCGGATTTCCGCACGGAGACCGGCGTCGAGATGACGAAGATCGGCGAGAACCTGCCCGAACTCGTCCCCTTCATGACCGACACCTAC
>JAZKRZ010000119.1:0-10158 GCA_036626395.1 Haloarculaceae archaeon
GCGCCTCCGAGACCCGAACGGGGAGTGAAACGACCCGTGAGGACCGGGAGGCGCCCGGAAACTCCACAGACGAACTGTTCGGGGAGAGAGAGACCGGTGACGGACCCGGGCCAAAAGCCAGTGGCGGCGAGTCCGACGAAGCGGAAGACGGCGAAACGGGTGAGGAAAACGACGCGCCGGAACCGGTGGAAGTGCTGGTCGACCTGGCCGAGAACGGCGAGATCGACCCGTGGGACATCGACATCATCGCGGTGACGGACAAGTTCCTCGACAGACTCGACGAGGGTGACCTGCGCACGTCCGGGCGGGCGCTCTTCTACGCGAGCGTCCTTTTGCGGATGAAAGGCGACGCGATGCTCGCCGACGACGACGAGGACGAACCCGAACCCGACCCCTGGGAGGGGGCGATGGTGTCCGAGGAACCGGTCGACGGGCCGGACCCGTTCGCGGCCCTGGAGACCGAGATGGACCGTCGCCTCGAACGCAAGCGCGCCCGGGGGATGCCCCGGACCCTGGACGAACTCGTCCGCGACCTCCGGGAGGCCGAGCGGGACAACTGGTGGAAGGAATCCCGCGAGTACGACACCAGCGACTCGCCCACGGGGTACCAGCGGGGTACCCAGGAACTGGACTACCGGCGCGGCGACGACCTGCGGATGGACGACGAACCCACCGCGGCGGACGTGACCGAGCGCGTCCACACCGAGGACATCGACGAGATAATCGACGATGTCTACGGCGCGGTCCGCGAGCACTACGAGAAGGGGCGCGACGAAGTGCTCTACCGCGAGGTCGAGTCCGCGGGCGGGTCGCGCGTCCAGACCTTCCTCGGCCTGCTCTTTCTGTCCCATCGCGGCCAGGTCCGCCTCCAGCAGGACGAACTGTTCGGCGACCTGTGGATCCAGGACCCCGGCGCGGTCTCGGCCTCCGGCGAAGCCGTCGCGGACTGATCTGGGCCGGCATCTGGCCGCTGTCCGATTACCGCCAGACTGTGTTATCGGGCCGTTATCCGGCTATTACCGCCGAAAACCGCCATCCCGGAGAAACGCTTATCAACCTTCGTGTCGGTAGTTACCACGACTCATGACACCGGAGAGGATCCGCGAGCGCCTCGTGGAACTGGACGGCGTCGAGGCCGAACAGTACGTCGGGGCGCTGGAATACGTCCACGAGCGGGCACCGCGCAGCAAGGACTCGCGCCGATAGGGACATCGGGCGCGGTGTCGGTCCGTCGCGTCGCGAGCGAGTGCGACACGTTCCTCTGAATCACGGAGAGTCGCGAGACCGTCGCCGCAGGCCGCAGGGTTAAGGCGTCGGTGGCCCTCTGCGGGGACATGACCGAGACGCGCCGCGTCCAGCTGGTCGACGCCTTCACCGACGAGCCGATGGCGGGCAACCCGGCGGGCGTCGTCACGGACGCGACCGGCCTCACGGACGACCAGATGGGGGCGATCGCGAACGAGCTCGGGGCCAGCGAGACGGCCTTCGTCCGCCAGAGCGACGCCGCCGACCGCCGCCTGCGGTACTTCTCGCCCGAGCGCGAGGTGGACCTCTGTGGCCACGCCACCGTCGCGGCGATGGCCGCCCTCTACGACCGCGCCCAGGTCACCGCCGACTCCTACACCGTGGAGACGAACGTCGGCGTCCTCGACGTCGAGATCGAGGCCGACGGCACCGTCTGGCTCACCCAGTCCGAACCCGAGATCCGGCCAGTCGACCTCGACGTCGGGACGGTCGCGGACGCGCTGGGCCTCGACCGGCCGGCGCTGACCGAGGTCGGCGCCGACCTGCCGCTGTCGTGCGCCTCGACGGGTTTTCCGTTCCTGCTCGTGCCGGTGAGCTACTTCGAACAGCTCTCGGCGGTCGACGCCGACCAGGAGGCTATCGCGGACCTCTGTGAGTCGGTGGGTGCGGAAGGGCTGTACGCGTTCACGTTCGACACCCTGGACAGGGAATCGACGCTGCACGGGCGGGCGTTCGCCCCGCTTGCGGGCATCCCCGAGGACCCCGTGACCGGGACCGCCAGCGGCGCCGTCTGTGCGTACCTGCGCCACCACGGGGCCGTAGACCAGCCCGACCCGCTGGTCTGCGAGCAGGGTCACTTCCTCGACCGGCCCGGGCGGGTGCTCGTCCGGACCGGGCACCCGGCAGAGACTGACGCCGACGGCGATGGCGCCACGGACGACGACGCGGGCCTCGATACCGACACGACGGCGCCGACCGTCGGCGGCCGGGCGGTCACGGTGCTGGACGGGGACCTGACGATTCCCGAGGCTGACGACGACGACATCATCGAAGCCTGATACGGACCGTTGTACTTCGTTACCGCCGTCGCGAACCACGGTGAACGCATCGGGCCGTAACTCGCCCATACGTCGGCGGCATCGCCGAAAATGGGTACAACGGTCCGTATGAAGCGGTTTAGCGGGGTCGTCGCGACGCGCCAGTACCCCCTCCGGCCTCCTCGGGGAGTCGTGGCACAGCGACGGACCGCCGAACCCCGGGACCCACGTCAACATTTAACAGGATAGTGTCCGTCAGGTCAGCGCATGGACGTCTCGCGTGGCGTCTGGCTCAAAAACGCGAAGGCTGTCGGGCCGACCGACGTCGTCGAGTACGCGGTCGCGGCGGATGGGGCGGGCTGGGACGGAGTGTTCGTCAGCGACTCGATTACGTGGGGGTACAGCGAACCGTGGACGCTCCTGGCGGGGGTCGCGACACGCACCGAGTCGGTTCGGCTCGGAACCTGGATCACGCCGGTCCCGCCGCGCCAGCCGTGGCAACTCGCCCACGAACTCGCCACGCTCGACCGCCTCTCGGACGGGCGGGTGCTTTTCGGAGGCGGTCTCGGGACGCCGTCGGAACACGCGACGATGGGGCGCTCCGGGACGACCGACGACGTGGGCGAGAAGTACGACGAGGCGCTCGAGATCATCGACGGGCTCTGGGATGGCGAGTCAGTGGCACACGACGGCGCGCACTTCACGGTCGATGGCCTGGCGCTGGGCGAGATGCCGGTCCAGGAGCCCCGGATCCCGGTCGTCCTCGGCGGGTGGTGGCCCAACGAAACCCCCTTCGAACGTGCCGCCCGCTGGGACGGCGTCATGCCGAACTGGCCGGCGATGACCGAGAGCGGCGAGGGGCCACAGGGCGAACGGACGACGGGGACGGTCGAGACGGAACTCCGTGACCTCATGTCGTTCTACCACGACCAGACGGACGACCCCGGCGAGGTGGTCCTGCCGATGGACCCACCGGGGGCGTCCCGGGACTACGTCGACGTCTGTGCGGAACTGGGGGCGACCTGGTTGCTCGATACCGACGCCGTCGACCCCGAGGACACCGAGGGGAACCTCGAGCGCATCCGCGGGGGACCACCGGTCTGACGCCGGAACGTGCTCGCCCCGCCGCCGGAAAGGGAACTCGCAATCGAAGTAACGATTCACGAGGATCGTTCGCACAGAGCGTGAGCGTGCGATATTTGCCGGACTATTCGGAAACTTCATGGTCGTCGTCGCGGTTGGTCCCGGCACGCCCATGACAGTACTGTGGCTGGACGACGTGACCGCGGACGACTTCGACTCGGTGGGCGGGAAGGCCGCCTCGCTGGGCGAACTCACGGCGGCGGGGCTGCCGGTCCCGCCGGGATTCGTCGTGAGCGCGGAGACCTATCGGTCGTTTCTCGACGAGACCGGCATCGCTGAGGAACTGTTCGAGGCCGTCGACGTCGACCCGAGCGACTCGGCGGCGCTGGCGCAGGCCGCCGAGCACGCCGAGGACCTGATCCGCGAGACGCACATCCCGGAGTCGACCCGCTCGTCGATCCTCGCCGCCTACGACGACCTGGACGACGGGGCCGCCTCGGTCGCGGTGCGCTCGTCGGCCACGGCGGAGGACTTGCCCGACGACTCCTTTGCCGGCCAGCAGGAGACGTTCCTGAACGTCGACCGGGCGCGACTGCTCGACGCCGTCCGCGATTGCTGGGCCTCCCTTTTCACCCAGCGTGCCATCTACTACCGCAACGAGAAGGGGTTCGACCACGACGTCGTCAACATCGCCGTCGTCGTCCAGCGGATGGTCGACGCCGAGCGCAGCGGCGTCATGTTCACCAGCCACCCCACCACTGGCGACGACCGCGTGATCATCGAGGCCGCGTGGGGGCTGGGCGAGGCGGTGGTGTCGGGGGCGGTCTCGCCCGACCGCTACGTCGTCGACCGCGAGAGCGGCGAGGTGCTGGACGTCACGGTCTCCACGAAGAAGGTCATGCACGTCCGCGACGAGGAGACCGGCGAAACCATCGAACGCCAGGTCCCCGAGGCAAAGCGCGACGAGCGCGTCCTCTCCGAGGCGGACCTGGGTCGACTCGTCGACCTCGGCGCGACTGTCCAGGCCCACTACGGCGAGCCACAGGACGTCGAGTGGGCCATCGGCGCCGGCGACAGCGGCGAAGACCCCCGTGGCGACCTCTTTTGCCTGCAGTCCCGGCCGATCACGACCATCGACGACACGGACGAGGACGGCGCGACGGACGCGCCTGCCGGAGGGACCGGCGGTGACATCGAAGCCGCCGAGGGTGGGGCTCCGGGCGTCGGGACGGCCGACGGCGGGGCCACAGAGGGCGGACTCTCCGGGACCGGAAGCGGCGCCGGGGGCGACGCCGCGGACGACGCCGGGGGCGAGGTGGCGCTGACCGGGTTCGGCGCCAGTCCCGGGACGGTCGCCGGGACGGTACGGATCGTCCGGACGCTCGACCACCTCGACAGGGTAGGCGAGGGCGACCTCATCGTCGCGGAGATGACCACCCCCGACATGGTTCCCGCGATGGAGCGCGCGGCGGGCATCATCACCGACGAGGGCGGGATGACCAGCCACGCCTCGATCATCTCGCGGGAACTCGGCGTCCCGGCCGTCGTCGGCACCGAGGACGCCACCGAGACGCTCTCGGACGGCGAGGCCGTCACCATCGACGGAGACAGGGGAACCGTCCGGCGCGGCGGGGTCACGCCCGCAGACGAGGGAGAGACCGAGGGGGACGAACGCGAGGCCGACGCCGAACCCAAACCCGCTGTCGCGGCCCGGGTCGGGGGGTCGGGTGGCGCCGGCCCCGCCAAGCCCATGACCGCCACGGACGTGAAGGTAAACCTCTCGGTGCCCGACGCCGCGAGACGCGCCGCCGACACCGGCGCCGACGGCGTCGGTCTGCTACGGACCGAGCACATGGTCCTCACCACGGGCAAGACGCCCGAGCGCTACATCGAGACCGAGGGCGCCGACGCCTTCGTCTCGGAGCTGGTCGACGGCATCCAGCAGGTCGCCGAGGCCTTCTACCCGCGGCCGGTCCGCGTGCGCACGCTCGACGCCCCCACCGACGAGTTCCGCGAACTCGAGGGCGGCGAGAACGAACCCCACGAGCACAATCCGATGCTCGGGTGGCGCGGCGTCCGGCGAAGCCTCGACCAGCCCGACCTCTTCACCACCGAGCTCACCGCGTTCCGCGAGCTGTACGACATGGGGTACGACAACGTCGAGGTGATGTTCCCGCTCGTGAACGACGCCGAGGACGTCGTCCGCGCCCGCGAGTGTCTCCGCGCTGCGGGTATCGACCCCGACAAGCGCGCGTGGGGCGCCATGGTCGAGACGCCCGCCGCCGCGCTCTCCATCGAGGGCATCGTCGACACCGGCGTCGACTTCGTCTCCTTCGGGACGAACGACCTCACCCAGTACACGCTCGCCGTCGACCGCAACAACGAGCGCATCGCCGACCGATTCGACGAACTCCACCCCGCGGTGCTCGAACTCGTCGAGTCCACCATCGAGGTCTGTCGGGCGGCAGACGTCGCGACCAGCATCTGCGGGCAGGCCGCCTCCAAACCCGAGATGGTCGGGGCCCTGGTCGAGGCCGGTATCACGTCGGTCTCGCCCAACGTCGACGCCGTCCACGACGTCCAGCGCGAGGCCAAGCGCGTCGAGCAGCGACTGTTGCTGGATTCCGTCCGGTAGTCTCGCTCCGTAGTTTGGGGTCGGCTCTTGCCTACTCTGGTGAAACAACTAGATGTTCGCCGGAGTACGACGACGGCGAATTCTAGCAACCGTCCTGTCCGTCAGTATCGTCCCCGGTCGAACGGCCCCGGAACTGTGCCATCGTTCGTGTCCGACAGTCTCAGGACGACCTGCGCCCGACCGCCCGAAACGTGTCGACCAGTTCCGCCGCCCGCGCCTTGAGGTCGGCGTACTCCTCGCTGTCGGCGAGTTCGTCCCGGGGCAGTTCGGATTCGGGGACGTCCAGTTTCGAGACAGTCGAAAGGAACTCCATCTCCAGGATGTTCAGGTCCGGGTCGACGGCCGTCGTCATCACCGCCACCGTACCCTCGTCGCGCTCGCGGATCCGCGCGAGCACCTCGTCGCCGTGGACGTCCGCCACGTCGGCCTCGTCGTCGACGACGAGCACCGTCGGGCGCCCGCTGTCGTCCGATGCCACGTGGGCTCCACTCGGACCCGGAGGCGCTTATGTTTCCTGCACTCGGGGTGACTGCCCCGTCGAACGCCCGCCGGTCGGGACCGCCGGAACGACCGACAGTGTTATACGTGAACAACCCACACGACAGAACGGGAGCCCCGATGTCACACCAGGAGGACCGGATGCGCCCGACGGACACCGTGATACTCGAACACCTGTCCGAGCGGGGGATCGACTATCCCGAGGTCATCGCGGCGAAGCGGGCGTTCGGTCCCGACCGCGCGAGCCGGCGGGCCGAGGACCTGGCGGACCGGGGACTCGTCGAACCTGTCAGCCGCGAGGTCGTCTACCGGATCACCGAACGGGGGGAGGCGCGTCTCGACGCGACCGAGGGCGTGGGCGTCGCCGCCTCCGACGACTAGCTGGTCGGACCCGGAGTTGTCATTCCCGGTCGACGAGCACCAGCCCGACCATCGAGAGCGCGACGTCGCCGTCGGCGAACGTCGTGATCGCCACCGCGATTTTGCCCGACTGGTCGTCCCAGCCGTCTTTCGCGAGCAC
The DNA here is from genome assembly GCA_036626395.1 of Haloarculaceae archaeon. GTDB lineage: Archaea > Halobacteriota > Halobacteria > Halobacteriales > Haloarculaceae > QS-5-68-33. The sequence goes on from JAZKRZ010000119.1 coordinate 7,019, forward strand.
TTCGGTCTCGACAGTCAGAGTCTGGCCGGGTCTGACCGGCGCACGCCAGCGGAGGTCGTCGACGCCCAGCGCGCCCCGGGTCGCGACGTCCGAGAGGAAGTTCTCGACCAGCAGTCGCATCGTCATCGCGGCGGTGTGCCAGCCGCTGGCCACGAGTCCGCCGAAAGGCGTTTCGGCCGCCGCCTCGGGGTCGGTGTGGAACGGCTGGGGGTCGTACCGTTCGGCGAACTCGACGACCTCCGCCGCCGTGACCTCGTAGCTGCCGAAGGAATCGGTCTCGCCGACCGAGACGTCCGCGAACTGTCGCATGGCCGACCCTCGGCCCCCTGCGAGATAAAGCCCGTTGCGGGGTGGCCGAACTCGCCAGCGGGTCGGTCCCACCCGGCGGGAGGCCGTCGGGCGGGCGCGTCCTCCTCGGCGGTCGCCCCCCACCCGGCCCACGCTGTCAGTCGGGCGGCGACGCGGGAAGCGCGCAAACTAAGTGTGGACGTTGCCAACCCCGGTACGTGATGGGAGAGACGGAGAACCGACAGCCGGTGCCCGCCCTGCTGGCGACCACGGCCGTCGGCGTCTACGTGCTCGTCGTCGCGGGGGCGACGGCGGCCATCGCCGAGGCCGCCCGCACCTGTTCGAGCTGGCCCGTCTGCCAGGGCCCAGTGACGCTCGCCGACCCCGCACTCCTCGTCGCCTGGGGTCACCGGATCACCGCGCTCGTCGTCGGCGTGCTCGTCCTCGCGACGGCCGCCGCGGCGTTCGTCCACCGCAGGGAGACCCGCACCCGCGTGCTCGCGGCGCTCGGCGTCGCACTCCTCGCTTTCCCGGTCCAGGTCGCCCTCGGCGCGGTCGTCGTCACGACCGGCGCGGCCGCCGTCCCCGCCGGCGCCCACCTCGCCGTCGGGATGGTCATCTTCACCGCGCTCGCGCTCGCACTCGCCTGGGACCTCGAACCCGAAGACAGCGACGCGGGCATCGGCTTCTCGCTCGGCACCCCGGACCTCGAACCCGCCGACGCGCCCGCGGACTCGGCCGCCGACCCCGCTCGTGGGCTCTCGGCGGCCCCACTCGCCACGCGGATCAAGGCCACCCTGTTCGCGTACTTCCGGTTGACGAAACCACGACTGATGTGGCTGCTCTGTCTCGTCGCCGCCGCCGCGATGGCGCTCGCCCCCGGGGACCTGACCGTCCGGACCGTCGTGTTGACGCTGGGCGGGGGCGTGCTCTCCATCGGTGCCAGCGGCACGTTCAACCACGTCCTCGAACGCGACCGCGACGAGCGGATGTCCCGCACGAACGACCGCCCCACCGTCACCCACCAGGTGCCGGTCCGCAACGCCGTCGCCTTCGGCCTCGCGCTGGCCGTCGCCTCCCTGGCCGTCTTCGCCGCCGTCAACCCCCTGACCGCCGCGCTCGGCCTGCTGGCCATCCTCTTTTACAGCGTGGTCTACACGCTCGTGCTCAAACCCAATACCGTCCAGAACACGGTCATCGGCGGGGCGGCGGGGGCGCTGCCCGCGCTCATCGGTTCGGCTGCCGTCACCGGCCGGATCGAGCTCTCGGGGGTCGTGCTCGCCGCCGTGATCTTCCTGTGGACGCCCGCACACTTCTACAACCTCGCGCTGGCCTACAAGGAGGACTACGCCCGCGGCGGGTTCCCGATGATGCCCGTCGTGCGCGGCGAGGCCGAAACCCGCAAGCACATCCTGCTGTATCTGGCGGCGACGCTGCTGGCTGCCGTCGCGCTGTCGGCCGTCACCGACCTGGGCTGGCTCTATGCCGCGACTACCAGCGTCTTCGGCGCCCTGTTCCTGTGGGCCGTCCTCCGGCTCCACCGCGAACGCACCGAGTCCGCGGCGTTTCGCGCGTTCCACGCCTCGAACGCGTACCTGGGGACGCTCCTGATAGCCGTCGTCGTCGACGCCCTCGCGCTCTGATATGGCCACCGACACCCGCGGATCACCGCTCACCCGCCTGCGACCCCGTCGCGAGACGCTGCTGTGGGGGTCGGTGCTGGTCACGCTCGAACTCGGCGCCCTCGCCGTCCACTCGGTGTTCGGCAGTTCGTCGGCGCTCTCGCCCGCCGGCCTGCGCCTGTGGGTCTACCCGTTCGTCTGGATCAACGTCGGCCTCTGGGCCATCGTCCGCACCGCCCCCGCCGCGACCGGAGCCTCGCCGCGCCAGCGAACCCTCGTCGGCGTCCTCGCGGTCGCGTATTTCGCCGTCCTCGCGTACGCCGGCGGACTGGTCGGCCACGGCACCCCCGCGGGCGCGGGCGCTGTCAACGTCGTCTGGGGAACCGTCCCGCCCGGCTGGGCCCCCGTCGTCACGTACGCCGGGAGCGCGCTGACGCTGACGCTCGTCCCCTTCAAACTGGCCGGCTACCTCGCCCTCGCCTACCTGGTGTACGCCACGGTACTGGACGCCGCCCGCTCGGCCGTGACCGGTCTCCTGGGCGTGCTCTCGTGTGTCTCCTGTAGCTGGCCGGTCCTCGCCTCCCTCGCGACCGGCGTCGCCGGCGGCAGCTCCGGGCTCGCCGCCGCCGTCACCACCGGCTCGTACGGCCTCTCGACGCTCGTGTTCGTCGCCACCGTCGCTCTCCTGTACTGGCGCCCGTTCGGCCCCCGGGAGTGAGACGAGGGGCTGTGAACGTCGCGCCACCGTCGGGACCGGCGAGTCGACGACAGGTTTTATCGGCGCACCCCCCGACCACCTGCTATGGCAGACGTCACCATCGAGTACTGCGTGCCGTGTGGCTTCCGCGAGCGGGCGCTTGCCCTCCAGGAAGCGATCCTCAACGGTCTCGAACGCGAACTGGACAGCTGTACCCTGGAGATGGGCGACCACGGCGTGTTCACCGTCAGCGTCGACGGCGAGACGGTCTACGACAAGGACGAACACGACCGCGACGTCGACGAGGTCGTCCGCGTCGTCCGCGATCAGCTCTGATACGGTCGGTCGTAAGTCGTTTCCGGGCGTCGCCGGACCGCCCGGCGAAGTACCGGTACACAGCTACAACCGACCGTATGAACCCGCGTCCCGAACCGACCGCGGCCGGACCCGGTCGACGAACTGTTACTTAACGTTTTCCCCGAACTACCGGGTGGGAAGCCCGCGGAGGGTTTTTACCGAGACGGGGGGAGTAG
>JAZKRZ010000120.1:0-10157 GCA_036626395.1 Haloarculaceae archaeon
CGACCGGGCGCCGGCGCGCGCTCGCCACCCAGCCCGCGACGGGCGTCACCTGCCCGGTCGCCGACGGCGAGACGATGGGGCGACTCGCCCCGGGCGAGCCGGAACCGTGGCTCGTCCTCCCGGACGAGGGCAACCACGTCTCCCCCCGTCACGCCCGCTTCGAGCACACCGCGCGGGGCTGGGCCATCGAGGACACCAGTCTCAACGGCACGTACGTCGGGACGTCGGAGGGGTGGACCCACCTCCTGAGCGAGGAGGGTCACGCCCGGCGCGGCGACACCGACGGGACCCCGCCACCGCCGAAGGTGCTGGTCCCCGAGGACGCCGTCGTCGCGCCCGTCCACCCCGAGTACGGCATCGAACTGCGCCTCTCGCCGCTCGAGGGGGACGCCGACGCCAGCGACCCGCGGCGCTGACGCCGGCGGCGCCGGTTTCCGACGCTGAACGGTCAATAGAGTGAAGGGAGCGGGCGCCGTGAGTGGGGGTATGGCGACCCCAGTTTCGAGGCGGGCCGGCGGCGAGCGGCCGGGAGGTGACGCGTGGCGGGATACGCGGCGATAGCCGAGGCCAGCGAGACGCTGGTCGAACTGCTGCGCGACCGTATCGCCGAGCGCGGCGACGTCGTCGCGATCGACCGGACCGAGATCGCCCTGGTCTCGCCCGCCGACGTCGGCGCCGACTCGGACGTCCGGCTCTCGGTGTTCCTCTACGACGTCACCGAAAACGAGATCCTGAAAAACGAACAGCGGACGGTCGTCGACGAGACCCGCACGAGAGAACCGCCGCTCGCGCTCGACCTCCGATACCTGATCACGGCCTTTCCCTCCCAGAGCGGGAGCGACGAGACGGCCAACACCCTGGACCAGCAGCGCGTGCTCGGCCTCGCGATGCAGGTGCTCCGCGAGCACGCGCTCCTCGGCCCCGACGAGTTGCCGTCGTCGCTGGCCGGCAACGAGATCCAGGTCGCGCGCGAGGACGAGAGCCTGCAGGCCATCACGGACATCTGGAGCACGTTCGGCGACACCGGGCTCCAGCCGTCTGTCACCTACGAGCTCAGTCCCGTCCTCATCGACGCCACGACCGAGCAGGCCGTCGAGCGCGTCACCGGGAAAGGGATGGAGTACAACCAGCCCGGCGGCGAGGAGTGAGCGTTCCCGACCCCCGCTCATACGGACCGTTGTACTTCGTTACCGCCGTCGCGAACCACGGTGAACGCATCGGGCCGTGACTCGCCCATCCGTCGACGGCATCGCCGAAAATGGCTACAACGGTCCGTATCACTTGGTTCGCCAAGCCCTCGCGCAGCGGCGTCTCGCGATGGAACCCGCGACGGCGCGCGCCACCGCAGTTGTTCACTCCGTGTCCTACACTAGCCACCACCGAAGAACCGCCATAGGGGACTCACTCGAAACTATCGAGGCCGACCTGGCGGCGCTGGACTCCCTCCGGGTCGGGGTCCCAGGGACTGCGCCTGGCGCGCAGTGCGTCGCGGTCGACGTCGGGCGGGTCGGACGGGTCGTGACCCGCACAGTCCGGGCCGCAGTCGGCGGCTAGTCGGACGAACCGCTCGTGGTGGGCACACCAGGGGAGGCCGTCGCCGGCAGCGTCGCCCTTCATGGCCTCGTCGTCGCCCCGGCCGACGGGCGACTCCGGCGGCGTACAGTTACTACACGCCGGCAACTCGGGGCGCCAGCCCTTGCCGTAGGCGCGCTCGGCGACCCGGCGGCGGACGCGGGCCTTCTCGGCGGCGGTGACCGGCCGGACGTCCGTCCGACCGGGCCGGCGCTCGATGAGTTCGACCCCGGGGTCCCCGACCGGCAACTGCCCGGCCTCGCGGACTACCTCCCGCTCGCCGGTCTCGGGGTCGAACCGCCAGACCCCGACGGCGTCGGGCAGGCGGTTGAGGTGGGCGCGGGTGACGTAGGACGCGGTGGCCACCACTACCTCGTCGAACAGCGCCAGCGAGACGTCGGTCCGGAGCTGGTCGCGCAGGTCCCCCGGCCGGGCGAGGTCGGGCTTGTTCTCGACCGCGACGAGCCCGCCGATCCAGTCGGGGTAGCGGGTCGCCTGCCGGACGGCCGTGTGGCCGTCGCGGCGCTCGCGCTCGAAGAAACCGACCTCGACGGCGCGGTCCGCCACCGTCCGGGCGCGCTCGGGGTGACAGTCGAAGGCCTCGGCCGACCGGACCGCGGTCCCGGGGCCGACGTCGCTCTCGACGGCGAGCGAGGGGATCGTCTCGGGCGTGACCGCCGCCCGGGCCTCGAACTCGGAGCCGGGCTCGACGGCGACGACGTCGACGACTCGGCGGCCGTGGACGCCGCCGCCGAGCTGGCGCGCGTACAGCCGGTCGGGGGCCTCCCGTTCCAGCCGGGCACACAGCGCGAGTTCGAACGCGAACTCCTGCACACCCCACTTCCGGCGGCGGCAGACAAAAGCCCCTCGTCGCCGGCCGCTCCGACGGCGGGTCGGTGACAGGTGCGACCGGGCGTTCCACCGGGAACCGGGAGGTCAGTGGCAGGCGTGGCGTGCCGTCTCGACCACGTTCAGTCCGCCGTCGAGGACGACGGTGAGTCGCTCGTCGGCCAGCGGGACCCGGACGGCGACGCGCCAGGGGTCCGTACCCCTGACCTCGGTGTACTCGTCGTCGACACACCACGGCAGCGTCCAGTAGGGACGCGACGAGAGGTCGATGCCGTGGTCCTCGTAGAAGGCCGAGACGACCGACTCGTCGAGCAAGACGAGCCCGACCGGCGAGCAGAGTTCGTTCCGGCAGCGCTCACAGACGTGCTCGGCGCGGACCGAGACGTCCAGACAGCAGTCGCCGCCGCGGGTGATCTCGGTGTGGATCCGGCCGGCACACGCGGGACAGACGCCGTCGGCGGCGAGACAGTGGAGGTGGCGCACGCGCTCGTCGAAGGCCGTCGCCACCTCTTCGGGGGTGCGGTCGACGAGTCCGCCGGGCGGGAACTCGTACTCGCCGTGGGACTTCCCGCAGTCGGTGCAGTCGATGCGGAACTGCTCGTCGGCGTATCTCGCCTCGAGTCCGCCCCCACACCGGGTACAGGCGCCCTCCACCGCGAAGGGGTCGACGTCGGGCCGGCGGGTGAACGTACCCGCCCGGACCGCCCGGACCACCTGCGCGCCGGCGTGGCGCAGGTCGTAGCCGTCGCCGGTCTTGGCGACGAACTGGTCCGTCAGCTGTTGCAGGTGGTAGTTGAACTGTGCGCTGTCGCGCATCTCGACGGCGTCGTGGAGTCGCGAGAACGTCACGGGCCGGTCGTCGGCCCGCCACAGCGCTTCCAGGATGTCGAGGCGCGTCTCGCTCGCGACGACCCCGAACGCCTCCGCCGGGTCGACGTCGGCCGGGTCGCCGGACTCCTCACGAATACCGCTCATAGGTGATCTATCGACCGGCCGCCACTAAAGCGTTCGCTGAAACGCGTTTTTGTACGACCAGTGAGTACTTGTGCGGGGGGCAGTTTCACGGTTGGAAAACGCTGGGGTGGGATTAAACGAGCGAGGGGAGAAGTGGGATCCGATGTGTGCGTCCCGTCGCCACCGTCTCGAATCGGCGAACACTCTGACCCGGGGGGTCGCCGATCCGGAGGCCGAATCCTCTGAGACGACGGTCCTGGTCGTCGACGACGAGCCACAGGTGGGCTCGCTCGCGGGCGCGTACCTGAAGCGACTGGAGACGCAACTGACGGTCGTCGTCGAGACAGACCCGCGGGACGCCCTGGCGCGGTTCGAGGTCGGCGACGTCGACTGCGTGGTCAGCGACTACGAGATGCCCGCCATGGACGGGCTGGAGTTGCTCGAGGCGGTCCGCGAGAGCGATTCGACCGCGCCGTTCGTCCTGTTTACCGCCTGTGACGACGAGACGCTCGCCCGGCGTGCCCGAAACCGCGACGCCGCGTACCTCCAGAAAAACGGGTCCGCCGGCGGGTTCGACCGACTGAGCGAGCACGTCGCCGACACGCTCGCCGACACCGGGTAGCGGCGACGTCGACGCGAGGTGCCCGTCGGGCCGGCCCTGCGCTCCGACGAGTCACGGACAGTCCCACCCCGGGGTCCGAAGAGTCGCAAACAGTAGGTTTATCAGGCGCACAGGGCGAAGATTCTCCAAGATTACTCCCGAGATGACGAACACACAACACCCGGAGGTGAACATCGGCCTCGTGGGTCACGTCGACCACGGCAAGACGACACTGGTCCAGGCCCTCTCAGGCGAGTGGACCGACCAGCACTCCGAGGAGATGAAACGCGGTATCTCCATCCGACTCGGCTACGCCGACGCGACGTTTCGCCGGTGCCCGGAGTGTGACGAGCCCGAGGCGTTCACCGTCGTGGAGACCTGCCCCGACCACGACGTCGAGACAGACGTCCTGCGGACCGTCTCGTTCGTCGACGCCCCGGGCCACGAGACGCTCATGGCGACGATGCTGTCGGGCGCCGCCATCATGGACGGCGCCGTCCTCGTCATCAGCGCCAGCGAGGAGGTGCCCCAGCCCCAGACCGAGGAGCACCTGATGGCGCTGGACATCATCGGCATCGACAACATCGTCGTCGCCCAGAACAAGATCGACCTCGTCGACGCGGAACAGGCCCGCGAGAACTACCAGCAGATACAGGAGTTCATCGAGGGCACCGTCGCCGAGGGCGCCCCCATCGTCCCGACGAGCGCCCAGCAGGGGGCCAACGTCGACGTGTTGATCGACGCTATCGAGACGGAGATCCCCACGCCCGACCGGGACCCGGACGCGGACCCGGAGATGCTCGTCGCGCGCAGTTTCGACATCAACCGACCCGGGACGACGTGGGACTCGCTGGTCGGCGGGGTGCTGGGGGGGTCGCTCGTCCAGGGCCAGCTCGAGGCCGGCGACGACCTCGAGTTGCGGCCGGGCCGCGAGGTCGAGGAGGGCGGCCAGACCGAGTGGGTGCCCGTCGAGACCACGGTCAGGTCGCTCCAGGCCGGCGGCGAGACGGTCGACACCGTCACGCCGGGCGGTCTCCTCGGTGTGGGGACCGGCCTCGACCCGGCGACGACGAAAGGCGACGCGCTCGCCGGCCAGGTCGCCGGCGAACCCGGGACGCTACCCCCGACCCAGCACCAGTTCACGATGGACGTCGACCTGCTCGACCGGATCGTCGGTCAGGAGGAAGGCACTGTCGACGAGATCTCGACGGGCGAGCCGCTGATGATGATCGTCGGCACCGCCAAGACGGCGGGGTCGGTCACGAGCGCCCGCGACGGCGAGTGCGAGGTGGCGCTCCGGCGGCCGGTGTGTGCCCGCGAGGGCGCGAAAGTCGCCATCAACCGCCGACTCGGCGGCCGGTGGCGGCTCATCGGTATCGGCACCCTCCGGGAATGATCGTGCTGGACGCGAACGCACTCATGATGCCCGTCGAATGCGACGTCCGCGTGTTCGAGCAACTCGACAGGGTCGCGGCCGACCTCACGGACGTCGACGCGTCGGCGGACAGCGACGCCGAGTCGGGCGACGACGCCGTGGCCAGTGGCGGCTTCGAACCCGCTGTTCCGCGGGCCGTCGTCGAGGAACTCGACCGGCTCTCGACGGGTGCCGGCGAGGCGGCGACAGCGGCCGGCGTCGGCCTCGACCTGGCCCGCGAGCACTGCCGGGTGCTCGACCACGACGCCGAGCACGGCGACGCCGCCGTCTTCGAATGTGCGACCCGCGAGGGCGCACGCGCAGCGGTCACGAACGACGGCCCCTTGCGAAGCCGGCTCATAGACGCCGACGTTCCGGTAATTAGTTTACGGGGCGGGAACAAACTCGCAGTCACTCGACCATAACATGTACAAACGGGTTAGACTTCGCGACACGGTGGAAGTGCCGCCGGCGTATCTGGCGGACGTAACGCCCGAGCTGGTCAGACAGCTCCTGCAGGACAACCTCGAGGGACGGATGGACGAGGACGTCGGCTCGATCGTCTCAGTCATCGAGGTCCACGACATCGGCGAGGGGTCGGTCGTCCCCGGCGAGGAGGGGGTCTACTTCACGGCCGAGTTCGACGCTCTGACTTTCGACCCACAGATGCAGGAGGTCGTCGACGGCGAGGTCGTCGAGGTGGTCAACTTCGGCGCCTTCGTCGGCATCGGCCCCGTCGACGGGCTGTTGCACGTCTCGCAGATCTCCGACGAGTACCTCGCCTACGACGAGGAGGGCCAGATGCTGGCCTCTCGCGATACGAACCGCACGCTGGGCGTCGGCGACGCGGTCCGCGCCCGCATCGTCACCAAGAGCATCGACGAGCGCAACCCGCGGGACTCGAAGATCGGCCTGACCGCGAAACAGGTCGGCCTCGGCAAGCACGGCTGGCTCGAGGAGGACCGCCAGAAGCGCGAGGCCGCGGGCGAAGCGGGTGAGGACTGATGGCCGACAGACTCGTCTGCCGGGAGTGTCACCGCGTCCAGGACTCGACGGAAGCCGACACCTGCGTCGCCTGTGGCTCCTCGTCGCTGACCGAGGACTGGGCCGGCTACGTCGTCATCACCCACCCCGACCGCTCCGAGATCGCGGCCGAGATGGGCGTCACCGAACCCGGCAAGTACGCGCTCAAGGTCCGCTAGGGTCGTGGTGCTCCTCGAACTCCAGCCCGCACTCAGAGACCGGCTCAAAGAACCCTTCGGCCCCGTCTCGACCGGCACCGCCGCCGTCCTCGACACCGCGGGCACCCCCCTCGTGACCGTCGGGGACATCGTCACCTACCACGTGCTGGAGGCGGGGCGGGTCCCGGACCTGGCGCTGGTCGACGAGCGCACCGAGCGCGCCGCCGTCGACGACGAGGTCAGCGAGGCGGTCGCCGACGACCGGTTCGACCGCGTCCGCACCGTGGAGAACCCGCCCGCCACGCTCACCGCTCCCCTCCTGGCGGCCATCGTCGACGGCCTCGGCGACGGTGCGACCCTGGTCCGCGTCGACGGCGAGGAGGACCTCGCGGCGCTGCCCGCCATCGCCGCCGCACCCGAGGGTGCGAGCGTCCTCTACGGCCAGCCCGACGAGGGCGTCGTCCACGTCACCGTCGACGCCGAAATCCGCGAGCGCGTCCTCGCCCTCCTGGACGAGATGGACGGCGACAGCGACCGCACCTTCGACGCGCTCGGCGTCGCCCGCGACTGACGCGTCCGTCGCTCTTCTCGACGACCGACGGCGGCACGCTGTCCCGGCTGCTGTGCCGCGATAGCGCCGCGCGAGCGGGTGAGAACCCTACTCCCAGTTCCAGGGTCCCCACTCGGGGTCGATCTCGCGGTGGCGCCGGTCGATGGCGTCGATCAGGTCGATATCCTCCTCGTCCAGTTCCAACTCCAGCGCGGCCAGGTTCTGTGCCATGTGCTCGCGGCTGCTGGCTTTGGGAATCGCCGCCACGCTGTCGTGAGAGAGGACCCACGCCAGCGACACCTGCGCGGGCGTCGCGTCGTGTTTCTCGGCGACCTCCCGTATCTCGGGGACGTCGAAGACGGCGCCCTTCCCGAGCGGCGAGTAGGCGACGAACCGGTAGTCGTGTTCCTGGGCGTGGGCCACCAGGTCCTCGCGAGGGAGCAGCGGGTGCATCTCGGCCTGGTGGGCAAAGAGCGGGGCGTCGAGCGTGTCCATCGCCTCGTCGAGCAGGCCCGTCGAGAAGTTGCAGACCCCGACACGGCGGGTCTTCCCGGCGTCGTAGGCGTCGTCGTACGCGGGGAGAACCGTCTCGGCGTCGTAGATGCCCGACGGCCAGTGGACGTACAGCAGATCCACCGTGTCGACGCCCAGTCTGTCGAGACAGCCGTCGATGGCCCCGGGGACCTGCTCGGCGGCCCCCGGGACGTTGTGGTGGACCGTCTTGGTCGCGAGGAAGACGTCCTCGCGGTCGACGGCCGCATCGCGCAGTCCCTGTCCGACGTAGGTCTCGTTCTCGTAGACCTGCGCGGTGTCGACGTGCCGGTAACCGACGTCGAGGGCCGTCCGGACGTTCTCGCGCCACTGCGACCGGTTGTCGTCGGAGTACGTGCCGAGACCGAGCCGGGGCATCGCGTCGAGAGCCATAAAAAGCGGTTCGAGGGGACCGGCTTCACTCTGGCCCCTCCGGTCAGTGCCGCCGGTTCGACGGGTTTCGTGACCGTCACGGGACACTTACCGTCACCACCGGACCCGCCGGATATGGGACACTGTCCCGAGTGTGACGTCCCCGGCCAGGACGACGTCGAGTTCGTCGCCCTCGATGCGACGATGGTCGGGTTGTCGTTCCGCCGAGCGCCTCTACGTGCCCGCGTACAGCGACTGCGGCGCTGCCGTCGGCAGCGGCGTCGCCGGCGGTCGCGGCCGACCGGCGAGAACACGGTGTGAATCAGCGTGGCGGCTCGGTGTCCCGCGTCATCACACGGGGCTCAGAGGGGTAACTACTCGTCATCGCCGCCACGTCGACCGTCGGTTCGCGTCGGTATGAATCCCCCGTCCGCGCTGGGGGGCCGTCTCGGTCCCCTGTCCGCGGTTGGGTCTCGCCGCGCGGGCGCGACCGACGCGACCTCAGCCGTCGCTCGACGTGAAACGGAGGTGGTAGTCGAAGTACGACCCGTCGTAGCGGAGCATCGGGCGGCCGCCGTGGCGCCCGCCGGCGTCCTTCTCGATGGTGCCATCGATAGAGGCCCTGGCGTGCATCGCCCGCAGCACCTCCTCGTAGGCCGCCGAATAGAAAGGTCTCCCCGTCGCGAAAGTCGCTCTTTGACTGTGAAACGTGCTCACACGGCATGTGACGGGGATACCTTTCCGGCCGACTGCCCTACTGGACCGCGTCCCGCACCGTCGTGACTGCGACGTCGCGGGCGTGGGCGGCGTCGACGACGGCGGCGACCCGCTCGGCCGGGACCGACTCCCAGGCGGCGTGGCCGGCGAGGACCCCCAGACCACCGGTTTCGGCGACCTCGTCGAGGTAGGTCTCGACTTCGACCATCCGCATGTGCGTGGTCTCCAGGTAGTATCGCGAGAGCGCGAGCGGCGGCGTGCCCGGAAGACTCGGGAGCGAGCGCGGGGTCGCGTTGACCAGCGCGTCGTACTCCCCGGCGACGGCCCGGCGGACCCGCGGGTCGCCGGCGTCGTAGGGCAACGCGAACGTCGTCGGGTCGTACCCCAGCGCCTCGAACTCGCCGCGAACCCCCGCGACCTCGTCTTCGACCTGGGCGGCCGTCGGCCGGAAGACCGTCTCCGCGGCGGCGAACTCGGCCGAGAGCGGTTCGTCGAGCGTCACGACCGGTTCCCCGTCGCCCTTCGCGGCCAGCGTGTGGAGTTCCGTGGTCGGCCCGTCGGTCACCTCGAACGTGTCGCCGGGGTAGAGCGCGTGGTCCTCGCCGGGGAAGACGTGGTCGCTGTCCAGGTGCAGGCGCTCGTCGCCGACACCGGCGTCCTCGGCGAGGGCGTGGGCCTGCAGGTAGCGGTGCCGGCGGCCGTGGGCGACCACCTCCCAGCCCGCATCGACCAGTTCGTCGAGTTCGTCGGCGGTGAGGTGGCCGTCGTCGCCCAGCCACTCGGGGACGACTGCGAGCGAGGCCGGGACGCCCCGCTCGCCGAGCACCGGGTAGAGGTCGTCGTACTCCTCGGCGTAGCCGTCGTCGAACACCAGCGCGAGTCGGCCGTCGGTCATGCCCGTGTCTGGCGGCGCGGGTGCGATAAGGGTTCGGACGTGTTCGCGCGTGGTGTTTAGTCGAGAACGAATCCCGAGAGAGCGGCGACGAACAGCGTGCAAGCCCTCGGATGCCGCGTTCCCGGGCAGCGAGCGGTCGGCGGCCCCGGCAATCGGGCGGTGACGCCGCGCCGATGGCCCCGGCCGACTCGGGGCTTTCGGGGCGGTCCCGACGCGGCCCTCGCACCCGCCGGCTCACCTCCCCACTGCTCGCGGTCGAGACGGGCGATTTTTACTTCCGGTCCACCTCGGTTCGCCGATGACCGAGTTCGACCCCGAGAAGTTCGAGGACAATATACTCGAGACTTATTTGTTATTCCAATAGAATTAAGTCCCATCCGAGAGAGTTGTCACTCATACCTGTTTTCCGCAAGGAAGATGGGTGTGCCGGAGGTTCAAGGGATGACCGACACACCCGTTGAGATCGTAATCAGCAGAACGGTTTTATCGCGGTTCTTCGTCTCGATCCGAGATACGGCCGT
>JAZKRZ010000121.1:0-10136 GCA_036626395.1 Haloarculaceae archaeon
CGTGACTCGTCCATACGTCGACGGCATCGCCGAAAATGGGTACAACGGTCCGTATCAGTCCGCCAGGGACAAAATAGGCCACACAGACTGTCTCGACGTTGATTGGTCGATAGCCGACCCCTGCAGACATTCTCCTGGCGGACTGGAAGGGCGAGGCGGGCTCGCGGGGCACCGCCCGAAGTCGCCTGAGCGACCCCTATTCGCGCGGGCCGTGCGGAGAGCGCGGATATGTCGCTCAGGCGACCGCGAGCCCGCCGAGAGCTTCCATCGCAGGACGTCGAGTGCGGTCGCGGTTGCTGTGCTGGCTCGAACTGCTGCCTCCACACATCTACTCGCTAGCCGATTCAGCGAGACCGGGGTCGAAATCAACACCGCACGAACAGTCCCAAATACCCCGCCTGTCGGCACGACCCGCCGACATGTCTCTCGGCGCGAACCCGCGGGGCTTTTCGGCGTCGGCGGCCAACCGGCGGTATGTTCGAGACGCGCCCGGACCGCGAACACGAGGTGGTACTCGTCGGTCGCTCAAACGTGGGCAAGTCGACGCTGATGCGCGAGTTGACCGGCCACACCTTCGACACCGGTCGCCGCCCGGGCGTCACGCGCGAGCCCAACCACTTCGACTGGGCCAGCGACGACTTCGTCGTCACCGACCTCCCCGGCTTCGGGTTCATGGAGAGCGTCCCCGCCGAGGTCCGCGAACAGACCAAGACCGACATCGTCCGCTACATCGAGGAGCACGCCGACAGCATCCTCGTCGGCGTCCTCGTCGTCGACGGGAAGGCCGCCGTCGACATCATCGACCGCCACTCGGGCCCCGACGAGGTCCCCTACGACGTCGAGATGTTCCACTTCCTTCGGGACGTGGGCGTCCCGACGGTCGTCGCGGTCAACAAGATGGACAAGGTCGACGACCGCGACGAGCGACTCGACGACCTGGCCGAGCGCCTCGGACTCGTCCCGCCCTGGCAGCAGTGGCAAGACACGCTCGCCCCCATCAGCGCCAAACGGGGCAATATCTCCGCCCTCACCGAAGCCGTCCGCCACCATCTCCACGAGCAGAACCGCGACGACCTGTTCAAGTTCTTCTGAACCGCCTTTTTGCGGACGGGGTCACCCCAGCGCGCGAAGCGGGAAATGCTCCGTCACCGAACGCGGTCCGGTAGGATAGAGAAGCCACTCGGAAAGTACTCGACACCTCGGCGCAGCGAACGATCAGGCGACGTTGAAGCCCTTGTCCCGAAGGAAGTCCTCGACGCGGCCGGTGTGATTGCCCTGGAGCTCGATCTGGCCGTCCTCGACTGTTCCGCCGCAGGCGAACTTCGACTTCAGGTCGGAGGACAGGCTGTCCATGTCGACGTCCTTCGGGTCGAAACCCTCGATGATCGTTACCTCTTTTCCGTATCGGCGCTCGTCGATGCGGATCGTGATCTCCTGGGACTCTTTGGCGACGTCCTCGCAGACGCAGAGTTCCTCGGGCAATCCACACGTCGAGCAGACTTCCGACATTACGCGAGAACCTACGAAACCAACGTATTAAAAACCGTCGGGAACCGGCACTCGCGGCGCGTTTCGGGCCGGAGACGGCCGTCCTCTCGGGACGGGGACGGCGCAGTCGGGTCAGTTCGCGACGAGGTCGTCGACGAGCGAGACGGCCTCGTCGGCTTCCTCGCGGGTGACGTCGCCGGCATAGCGAGCGCGCTCGCGGATCGTCGCGACCGTCCGGGCGCGCTCGTCGGCGCCGATGGCCGCGAGGTACTGGCGGGGCGTCTCACCGGGTCTGCGGGGTCGGTACCGCTGTTCGAGCAGGTACTCCAGCCGGTCGAACGCCCGCTCGGCGTCCGTGGCGGGGTCGGCCCGGGGCTGGTAGCGCACCCAGACCGCCCGGTAGACCCGGCCTGCGAGACCGAGCCGGCGGATCCCGACGATGATCCCGAAGACGGCGATGCCGGCCAGCGTCGCCTCCTCGCGAGTCGGCCAGTCGATGCCGCCGCCGCCCGACTCGCCCGCCTCGCCGGGCGCCGCCGTCGTCCCCTCGCCCGTCACCGTGACGTTGGGCGCGTTCCCGCTGAACTGCGGGGGTTCGGTGACCGTCGGCGCCGTCAACACCGGCCCGTCGGCCGGGCCCGAGGGGTTCTCGTCGGGCGGGGTCAGGGGTGCGGGCGTAGCGGTCGGCGTCGGCGTCCACTCGCCGTCGAGAGTCTCGTTCGTGTCGACGTCGGTGCGGTTGTTTTCGCGGGCCTCGGCGAGTGACTCGCCCTCGACGGCCCGGCGCGGCCCGGCCGGCGTCGGGTCGAAGCGCACCCACCCCACGTCGGGGAAATACACCTCGACCCAGGCGTGGGCGTCGTAGCCCCGGACGACGTACTCGTCGCGGTCGACCCGCTGGCCCGTCGTGTACCCGACGACGAACCGCGCGGGGATGTCCTGCGAGCGCAGCATCGTCACCATCGTCGTCGCGAAGTACGTGCAGTAGCCGGCGTCCATCTCGAAGAGGAACGCGTCGGCGACGTTCCCCTCGGGCCGCTCGACGTCCAGCGAGTACTCGCGGTTGTTCTCCAGCCACTGCTCGATGACGCGTGCGGTGTCGTAGGGGTTGTCCGCGTTGGCGGTTATCCGGTCGGTCCGTGCCTCGACGCGGTCGGGCGTACTGGAGGGGATGGTGGTGTAGCGGTCGCGGACCCGGTCGGGGTAGTCGGTCCCGGCCGACCGCAGGGTCGTGGCGTCGGCCAGCGGTACCTGGCTCTCGACCGTGTAGTTGCTCCCCGGTTCGAGCGAGCCCGCGGCGTCGAACCCGCCCTCGTCCGAGACGCGCGCGGCACCCACCGGTCCCCCGCGCATCGAGGCGGGCTTCCAGGCTGCCGGCATGACGCCCAGTTCGTCGACGACAGTGTACTCCTGGGTGAGCAGTCGCGTCTCGCCGGGCGGACTCGCCAGGTCGCCGCCGGCGTATCCGCGGTAGTTGCCCGTCCGTATCCAGCCGCTGCCGGTGTAGCGGTCGAACGCATCGACGCGCCAGTACTGCGGACGGTCGCTCTCGACGGTAAAGCGGACCTCGGGCGACAGCGAGATGTTGCCCTGGATGCCGATCTGGGAGCCGGCGTCGACGAGGCTCGCCTCGACCGTCTCGGCCCTGTCGCCGCCCTGGAAACCCGACAGGCCCGAGGCGGCGCCCGTCCCGCCCGGGACCACCGACGCAAAGCCCGAGAGGAGGATCATCACCGCCAGCAACACCGCGAGCGGTTCCGCCGCCGCGAGTGCGTCGCCCCGGCGGTCGATATCGCCGACGCCCACCGCGATGGCGGCGCCGACGACGCCCAGCAAGGTGGTGATGTCGCCGGCGTTGCCGCTCAGGACGAGGTAGCCAAGCGTCGCGCCGCCGACCAGCGTCGCCGAGACGTACCGCCGGCGCAAACCCAGATACCAGGTCAAAAAGAGCGGCCCGGGCGCGATACCGAGCACCCACAGGTCGACGTTGATGAGCTGCAGCAGCGACCGACCGGTCGCCAGCGCGAACGCGTCGGCGACCAGCGGGACCAGCGGCGGCCACCGCGGCAGACTCGAGACGTACAGGGTCAGGCCGACCGCGAGCAGGCCGACGGCCACCGCGGCGGCGACGCGAGCCCGCAGCGACTCCGAGAGGTACGTCGCCAGCCCGAGAGTCAGGCCTGCCTCGACGACCAACAGCAGGGGACTGCTCGGGCTGACGTCGATGAAGTGATACAGCACCGAGAAGTACGACGCCACCAGCAGGCCGACGCCCGCGAGTGCGACCAGACGCGTCGAGCGCTCGGCACCGAGGCCGACCGACAGGAGCCCGGACGTTCGCGAGCGGGCGCGCGACCGCGTCCCGGCGCTCGCGCCGGCGCCCCCAGACCGTCCGGTGCTCACGCCGACACCTCCCGGTCGGCGAGCGGGTTCGCCCGGCTGACGGTCATCTCCTCGAAGCTGTGGGTGTGGGGCCCGAGGGTGAGCGAGACGCCTTCGTCGTCGGCGTGGACGTGGATGTCGACGTCCTCCATGTCCTCGGGCGAGGGGTGGCCCCCGTCGGTGAGCGCGAGCGCCCGGAGCAGGCGGTCGCGGTGGTCGACGCCGCCGCCCGTCGGGACCGAAACGGAGGGCGCCCGGAGTTCGACGCTGACGCCGGCGTCGATGGCCATGACGCCGACGCTGGCCGCGG
Organism: Haloarculaceae archaeon; assembly: GCA_036626395.1. Classification (GTDB taxonomy): domain Archaea; phylum Halobacteriota; class Halobacteria; order Halobacteriales; family Haloarculaceae; genus QS-5-68-33. Next base: position 4,181 of record JAZKRZ010000121.1, read on the forward strand.
CCGCGGCCATCGCGTCGGCTGCGCCGCCCTCGGAACTCGCCGCGAGCACGACCGTGTCGTCGATTCGGCGGTCGGCGAACTCGGTGACGAACATCGACTCCGGGTTCTTGGCGGTCGACTTCCAGTGGACGTCCCGCAGCGGGTCGCCGGGGACGTACTCCCGGAGCTCGTCGAACTCGTCGCGCTCGACGGCCTCGCGGTCCAGGACCTCCCGGAGGAGCGCCTCCCGGCCCGCGACCTGGTAGACCGGCGGATAGACCAGCGCCGTCGTCGTCGCCTTGACGTCGTACTCGGTCGTAACTACTCCCAGCACGTCACGGACCTGGACCAGCGTCGGGCCGACCTCGTGGCGACCCCGCGCCGCGAACTCGATGTCGTAGGTGAACTCGGTCGGGAGCGTCGCCTCGAGGGTGGCCGACCCCGTCGCGTCGGCGATAGCGGGGTCGACGACGACTCCCTCGGGGGTCCGGTCGATGATGGTCGCCACGCCGCCTCCCGCCACGTCGAGGGCGACCTCGCGGCGGTCCCCGGGGAACCCGGGGGGGACCGACCCCCGGTCGACGGTCGGGCGCTCGGCGCGGGCGACCTGAACGGCCCCGGCCGCCAGCCCGATGACCGCGGGGGCGGCGATGGCGTTGAGCGCGCGGGCGCCGTGAAGCACCGCGAGGAACTCCGCACCGACCACGACGGCGACCAGCGCCCAGCCACGTCTGGTGAGTCGCATCACTCGACGGGGACGTTCTCGATGGCGTTTGCGACGATCTGTTCGGGAGTCGCCTCCGCGGACTCCGTCCGGATGCGGTGGGGAAAGACCACCGGGACCTCCGTCTGGACGTCGTCGGGGATGACGTACGACCGGCCGTCGAGAATGGCCCGCCCCTGCGAGGCACGGAGCGCGGCGATGCTGGCGCGGGGGCTCGCCCCGAGTTCGGCGTGCCGGCGGGTGTACTGGGCGAGGCGAGTCACGTAATCCCGTATCGGCTCTTCGACCACGACGCCGGCCGCGGCCCCGCGGGCCGCCCGGAGGTTGCCGAGCGCGACGGCCGGTTCGAGGTCCTCGATGGGGTGGTGACCGACTACCCGGTCCAGCATCTCGTTTTCTTCGGCCAGGTCCGGATAGCCCAGCGCGAGCTTCTTCATGAAGCGGTCGAGTTCGGCCATCGGGAGCTGGTAGGTCCGGTCGCGCTCGACCGTGTTCTGGGTCGCGATCACGGTAAACGGCGACGGGACCTGGTGGGTCTCGCCGTCGACACTGACCTGCTCTTCCTCCATCGCCTCCAGCAGCGCCGACTGGGTCTTGGGCGGCGCCCGGTTGATCTCGTCGCCCAGCACGACGTTGGCGAAGACGGGCCCGGGACGGAACTCGAAGGACTCGGTCTGCTGGTTGTAGACGTTGACGCCGGTGACGTCCGTCGGGAGCAGGTCCGGCGTGAACTGGACGCGCTTGAACTCGCCGTCGAACGACTGGGCGATGGCGCGGGCGAGCATCGTCTTCCCGACGCCGGGGACGTCCTCCAGCAGGATGTGGCCGCGGCCGAGCAGCGCCGTGAGGATGTGCTCGACCTCGGCGCGGTGACCGATGATGATCTCCTCGACGTTCTCGACCACCTGAATGGCGGTCTCGCGGGCGGCTTCGACGTCTTCGGTGGTACTCTCCTGGCGCCCCGATAGTCGTGTATCCGTGTCTGAGTCTGTCATGGCTGGCTACATTGACGCTCGCCCGCTGTCCGGTGGCGACCGTCGAAACGGGGGTTCCGTGGACACCCGCAGTGTCGTACCCGCCCCTTACGACCGGAGACAGGTAACTTTGCTGGCTGTGCACACAGACCGCACGCCCTCACTGACACGACTGTCAGTGTGACGCCCGCTACGCCACAGAGATCGACGGTCAGTTTTCGACCGTCACCACGCCTTGCACTCGGGACAGACCAGCCCGTCGTCGCTCTCCCAGCGCCGCCGGACCGTCGCCCCGCAGACCGCACACTCGCCGGACCTGCCGACATACGTCGCCGTCGCCGGGTCGACGTCGTCGCCCTCGCCGGTCTCCTCGTTGCCGGTCTCGGCGGCGTCGCTCTCTCCGGCCGCCACGTCCGCACCCGTCTCGTCGGCGTCGAGAAAGTCGTCGAGCGACCGGTTGCCCATGGCGGGGAGTGGTCGCCGGCGCTCCTTATCCCTGACGGGGAACCTGCGGCGGCGCGGACGCGTCCCGGCAGGGCGAAACGCCGAAGTGGGGTGGTGTCCAATCCCCGGGTATGAGTCTCATGGAATCGGCGAACGAACTTCTCGACAGTATCGTCGAGATGCCGTTCAGGTTCGCGGAAGTGGTGACGACGCACCTGGCCAGCGGAGACCCGGTGACCGCCGCGGTGGTGGCGCTCCTGATGGCCTTCGGGGCGCTGTTCGTCGGCCTGTCGGTCGGCGTGTTCGGGTACCTGACCGTCGGCGGCGTCGTCTCTTTCCTCAGCGTCGAACGGTCGACAGCACCGCCCCGGTGAGCGGGATCGCCGTCTCCGGGTCCGGTCCCAGCGGCGACGCCGCGACGAAACTGTCCGCGTACTCGAGCACCGCGTCGACCTGTTCCTCCACGTCCGCGGGCGCCCCCGCGATGGCGAAGGCCGACAGCATCCGGTCGGTGACGCGGTCGGCGGCCGTCGAGAACTCGCCCGCCGCGACCGCCTCGCCGACCGCGCTCGCCGCCTCGCGGTCGACGCCGTGCCTGTCGAGCAGCGGGTCCTCGGCGCTCCCGACGACGAAGGCCACCGGGACCCGCGCCGCCGCGCGTGCCTGTTCCGCCCCGCGGGCGACGCTCACCGGCGCGTACGCCGCGAAGTCGAACTCGCCGTGCTCGTCGGGGCGGTCGGCCAGTCCCTCCGCGACGCGCTCGCGCGCCCACTCGTAGTCGCGGGGGTGTGCGCCGTTGAACAGGACGCCGTCGGCGTGTTTGGCGGCCATCCGCGTCATGTGCGGGCCCTGTGCGCCGACGTAGACCGGGACCGGGCCGGGCGCGTAGTTGAGTCGCGCGCCCTCGGCCTCGAAGGTGCCGTCGTGCGTGACGGACTCGCCCGCCCAGAGGTCCCGGGCGACGCGGAACGTCTCGAGGACGCGCCGGAGCGGGCGGTCGCGTTCGATCCCGAGGTTCGAGAGCGTCCGGGCGTCGCCGGGACCGACCCCGAAGACGCCGCGACCGTCGGCGTACTCGTCGACGGTGGCCATCCGCGAGGCGAGCGTCACCGGATGGGTCTCGTAGGGGTTGGCGACGCCCGGGCCCAGGTCGACGTCCTCGGTGGCGGCCGCGATGGCCGCGAGCGCCGAAAACTGGTCGCGGTTGTTGTAGTGGTGGCTCAGAAAGACCGTATCCAGGCCCGCGCGCTCGGCGGCGACGCCGTATTCGGCCAGTTCCGACACCGGATACTCGGGGGCGAGTTCGACCCCGATCACGACCCGTCACCTCCCGAACCGGCGGCGGTCGCGGCGCCGTCGTCGCCATCGCCGCCGCCCTTCGCTGCGAGTCGGTCGGGGTCGTAGGTCCACTGCTGGAGGGCGTCCTGGACGTAGTCGTCGGCGGCGTCCCGGAAGAGAGCGTCGCTGCCGTCGTGGTCGCCGAACTCGAAGCCCCGGGCCACGACGACGGGGAGGCCGTCGTCGCCCTCGCCGGTCAGCAGGTTCGCGGCGGCGGCGAGTTCGTCGACGACTGCCTCGACGGTCACGCCGAGTTCCCGGCCGTCCCGGTCGCGTTCGCCCCGCCAGTCGCGCGCCGCGGGGAGGCCGGCCCAGCCGATGGCGACCCCGCGCTGGCCGTAGCGGAAGGGCCGACCCGACGTGTCCGTGACGACGACGGGAACGCCGAGCGCCTCGTGGAGGCGTCGGGCGCTCGCCGTCGGGTCCTCGGGGAGCAACAGCAGGTCGGCGTCGGGGACGTTCGAGCGGTCGATACCCGCGTTGACGCCCACGTGACCGAAGCGCGTCACCGCGAGCACGAGCGGTTCGGTCGTGAGCAGGCGGTCGCTCTCCTCGACGACCGCCTGGGCGAAACGCGGGTCTTTCTCCTCGCCGGCCAGGTCGCCGATGCGGTCGGCGATCGCCCGGGCGCGCTCGCCGGGGTCGTAGTCGGCCAGGTCGGCCGTCCGGCCCTCGGCCTTCGAGACGACCGTGTGGGAGACACAGACCACGTCGCCCTCGCGCAGGTCGGCGCGTTCGGCTATCACCGTCCCGAGGTCGTCGCCCGCCCGTATCTCGGGGATACCCTCGACCGCGAACAGGTGCATACTCCGAGTCCGGCAGCGCCGGACAAAAACACCTCGCTCCGGGCGGACGATACCCGGGTCGGCGACGGAACCGAAAGGGTGGTGACGGTCCGTCGACAGTCCGGAGACATGGACGAGGAGTCGCCCGGACGGAAACGCGTCGGCCCGGAGACGCTGGCCGACACCGCCACTCGCGCGGTCGCGTCGGCGGGCGAGTACCTGCGCGACCGCTTCGAGACGGGCGCGACCGACGCCGAGTACACCGCCACCGACGTCAAGGCCGCGGCCGACCGCGAGGCCGAGTCGCGGGTCCTGTCGGTCCTCCGGGAGACCCACCCGGACCACGCGGTCAGTACGGAGGAGTCGGGCGAACACGACGGCCGCGACTACCGCTGGGTGGTCGACCCGCTGGACGGCACCAACAACTTCGCCGACGGTCCCCTCGTCGTCTTCGCCGACGACGAACCGACTCGCGACGCGCTCTGGGACGCCGCCACCGAGGGACCGAGCGACGTGGAATAACCGTCGCAGTGCGCGCCGTCCAGTGTCCGGGGCGTTGCGAGCGCGAAGGGGCGACCCGCGACCGGGTCGCGAGCCGTCGAGGGGTGCCGACAGTCAAGTCGGCGTGACTCCGTCCGCTCCCGACACACCTAAACCGACACCGCCCCGACCAGCAGGCGAATGTGGCCCTGGGGACACCTCGCAGCCGGCTACCTGGTCTACTCCGCCTACGTACGCCTCCGGACGGGTGACGGACCCGCCAGCCTCCCGACGCTCGTCGCCGTCTTCGCGACGCAACTGCCGGACCTGGTCGACAAGCCGCTGGCGTGGTCGCTGGCGGTACTGCCCAGCGGCCGGTCGCTGGCCCACTCGCTGGTGACCGTCACCCCCTTGCTGGCGGTTGCGTGGGTGCTCGCGGCCCAGCGGGACGCCCGACCGCTGGGGTCCGCCCTGGCGATAGGGGTACTCTCACATCTCGGTACCGACGCGCTCTACCCGCTGGTGGGTCTGGACGTCGCCTTCCTCACGTTCCTCGGCTGGCCCCTCCTGCCGGTCCCGCCCTACGAGGTCGATTCGAGTTTCGCCGCCCACGTCGCGCTGATAGAGGTCACGCCCGCGTTCGTCTTCGAGATACTGCTCGTCGTGCTGGCGAGCGTCGCCTGGCACTACGACGGCCGTCCGGGTCTGGCGACCGTCCGTGCGGTGTCCGGACAGGTACTCGCGAGCGTCCGCACCGAGTGAGATGGTCGAGTTCCCCGCCCCGGAATCGGCGCACGCGCTGGCCGAGGACTGCCGGCGCTGTCCCGCGCTCGTCGAGTCGCGAACCCGCATCGCCTGGGGGAACGGACCCCGCGACGCCGACCTAGTGGTCGTCGGGGAGGCGCCCGCCGCCGGCGACCCCGACAACCGCGAACCCGCGGCCGAGGAGCGCGCGAACTGCCGCTCGTACCTGGTCGCGGCGGGGCGCTCGCTCGACGGGGGGTTTCTCGACGCCGTCCTCGACCCGGTGTCGCTGCCGGAAGTGGGGACGACGCTCGTGCCCGTGCTCTACCCGTCCTACGAGGCGGTCTGGCGGGCACGGCTGGGGTTCGACGACTGCGAGGCGTACCTCGCGGCGGTCCGGGCGGCGCTGCCCGGGTGATCGACCCCACGAGGACGAAAGGGATGAACCGAAAGGCACGCCGGCGGGACGAGCGACGGGTTCGGGAGCG
>JAZKRZ010000122.1:0-10056 GCA_036626395.1 Haloarculaceae archaeon
CGGCGGTGACGATGGTGGAGCGAGCGGCGACGGCGACGACAGCAGCGGCGACGGGAGCGAGGAGAATGACGCCGCGACACCGACCGCGACGGCCACGGCGACGGCGACAGCGACCCCGACGACGCCGAACACTACGGGGCCGGTGACGACCGAGCGACTGCCGACGCTGGGCGAACTGCTGAAATACGAGGACGAGCACCGGTACCGGATCGAGGTCGACCGGCTCGACGGCGAGTCGGTCGACTACGTCCAGGAGGGACGCTGGCATAGCGGGGACTTCTCCGCGCAAGTGACGGTCGAGGGCGAGAACTACGAGGTGTACGACATCGACGGGCGACAGTACTTCGTGATCGGCGGCCAGTGTCAGCAACTCTCGGTCGATTCCACGCGCAACCCCGGCAACTGGACCGAGCAGGGGCCGGAGGGGAACCAGAGCGTCCGACCCGTCGACACGACGACCATCGACGGCCAGGAGGTGTACGTCTACGAACTGGAGACCGACCACCCGGAGGGCAGCGCCACGTCCACGCTCTACGTGAACGCCGAGACGGGCTATGTGGTCCGCCAGGAGGTCCTGGGCGTGACGGTCGAGACCTGGGACTGGGGGAACGTCGAACCCGTCGAGGCACCCTGCTGAGGCCGCACGGTTCTCGCCGGTTCGCGTGCCGCGCCCGCCGGTCACTCCAGCAGGAGCAGCGTCGGGTCTTCGAGGTACTCCTTCAGCGTGTTGACAAAGCGGGCGGCGTCGGCGCCGTCGACGACGCGGTGGTCGACCGACAGCGACAGCGTCAGGACGTGTCTGGGCACGACTTCCCCCTCGACCACCATCGGCCGTTCTTTGATCTCGCCCAGCCCCAGGATGGCAGTCTCGGGGTAGTTGATGATCGGGGTGGCGTACTCGCCGCCGATGGCCCCGAAGTTGGTGACCGAGAACGTGCTCCCCCGGAGTTCGTCGAGGTCGATCGACCGATCGCGCGCCCGCGAGGTGAGGTCGGCGACGTCCTCGGCAATCGCCAGTAGCTCCTTCTCATCGACGCCCTCGACGACCGGGACCATGAGGCCGGCGTCGGTCGCCGTCGCGACGCCGACGTCGTAGTAGTCCTTGTAGATGATCTCCTCGTTCTCCTCGTCGAGGGAGGTGTTGAGGACGGGGTGTTCCTGCAACGCGGCGACGACCGCTTTCATCACGAACGGGAGGTAGGTGAGTCGCACTCCCTCCTCCTCGACGCGGGGTTTGAGCCGCTCGCGCGTCTCGACGAGTTCGGTCACGTCGGCGGTGTCGTGGTGAGTGACGTGGGGCGCGGTGAACTTCGAGCGCTCCATCGCCTCGCCGATGGTCTTGCGCACGCCGCGGTAGGGCTCGCGGCGCTCGTCGCCCTCGCCGCTCGCCACCGGGAGCGTATCGGCGGGTTCGATGGCGGTCTCGGCCGACTCGCCCGCACCGCCGGCCGCGACGGCCGCCGCGTCGGCCGCCTGGGCGCGCTGCTGGGCCTCGGCGTACTCGCGGACGGCAGTCTCGGTGACGAACGCCTCGCCGTCGCGGGTCTCGTCGGTCGGCACTGCATCGAGGTCGACGCCCAGTTCCTGGGCGACTCTCCGGGTGGCCGGCGTCGCGAGCGTCCGCTCGCGGTCGGCCGACTCGGGTGCCGTTCCACCCTCTGCGGTGGTCGTCGTTGCACTTTCGCCCGAGTCGTCGACAGCCGAGACGACCGAGGTCAGCCCGTCGGCGTCTCCGTCTCCGTCGCCGCTCGCTCCGCCCTCGGCGGCGGCGCGGACGTCCGCCTCCGTGATACGGCCACCGGGGCCCGACCCCTCGACGCTCCCGATGTCGACGCCGAGTTCGCGAGCGAGTCGCCGGACCGAGGGCGGCGCGAACACGCGCCCCGATGGATGACCGTTCCCCGCGTCGTCGGCCGGTTCGTCCGACGCGTCGGCCGTCGGGGTCTCGGCGGTGTCGGCCGCCGAGTCGGTCGACTCGGTTTCGTCGGCGTCCTCTACTTCCTCGCCGTCCACATCGAACGTGAGAAGGACGTCGCCGACGGGGACCATATCCCCGGGTTCGGCGCGCAGTTCGCGGACGGTGCCGTTGACGGGTGACGGGACGTCGACGACGGCCTTGTCCGTCTCGACCTCGGCGACGACCTTGTCCTCGGTGACCCGGTCGCCGACTTCGACGTGCCACGCCAGCAGTTCCCCCTCGGCGACCCCCTCGCCGACGTCCGGGAGTTTGAACTCGCGCATGGGTCAGAACTCGAATGCGTCCCTGATGCCGTCTTCGATGCGGGCCGGTTCCGGGAGGTAGTAGTCCTCCAGCGCGTACAGCGGATAGGGCACGTCGAAGCCCGTCACCCGCTCTATCGGTGCCTCCTGGTAGAGCAGCGACTCCTCCTGGAGGGTCGCAATCAGCTCCCCGGCGAGTCCACCCGTCCTGGGCGCCTCGTGGACGACGACGGCCCGCCCGGTCTTCTCGAAGGACTCGACGACGGTCTCCTCGTCCAGCGGCGAGAGCGTCCGCAGGTCGACGACTTCGACGTCGATCTCGCCCGCGAGGGTCTCGGCCGCCTCGAGCGAGGGGCGGGTCATCGCCCCCCAGGTGAACACCGACACGTCCGACCCCTGGCGGCGGACGGCGGCCTCCCCCAGCGGGAGCGTGTAGGGCTCGGTCGGGACCTCCTCGCGGAACGCCCGATAGATGAGTTTGGGTTCGAGGAAGACAACGGGGTCCGGGTCGCGGATGGCCGCGGCGAGCAGCCCCTTCGTGTCGTAGGGCGTCGACGGTACGACGACCTTGAGGCCGGGTTCGTGGACGAAGAAGGCCTCCTTGGACTCGGAGTGGTGTTCCGGGGCGCGGATGCCCCCGCCGTAGGGCGCCCGGACGACCAGCGGACAGGTGAACGCGCCGCGCGAGCGGGTTCGCAGGCGGGCCGCGTGCGAGATGATCTGGTCGAACGCGGGGTAGATGAACCCCATGAACTGGATCTCGGGGACGGGGCGCAGGCCGTAGGCGGCCATCCCGACGGCGGTGCCGATGATGCCCGACTCCGCGAGGGGGGTGTCTATCACGCGGTCCTCGCCGAACTCGTCGATGAGGCCCTGCGTGGCGCGGAAGACGCCGCCGTTCTCGCCGACGTCCTCGCCCATGACGAGGACGCTGTCGTCGCGTGCCATCTCGTCGTGCAGACCCTCGCGGACGGCCTGGACGAGCGTGAGACTCTCCGTCTGTGCGTCGGTAGCGGTGTCGGTATCGGTGGTCTGGCTCATGCGTGGGTCCGTGTCATTCCAGCAGCGTCTCGTCGCCGTGGCGGTCGCGCAGGCGCTGCAGGTAGGCCTGCTGCTGTTCGAGTCGGCGGGGCATCCCCTCGTAGACGTGAGCGAACATCTCGGCGGGCTCGGGCCGGGCGACGCTCTCGGCCGCCTCGATGGACTCTGCGACCTCGTCTTCGACCTCCCGTTCGATGGCGTCGACGCGCTCGTCGTCGAGGAGGCCCCGCTCCCGCAGGAACGTCTCCATGCGGGGGATGGGGTCTTTGGCCTTCCAGCGTTCGACCTCCGCCTCGTCGCGATACACCGAGGGGTCGTCGGCGGTCGTGTGGGCGCCAAAGCGGTACTGGACGGCCTCGATCATGGTCGGGCGGGACTCGTCGGGGTTGGGGTTGCGCGCCTTCTCGACGGCGGCCCTGGTCACCTGATACGTCGCCAGCGGGTCCATCCCGTCGACCTGGACGCCCTCGAACCCGTAGGCGGTGGCCTTCTGGGCGAGCGTCTCGCTTCTCGTCTGGCGCTCCCGGGGCACCGAGATGGCCCACTGGTTGTTGTTACAGAAGAAGACCGCGGGAACGTCGAAGACGCCGGCGAAGTTCAGCCCCTCGTGGAAATCGCCCTCCGAGGTGGCGCCGTCGCCGAAGTAACAGAGAAACACCTTGCGCTCGTCCCCGAGTTTCGAGGCCCAGGCGGCGCCGGTGGCGTGAGGGATCTGCGTGGCGATGGGCACGGCGACCGAGAAGACCGTGTCGTCCTCGTCGCGGACGTTGCCCTCCTCGTGGCCCATCCAGTAGAGCAGGGCCTGGGTCAGGTCGATGCCCTCGTGGTACATCGCGGCGTGCTCCCGGTAGGAGGGAAACAGCCAGTCGTCCTCGGCGAGGGCGTGGATGCTCCCGATCTGGGCGCCCTCCTGGCCGGACATCGGCGGGTACGTCCCCATGCGACCCTGGCGCTGGAGGCTCACCGCCCGCTGGTCGAAGTGACGCGCCACTTTCATCTCGCGGTACATCTCCACGAACGTCTCGTCGTCGAGGTCGGGCACCGTCGCACCCTCGCGGACCTGCCCGTCCTCGTCGAGGACCTGTACCCGGTCGGCCGGGTCGCGCTGTAAAGTACTCATAGAATCCGCCTCCTGCATGGCATATCATGAACAACTCCCGCCCGCGGCATAAGGATTTCCGTAAATAGTTTTCGCCGTGCACGAGTATTGCCGGCGAACGTGTGACTCTCGTGCACATACGGCACGATACACGCACGGTTCCTCCCGGGGACGGGTCCGAAAACTGGACGTTCGTCAGTCCGCGTCGAGCGCGGGCGAGGGGGTAGCGCTCGGGCGCGAGCGGGCGAGAGTGTTCGGGTCCGGCCCAGCGGGGGTGTGAGCCACGCTACCTCGGGGGTCAGCGCCGGTCCGTCACCGGTCGACGACCCGGTGGCGGGTCGCGCGCGGCCGAACGGTCCAAATTTTCATCCGGGCCAGGCGCGTCGGGACACGCATGCCCTTCGAGACGGCCGACCTCTGTGGACCGTCCGTCGACGTCCCGGAACGCGTCGAGACCGGCCGGTTTCTCCTCCGCCCGCTGACGGTCGACGACGCCGAGATGGACTACGAGGCGGTGACGAACAGTCGCGAGCGCGGACTCGCCGACCCCATCGAGCACCGGGTGCGAACCTGGATCGACGAGGACTGGCCGTTCGATGCCGTCGCCTACCCCGGTCGGGACATCCCCTGGGCCGAGTGGACAGCCGCGACCGGCGAGGACTGATACGGATCGCTGTAAGTCATTTCCACATCGACCGCCCGCAATCGGGCGATCGTCGTGGTAAACAGTTACAGCAATCCGTATGAGACCTCACCCGTCGCGAGTTTCCGGTGCGCACAGCCCTCGCGACTCATACGGACCGTTGTACCCATTTTGGGCGATACCACCGACGTATGGGCGAGTTACGGCCCGATGCGTTCACCGTGGTTCGCGACGGCGGTAACGAATTACAACGGTCCGTATCAGTCCGCCCGTGCCTCGCGACGGGCCTGTTCGACGGATTTCCCGTCGCGGGCGAGGGCGTCGACGAAGAGTTCGCCCGCGCGGTACGAGGAGCGGACCATCGGGCCCCCGGCACAGTACAGGAAGTCGAGTTCCTCCTCGGCGACGCGCTGCCAGGTGTCGAAGACGTCCGGGTGGACGTAGTCCGACACCTCGAGGTGCGACCGGGAGGGCTGGAGGTACTGGCCCAGCGTGACGACGTCGACGCCGACGCTCCGGAGGTCGGCCAGCGTCTGGTAGACTTCGTGGTCGTACTCGCCGACGCCCAGCATCAGACTCGTCTTGACGTACGCCTCGGACTCGCTGGCGGCCTGGCGCAGGACGGCCAGCGACTGCTCGTAGCCCGCCCGGCGGTCCCGGACGGGCCACTGGAGGCGGTCGACCGTCTCGACGTTGTGCGCGAACACGTCCGGTCCCGCCTCTAGGACTTTCCGGACGAGGTCGGGGTCGCCCTGGAAATCCGGCGTCAGCGCCTCGACCAGGACCCCGGGGTGGCGCTCCTTGATCGCCTCGACCGTGCGGGCGAAGTGGCCCGCTCCCTGGTCGGACAGGTCGTCGCGGTCGACGGACGTGAGGACGACGTAGTCGAGGCCGATCTCGGCGACCGCCTCGGCGACCTGTTCGGGTTCGTCCTCGTCCAGGGGGTCCATGCCGCCGGTCTCGACGTCACAGAAGTTACACCCGCGGGAACACCGGTCGCCCATCAGCATGAACGTTGCCGTCCCCGGTCCCTCGCGGCCCGACCAGCACTCCCCGAGGTTGGGGCAGTTGGCCTCCTCACAGACCGTGTTGAGGTCGTGACTCCGCAGCGTCTCTCTGATCTCGGCGAACCGCTGGCCCGAGGGCGGCCGGCGCTTGAGCCACTCGGGCTTGCGGGCGCGACTCATTGACGACCGTTAGTGGTGCCACGGCAAAAGAGTGCTGTCGCCGAACCGACTGACCGGGGAGACCGACGGCCGGGGGGTATCGCCGTCGGTCCGGGACCGTCGCCGCGGACGGTCGAGAGGTGTCGCCGGTCGCGGTCGAGACGGGGTCGGGTGCTGCGTGTAGTGGACGAACTGTCGATGGGCCGGCGCTTCGGGCCGGGCCGGTCGGGGAGCCGGTCAGAGTTCCGTCGCGTCGTTTCCGCCGCACTCGGGGCACTCGAACCAGTACGTGCCCGGTTTCGCCCCGGAGTCGAACTGGGTACCACAGGCGTTGCACTCGTACTCGGGGGCCGATTCCGCCAGACCGATAGCCTCCTTGACGTTCTGTAGCACTGACATTGGCTCCACGTCCGGATCGCGCCTGCTGGCAGTTATAAGTCCGACCGACGATTCAATCCGTGCAACGACCGAAAACGCTCCGCTCGGACGGCGAAGCGCCTCTCTGGGATTCTCGCCGGTTCACCTGTGTGAACGCCCTCGCGTGCGTCCGGCCCGGCGTTTGCAACTCCTGCAACTGCCGGCGCTGTCCCCTCGAAACCGCGGGTACAGCCGCCGAAACTGGCAGTCTCCGTCACCACCCCCTCGCGTTTCCCGGCGGTCCGGACTCCGGTGTGTTCAGTACCGCCACAGCGAGTAAAACAGGGTCGCGAGGCCGACCGCGACGAGGACGCCCTCGGCGGCGTGCGTGACCAGCAGCTCCCGGCTGGTCAGCTCGAAGCTCCGGCGGACCCCGAGTTCGTAGACTGCCTCCACGACGGAGCCGAGCGTGATGCAGGCAAAGCCTGCGGCGGCCGTCGCGAAGGCCCGCTCGCTGGTGCGGCGGTAGGCGGCGACCGACACGCCGACCAGCGCCGTTCCGAGCACCAACACCAGGGCGTTCGACAGGAGATACGCCGTCAGTTCCGGGTTAACCATCGTCACCTCCCAGGTCTCGCCAGAAATCGCCGAACTGGTCGACCAGGTCCCGCCGGAGTTCGATGTTCACGTCGTAGCCGCCGCTCTCGATCTCCACGCAGGCCCGCTGCAGGGTCGTCTCGTAGACCGTGTAGTGGTTGCCGCTGTCGTCGACGCGCGTCCGCTCCGCGAGCAGGTCGTACTCCGTGCAGGCGTCGACCCGCCGGTAGACCGTCGCCTCGGAGACGTCGAGGCCGTCGGCCAACTCCCCGGCCGACACCGGTTCGACGTCGGCCGCCGCGAGGATGCGACGCGCTTCCTCGTCGCCCAGGATATCGAACACCGTCTCGGGTTCCCAGTCGGCGCTCACGTTCCCGGACCGGACAGCGAGCGGCTTAAATCCCCGGTCGCGAGCGGTCACTCGCCCACCCGGCAGACGGCCAGGATGTGCGCCGACAGGTCCGCCACCGACCGGTCGCCCCGCAGCGTGTCCACCAGGTCGCGGACGTGCCTGCGCTGGGCCGGCGAGAGGTCACCCGGCGACCCCTCAAGCCGCCCGGCACCGTACACCGACGCCAGACCCTCCAGCCCGGCCAGTTCCTCGACGACCAGTCCGGCCTCGGTCAGCAAGACTTCGAGTTCGCCGGCCCTGAAGAAGTGCGTCTCGACGAACCGCGAGTCGCGCTCGCCCAGCAGGTCAGCGTCGTAGTCGCCCGACGCGGCGAGTTCCGCCAGCAGGTCGAACCGCTTCGACTCGCGGTTCGTCGCCGTCAGGACGAGAAACAGCAGGTGGAGCCGCCCCATCACCGAGACGAACACCGGGCCGCCGACGGCGGTGACCCGCCGGAGCTCCCGCGCGCCGGTCGCCCGTTCGTCGGCGTCGAGGACGTGCGAGAGGGGGCCGCCCAGACACACCGTCGCGTCGAACCCGCCCGCGGGGAACGGCAGGTCCCGCACGTCGCCCTCCCGGACGGTGACGCGACCGGCGACGCCGTGTTCGTCGACTTTCTCGCGAGCCAGTTCGCGCTGGCCCTCGCTCGGGTCGACGAGCGTCACCTCGTGTCCCCGTTCGGCCAGCCAGACGGCGTAGCGACCCGCACCGCCGCCGACGTCGAGGACGTGGCCGCCGGGCGGCAGCGACCGTCGCAGGTACTCGACGGTCCCCTCCCACTCCAGGCGACCCACCAGCGAGGCCTCCAGTCGCTCCCACTCCTCGCGGTCGTGCTCGTCGTAGTAGGTCTCCGGGTCGTCGATCGGCACGCCGGACGTGTCTGTTGGCTGTCTGATATACTTTCCCCCGCCCCGGGCGCCTCGACCCCGGGGAAGCTCTCGGTCGGTCACGTCTTCGACCCGCGCGACGACGCGACCCCGAGACCGAACGGGCCGGCGACGCCCACCCGACAGGTCGACTCATATGTATTTCACAGGAGAACGTTTCGGGCAGGGACAAATATTTAACACGTGTGGCCGCGCGAGTACCGGTAATGCGTGACGTCTCGCGCGAGGACATCGTGGGGGGGTCGATACCGCGGGTACTGGTGGTGCTCGCGGCGCCGCTGGTCGCGCAGAACTTCGCGCTGGTGGCGCAGTCGGTGGTCGACCTGTTCTGGGTGGGGCGACTCGGCGGCACGGCCGTCGCCGCCGTGGGACTCGCGACGGTCGTCGGCGCGCTCGCGCTCGTCCCGTTCTACACGTTTTTTACCGGGACGCAGGTGGTCACCTCACAGCGGGTCGGCGACGACGACCGCGCGGGCGCACGGCGAGTCCCGTTCACGGGCGCCGCGATGGCGCTCACGCTCGCGGTCGTCGTCGGTGCGGTGCTCGTCGCGGTCGCCGAGCCGGCGCTCGGGCTGTTGACCGGCGACGCGACCGTCGTCCGCCTGGGGGCGAACTACCTCACCGCGTACGCCCTGGCGGTCGTGACGGTCGCGGTCAGCGACACACTCGAAGCCGGCTTCACCGGCTGGGGAGACACCCGCGCGGCGCTGTACGTCAATCTCGCGGCCATCGCCGTGAACCTCGTCGCCGACCCGCTGTTGATACTCGGGTGGGGGCCGTTCCCCCGGCTGGAACTGTTCGGGGCGGCGCTCGCGACGGCCGTCGGATACGGCGTCGGGTCGGCGCTCGCGCTCGCGCTCGCCGCACGCGGTCGGGACGGGCTCAGACTCACCCGCGGGGTACTCCGGCCACACCTCGCTACCGCCCGGGAGGTCGTCGACGTGGGTCTCCCGGTCGCCGGGCAGAACGGCGGGCGCCAGGTCGCGCGCCTGGGGATGGTCTGGGTCGTCTCGGCCGTCGGTGGGCCGGCGGGACTCGCCGCCTATCACATCGGCGCGCAGGTGGCGACGGTCGCGTTCGTCCCCGCACAGGGGGTCGCCGGCGCCGCCACGAGCGTCGTCGGCCAGAACCTCGGCGCCGACCACCCCTCGCGTGCCGCACACGCCACCTGGGTCGCGCTCGCGCTCGCGGCCGCCGGTCTCGGCGCGTTCGCCACGCTGCAGTGGCTCGCCCCGGCTCCGATCGCCCGTGTGTTCGTCCCGGGCCTGTCGGGGACTGCGCTCGCGAACACCGTCCTGTACCTGCAGATCCTCGCCGTCGGTTACCCCGCACTGGGCGCCATCTACACCGTCGAGGCCGGGTTCAACGGCGCGGGGAACGCGTCGGTCAGCATGTACTCGACGCTGTGTCAGTACTGGCTGGTCCGGCTACCCGTGGCGGTCGTCGGCGGCTTCGTCCTCGCGGCCGGCGTCGCCGCGCCCTTCTGGGCCGTCACGGTCTCGAACGTCGCCGCCGCGGGCTGGCTCGTCGTCTACTTCTACTATTCGACCGAACGGGGCATGCTCGACCGCGCGAGCGACGCCGCCAGCGCGGCCGACTGATACTGTCGGACACACGCAATGCCACCGTTCGATGACTGTTTCGGGGTTTTTGTG
>JAZKRZ010000123.1:0-10043 GCA_036626395.1 Haloarculaceae archaeon
CGAGACGGCTGTTAACCCTCTCGATTCGCGGTGAAGCCGTCGTCGGGCGTTCCTGTCGCTTTCTCACCGGAGCAAGCGCGCGTCCGACGGGTCGAAACCGAGCGTGACCCGGCCCACGTGGTCGGGGTCGGACGTCCGGAAGACGACCGAGCGGTCGTCCCAGTCGGCGTAGTAGCGGGTCGTCTCGCCGAGGTACTCACCGGTGTCGACGGCCACCTCGAACCGGTTTTCCGGGGCATCGACGGCCAGCGCGCCCGGACGGACGCAGAACGTCACGGGTTCGCTCGGCGCCCGCTCGCCGGCGTCGGGCGTCCCGTCACCTGCGGCGACGCGGAACTCCGTGCCGTCAACGGCGACGGTGACCGTCCCGTCTGCGCGGTCGCGGACGGGCCCGGTGAAAAGGTTGTTCTCGCCGACGAAGGAGGCGACGAACTCCGTCGCGGGCGCCTCGTACACTTCGCGGGGCGTGCCTACCTGTTCGACGCGGCCGTCGTTCATGACGGCGAGGCGGTCGGAGATGGCCAGCGCCTCCGCCTGGTCGTGAGTGACGTACACCGTCGTCACGCCGAGTTCGGACTGGATGTGCTTTATCTGGCGCCTGAGCGTCTCCCGCAACCGGGCGTCGAGCGCCGACATCGGTTCGTCGAGCAACAGGACCTCGGGTTCGGGCGCGAGGGCGCGAGCCAGCGCGACCCGCTGTTGCTGGCCGCCCGAGAGTTCCCCGGGGTCGCGCTCGGCCATGTCCGGCAGGTCGACCAGTTCGAGCAACTCGGTGACGCGTTCGTCGGCGGTCGACCCCTCCGGCGGGTCGGCGAAGTTGAGACCGTAGGCGACGTTCTCGGCGACGGTCATGTGGGGAAAGAGAGCGTAGTTCTGGAAGACGATGCCCACGTTCCGGTCCTCGACCGGGACGCCGGTCATCTCCCGGCCGTCGAAGCGGACGGTGCCCCTCGTCGGCGTTTCGAGGCCCGCGATCGCGCGTAGCGTGGTAGTCTTGCCACACCCCGAGGGACCGACGAGCGTGAAGAACTCGCCCTCGTCGATGTCGAGGGTGACGCGGTCCAGCGCGACGGTGGCAGCGAACGACTTCCCGACCTCGTCGAGTTCGAGGTCACCCATTGAGACCACGCCCCTCGCCGAGTCTGTCGATGAACACGAAACTGACCGCGGTGACCGCGAGCAGGACACATCCCATCGCGGTCGCGGGGCCGAGCCGGCGCCCGCGGAACCGCTCCATCGCGACCGGCATCGTGTACTCGCTGCCGCCGGTCGCCAGTATGACTGTCGAGTCGAACTCGCCGATCGAGAGCGCGAAGGCGAAGGCCATCCCGGCGAGGATCCCCGGGACGACGACCGGCAGTTCGACGTCGAACAACACGCGGGTCCGCGAGGCGCCCAGCGACCGCGCCGATTCGAGCATCGAACTGTCGATCCCCGCCAGCGCCGGCGCGACGGTCCGGGTCACGAACGGGTACGCGCCCACCGCGTGAGCGGCGACGATAGCGAGCGCCCCGGAGACGGTAAAGCGATAGCCGACGGCCTCGACGCCGAACACGAGGCCGCGCAGGAGCCCCAGGCCGACGACGACACCGCTGACCGCGAACGGCGCCATCGCCACCGTATCGACGAGTTTCCGCCCGCGGAACCCGCGCGTGCTCACCACGGCGAGCAACACGCCCATCGGCACCGCGAGCAGGAGCGTTCCGACGCCGAAGACCAGCGAGTTCCGGACGGCGGTCAGCGGCCTGACCTGGAAGGAGTAGGCCTCGGCCTGCCGTTCGACGAGGAACGCGTAGTTGCGCAGCGTGAACCCGTCGGGGCCGGTGACGCTCGCGAGGACCATGCTCGCCATCGGGAGGACGAACACGACGACCGCGACCGCGCCGTAGGCGAAGGCGGCGGCCCTGTCGACGGAGAGACCGCCGAAAAGCGGCGTCCGTTCGGGCGGGCGCGCGGCGCTCGCGGTCCGCTGGCGCGCCTCGTACTGGAGGTAGGCGTAGGTCAGCGCCAGCGAGAAGACGGTCTCTAGCACCGCGAGCCCCGCCGCAGTCCCGTACTCCAGTTGCTCGACGCTGTGGAACACCCACACCTCGATCGTCGCCTTCTGCAAGCCGCCCAGCGCGAGGACGATGGCGAAGGACATGAACGAGAAGATGAACGTGAGCAGTGCGCCGGTGAGGATCGCCGGCAGGAGTTGGGGCAGCGTCACGTCGCGGAAGGCTCGAACGGGGGAGGCGCCCAGCGACCGCGCCGTCTCGGGCATCCCCGCGTCGACGCCTTCCCACGCGGCCGCGGTGATACGGGCGATCAGCGGCGCGTCGTAGAAGGCGTGGGCGAGGACGATTATGTGGATGGTTCCGAGCAACTCCAGGGTCGGCAGGCCAAGCGCCCGCAGGGCCTGGTTGAGGATGCCCTCCCGTCCGAACGTCGCGAGAAAGCCGATGGCGACCATGATCGTCGGCATGACGAACGGCAGCGCGGTCAACGACCGGACGGTCCGACGGCCGGGGAACTCGAACCGGGCCAGCACCCACGCGCCGGGCAGTCCCAGCACGACGCTCGCCAGCGTCGACAGCAGCGCCTGCCACACGGTGAACCCGAACAGACCGAGTCGGTAGTCGGGGAACGCCCCGACCAGCACGCCGGGGTCGCTCAGCGCGGCCGCGAACGTCCCGAAGTAGAACTCCGAGGTGAGGACCGACCGGAAGACGTCGAGGGAGAACCGGCCGTCGACCCGGACCGACTCGACGAGGACGGTCCCAACCGGATAGAAGAACATCACGACCAGGAGGCCGAGCGTCACCACTGCCGCAAGGGGGACGCCGACGCGTTCGAGGACCCGGTCGGGGCGGTCCATCACTCTCGAAGCGGGCGGGTCAGTTGCTGGCGACCTGCTGGGACCACTGGTCGAGCCAGGTGTCCATGCTGCCGACGAGTTCGTCGTAGCCGTAACTCACGACCGTTTCGGGCTCGTGGACGAGGTCGTCGTAGTCGCTGGGGAGCGTGGCGTTGCTCACAGCCGGGAGCGCGACGTTGCGCTGGGCGACCTCGGCCTGGACGTCGGGCCCGAGAATGAAGTCCATGAATTCCGTCGCGAGGTCCAGTCTGTCGGTGCCCGCGAACGGGGCCATCCCCTCCAGGTAGGCGTAGCCGGTGTCGTTCGGGAAGCCGACCTGGTGTTTTTGCATGTTCTGGTCGTAGCGGTCGGCGAAGACCTGGTCGGTCGAGTAGGAGACGACCATCGGCGCCTCCTCGTTCGAGTACGCCGAGTAGGCCGAACTCCAGCCCTGGAGGATGCGGGTTCCGTTGTCCATCAGGCGACTCCAGTAGTCGAGGTAGCCGTCCTCGCCGAACTGGTCGACGGTCCAGAACAGGAACTCCAGTCCGGTCTCGCTGTTCTGGGGGTTCGGGACGATGAGCCCCTCCTCGTAGGGTTCGGAGGCCAGGTCGTCGAACGTCTCCGGAGCGCCGACGCCGCGCTCGTCGAGCATGATCTGGTTGTAGACCAGACTGATGTACGACGCGCCGAAGGGGATGGCCCGGTCCTGCGGGTCGAAGTAGTAGTCCTCGACGACGTTCGAGACGTTCGACAGCGCCGACGTGTCGACGCTCGTGAACAGCGAGGCGTCGCCCTCGACGCCCGTGTCCGCGGTGACGAGGTTCTCGGGGGTCAGTCCCAGGTACAGGTCAGTGTCGATGGTGACGCCCTGCTGGCGGCGCTGGAGGAAGTAGTTCATCCCGCCCTCGGGCGCGAACCAGCTGATTTCGGCGTCGTGCTCGGACTCGAACCGCTCTTTGACCCACGCGCCCGGACTCGTACTGGGCGCGTCGAGGAACGAACTGTACGTGCCGACCCGGAGCATCGGCGTCCCCGAGCGCGCCGTCCCGGTGGGCGACGCCGTCGCGGTGTCGGCGTCGGTGGACTCGCCGTCCCCGGAGCCGCCGTCGCCCGACCCCTCGGTCGGGGTCTCGTCGGTCGGTTCCGCGCTACAGCCCGCGGCGATACCGGCGAGACCGGCCCCCGCCGCCTGGATGAATCGACGTCTCTCCATGCTCGAAGCAAGGGTATTCGTGAGTTATATAACCGATGATTCTCCGCGAGTGCGGTCGAATAGAATAAGTTTTCTGTTGGTTTCGATCCCGCGCCGTGACGGTCGAGTCCCGGTGGCGGGTCAGGGGGGTGACGCCGGCCAGGGCGAACACCGGCCCGGGCACCCGTCCCGACGAGCGGGCCCGACGTCACCGGGTCGCCCCCGTCAGTCGTCGTCCTCGGCGGCGTCGATGGCCTGCTGGGCGACCCGCTCGCTGGCCTGCTCGACGAACTCGTCCGGGAGTTTCTCGATCTCGCCGGCCTGCACCCGCCAGAGGTTGGCGTAGAGGCCGTCCGCTTCGAGCAGGTCGTCGTGGGTGCCCCGCTCGACGATCTCGCCGTCCTCGATGACGAGGATGACGTCCGCGTCCCGGACCGTCGAGAGGCGGTGAGCGATGATGAACGCCGTTCGGTCGGCGGCCAGCTGGTCGATCGAGCGCTGGATGAGCATCTCCGTCTCCGTGTCGACGGCGGAGGTCGCCTCGTCGAAGACCATGATGGCAGGGCGCTGGAGGATCGTGCGGGCGATGGCGACGCGCTGGCGCTGGCCGCCCGAGAGTTTCACGCCGCGCTCGCCGATGTCCTGGTCGTAGCCGTTCGGGAGGTTCGTGATGAACTCGTGCGCCTCCGCGAGTTTCGCGGCCTCGACTATCTCCTCGCGGGTGGCGTCGAACTGGCCGTACTTGATGTTCTCCGCGACGGTGCCGTCGAACAGGAAGTTGTCCTGGCCGACGTAGCCCATCGACCCGCGGAGACTCGCCAGCGTCACGTCCCTGACGTCGTGGCCGTCGACTTTCACCGCGCCCTCGTCGACGTCGTACAGGCGCAAGAGGAGTTTGACGATCGTGGTCTTGCCCGCGCCGGTCGGACCGACCAGCCCGACGGTCTGGCCGGGGTCGACCTCGAAGTCGACGTCCGCTAGGACGACCTCGTCCTCGTCGTAGCTGAAGGTGACGTCGTCGTACTCGACGTGACCATCGACGTCCCCGAGTTCGACCGCGTCGGGGGCGTCCTGGATCCGGACGGGCAGGGTCATCAATCCCAGGATGCGCTTGGTCGAGGCCTTGGCGTCCTCGTAGCGCTCGATGACGTTGGCCATCTGGGCGAGCGGGTTGACGAGTCGCTGCGTGAGCAGCAGGAAGGTCACCAGCGTCCCGACGGTGAGCTCACTCGAGAAGGGTCCCGGCGGCCCCTCCAGGATCCAGACGCCGCCGACGACGAACGTCGCGATGAACGCGAGCGACGTCAGCACGCGCAGCCCCGGCCGGTAGACGAAGTTGAGCCGGAGCGCCAGCCAGTCGAGCCTGAAGTACCGGTAGGAGTGGTCTCTCACCCGGCCGTCCTCGTAGTCTTCGGTGTTCGAGGCCTTGATCACCTGGATCCCGTTGAGGTTGTTCTCCAGCCGGGAGTTCAGGTCGCCGACGGACTCGCGGATCTCGGCGTAGCGCTCCTCGGCGAGTTGCATGTACCAGTAGGTGAACACCGCGGAGAGCGGGATGACCAGCAGCGTCACCATGGCGAGTTCGGACTGGAGCGCAACCAGGATGACGGCGGTCCCGCCCATCAGGACGACGAGCTGTATCATCTCGCCCATCATGTTGTCGAGGAACCGCTCCAGGCGGTTGGTGTCGTTCGAGAGGATGGACATGAGTTCGCCCGTCTGCATCTCGTTGAAAAAGTCCATGTCCAGCCGCTGCATCTGCTGGTAGGTGGCCGTCCGGGCCTCGTGTTTGACCCGGTGAGAGAAGAGGTTCAGCGACGACGAGCGCGCGAAGATGAGCAGCGCCTGTCCGACCATCGCGACGCCCATCAGCCCGATGGAGAACCAGAACTGCGCCGTCTCCTCCTGTGGCAGCCACGCCGTCGGGACGAGCGGTAGCGTGTATGGCTGGGGGTCCCGCGCGAAGATGGCGTCGATCGCCACGCCCAGGACGACCGGCGGGACCAGCGAGAAAAACCGCGACCCGATGCTCGCCAGCACGCCCACGACGAACCACCGGCGGTGCCCGACTCCGAACCTATTTATCAGTTGCCACAGTGGGTGGTCGACCTCCTCTCGATGCCGTTCGATGTACTCCGCGTCGATTTCGCCGTCCGAACTCATGTAGCTGGTACCCGGATCCAGTCGACCGCCACGTAAATGACCCCTGATGACCCCGACGGATCACCGGTTTCCGACGTGGGTGTCTCGCTCTCTCCTCGTCATTTCGACGTGCGAGCAGCCGGTCAGATGTGCATGCCGCCGTTGACGTCGATGACCTGGCCCGTGATGTAGGAGGCCCGTTCGCTCGCGAGGAAGAGCACGGCCCCCGAAACCTCCTCGGGCTCGGCGAACCGGTCGACGGGGATCTCCGACCGGATCGAGTCTCTGATCTCCTCGGGGACGTCCGAGAGCATGTCGGTCTTCGTGAATCCGGGTGCCACGGCGTTGACCGTCGACCCGTTCCCGGCCAGTTCCCGGGCGAGCGTTCGGGTCAGGCCGAACAGGCCGCTTTTCGACGCCGCGTAGTTGGCCTGTCCGATGTCGCTCACAACGTCGGCGGGAGCGGAGCGAGTGCCGTCGTAACGGTCCTCAGGGGGGCACGCCCATGATACCCGAACGGTCGGTCAAACCCGAGTGGTACACGGAGTTCATCGACGCGGTCGAACAGGGAACCGCCGAATACCTCAGGTGCGAGTCGTGCGGGGCCGCGGAGTTGCCGCCACGCAGCACCTGCCCGGAGTGCGGGTCGGCAACGCTCGTCGGCAGGGAGCTGCCCGACACCGGTGCGGTCGTGACGTTCACCGAGATCAGGACGTCGATACGGAAGTTCGAGGAGGAGACGCCGTACACGGTCGTGATGGTCGAACTGGCCGAGTCGCTCCGCCTCGGCGGCCAGCTCCGGGACGCGGACGACGTCGCGATCGGCGACCGGCTGCAGGTCGGCGCCGAACGCCGGGAGGAACGGGCGGACATCGTCGTGTTCGAGCCGGCGTGATCAGTCCCAGAAGCTCCGGGTCCGGGCGTACTCGCGCTCGCGCCTGAGGATGTCGCGGTAGAACTCGTCTTCGTCCTCGCGGAGTTTGTTGATGATCCGGGCGGCGTTGTGCGGGCCGACGCCCCGCGCGGCGAGGGCGACGACGGCCCGCTTGCCGTGGCTCTGGACGAGACTCGCCGACCGGTAGGCGCGCTCGGTCTGTTTTTCCTGCTCGTCGTCTTTCACGTCGGCTTTGACCGCCGAGACCACCTTGTCGGCCCAGGGATTCAGCGCCGCAACCCGCGTCGACCCGCAGTGCGGGCACTTCGGCTGGTCGTCCACGCGGCGGACTTCGATTCGCCGCTCCCAGTCCACGCAGTGCAGACAGAACAGGATCACGCGGTCGGTCTGGATGCGCTCGCGAACCGTCTCGATGACGCTCGCGTCTGCGTGTTCCGGCGAGAGGAGCTCCTGGCTGCTCGACCGCCCGCCCAGCCCGACGGGCGTGCGCTCGCCCAGCACCTCGACGGCGAGCCCGCCCGACTGGACCCGCTGGAGGACGCCCGCCGCCCCCTCGACGTCGAGTTCCTCGTGGAGCATCTCGCGGAGCGCCTCGTCGTAGACGGGCGTGTCGGCCAGCGCGTCCAGCAGCCTGTCGCGGCCGAACTGCCCGTTCGGAGCGCTGGGACCGCCGCCCTGCCAGCGCTTCAGGGCCCCGAACTTCGTCGCGACCTGCGCGAGTTTGAACTTCAGGGCGTCGGCGTTCTTGAGGCTCAATTCGATCAGCTCCCGGACGTGCTCGGGGTCGGTGTCCTCCAGTATCTCGACGACGTCACCCCCCGTCACGCCCCGGGGCACTTCGAGTTCGATCCGGTAGGGGTCGACTTCCAGCCCCACGGAAGAGCCGGTCCGCTGGCCGAGCAGCGCCGACAGCAGGCGCCCCAGCGTCTCGTTGACGGTGTGGCCGAAACAGGCGTTGACGACCACCTCGCGTCCCCGGAACTCGACGACTATCGTGTCGTCGGTGGGGAGCGGGCCATCGTAGTCGAGTAGCTGTGCGAGGCCGGCCTCCACGGTCGAGTGGTCGCCGTCGTAGCGGGTCGTGAACTCGCCGGCAACGCCCCCGACGGGCGCGCCGGCCTGGAGCTGTCGGCCCGCCACGCCGCGCATCTCGCCGACCTCCCCTGCCACTGCCTCGGGCACGGGGATCTCCTGGCCGGTCCAGGAGGGCACCTCACCACCCGGGTCCTCGACCGGCGAGACGGTGACGGTCTCTTCTTCCTCGTCGATCTCGGTGATGCGCCACATCTCGCCGCGCTGGACGAACACTTCGCCCGGGGCGGCGAAGTTGACGACGAACCGCTCGTCGAGGGTGCCGATCTCCCGGCCGCTGGCGACGTCCTCGACCGCGTAGGTCGCCTCGTCGGGGATCATCGAGAGGTTGTGGTAGAAGTACTGCCACGTTCCGCGGCGCTTCTCGATGGTGTCCTGTTCCTCGTCGAGCCACACTACCCTGTTGTCGGCGAGTTCGCGCACGACTGCCTTGAACTCGCCCGTCGTGAGGTCCCGGAAGGGGTAGGCCCGGGTGAGGACCTCGTAGGCGCGCATCGCCCGGATCTCGCCGAAGTCCATGACCAGTCCCGCGACCTGGTTCGCCACCGTGTCGAGACTGCCGTCGTGGATGGCGGCGGGTTCGACGTCGCCCTCGCGGGCCCGCCGGGCGATGGCCAGCGCCTCGAGCGTGTCGTCGGGGTGGGTCGCCACGACGGTCCCCCGCGAGACCCGGTCGCGGCGGTGGCCCGCCCGCCCCACGCGCTGGAGCAGGCGCGTCACCTGCCGGGGGCTGTTGTACTGGACCACGTGGTCGACGTGACCCACGTCGATACCCAGTTCCATCGAGGAGGTACACAGCAGCGCGTCCAGCTCGCCCGCCTTGAAGCGGTCCTCGACGTCGATGCGTGCCTCCTTGGAGAGGGAGCCGTGGTGGACGCCGATGTTCGACCCCAGCTCCTTGAACCGCGACCCCAGCGCCTCGGCGAACTGGCGGGTGTTGACGAAGATAAGGGTGGACTCGTATTCCGAAACGAGGTCGTCGATGTAGCGGACGTGACTCGCGAACTCGGGTTCGGTCATCAACTCGCCGGCGAGTCGCTCGTCGCGCTCCGTGACCGCCGGCGTTCGCACGCGGACGTCCAGTCGACTGCCGACGTCGACCTCGACGATAGCACAGCCCCGGTCGCCGGTCAGGAACCGGCCGACCGCCTCGGGGTCGCCGACGGTCGCCGAGAGGCCCACGCACTGAAACGCCTCCGCGAGTTCGCGCAACCGCTCCAGCCCGACAGTCAGCTGTGCGCCTCGTTTCGCGGCCGCGAGTTCGTGGACCTCGTCGACGACGACGTGGTCGACGTCCGAGAGCGCCCGCCGGAGTTTCGACCCGGTCAGCATCGCCTGGAGCGTCTCGGGAGTCGTCACCAGCACGTCCGGCGGGTCGTCAGCCTGCTTCTGGCGCTGGTAGTCGGTCGTGTCGCCGTGGCGGACCTGGACGTCCAGGTCCAGTCGCTCGCCCCACCACTCGAGGCGCTCGCGCATGTCCCGGTTGAGTGCGCGGAGCGGGGTCACGTACAGCGCGCCGATGCCGAACCGGCCGCCGCCGGCGTCGCCGTCCCCGCTCGCGAGCGCGTCGAAGACCGGCAACATGGCCGTCTCGGTCTTGCCGGTCCCGGTCGGGGCGACGACGAGGACGTGCTCCCCGTCGACCAGCGGCGGGATGGCACCGCGCTGTGGCTCGGTCGGCGTCTCGAACCCCCGCTCGGACAGCGCCGCGCGAACCTCCTCGCCCAGGTGCGCGAACGCCGCGGCGGTCCCCACACCGTCCGCGTCTGTCATCGGCCGTCCTAGCGGTGCGACCCGATTAAGCGCCCCGGTCGCGGACGGGTTCGTATTTATACTGACCCGATGGAAATTCTGCTATGGAGTACCAAACCAAACTATGGGAC
>JAZKRZ010000124.1:0-9975 GCA_036626395.1 Haloarculaceae archaeon
TTACAGTCTGAAGTTGGGCCGATGGCTCGGCCTGCTGCCCTGTCTGCTGACCGCGGCAGGGACGCACCCACCGAAGGGGCGTACTGGCAGTGGA
This sequence comes from Haloarculaceae archaeon, assembly GCA_036626395.1. GTDB lineage: Archaea > Halobacteriota > Halobacteria > Halobacteriales > Haloarculaceae > QS-5-68-33. The sequence continues at coordinate 95 of JAZKRZ010000124.1, forward strand.
ATGAACACGACTGGATACCCGCCGATTATGGGGAACACTTGTGATCACTCAACCAACCCAGCGTCAGCAAACCCGCAAGTTCACAGCCGGGGTAATCACCTGACTGGATTACCCACGGAGGAATCCTCGCCGTTCACCGCGGGGAGGAAGTCAAGTCATCCCGACTCGCGCAGTCGAACGTTCGGGGGTCATCGAGTATCGGGTTTGCGCGGTCAGGTTCGACTTCGCGGCGCTCGTTCGCGGACGACGAGACCGACCGCGTTCCGTCCTCAGAGAGCGACTCAGCGGCGGACCCGCTCGCGTTCGTTCGGGACGGTGGTTCGACAAATGACGTAGCAAAATTTATCAATCGTCGTTACGAGGGGTCGGATGCATGGAGCAGTCGTGTCCGAACTGCGGCAGGCTGATCGAACGAGAGTGCGGGGTCTGGTGCTGTGACGGGTGCGGGTTCGCCGGCGCGCACGGCGCGGATTGACGCTCGGACCGACAGGTATATAATGAACGATCACTCAGGAAACGATACGATGCGCGACCACCGGACGACCCGGTTCGTTCGCGTCGCACGCCGCGTAAAGCGGGCCGTATCGCCCGCATAACACCACCTGTTTTCCGAATTCGCAGGACCGGCCAGCAGCACCACACCGGACAGCAGACGCGGCACCCACACCACACACCAATGCGACCCACAGACGCGTACGAGAGGTTCGACGAGGCGTACAGCTACCCGATCGACCGCGAAACGGTCATCGAGACGATGGGCGAGACGACCATCGAGTCACCCAACGGTTCCGGCGAGACGGTCGCCGAGACGCTCGAACGGTGCGGCACCGACACGTTCCGTTCGGCCCAGGAACTGAACGACGCCTTCATCGGCACGCTTCCCGACGAGTACATCGGCCGGAAGTACTACGACGACCGCGGCGACAACCCCGGTGACGAACCGGGTCACCCGAAGCGCCGGTCGTCCTGACCCGGTCGAACTCCGGCCGGGGGGCGGGGTCTTTCCAGTTCATCGCAGGTAGTGAAAGACGTAGGTCTGGGTGTACCCCGCGTACTCGCCGCCGAAGGCCGCCCTGATCGCGCGAGAAGTCTCGGCGTAGTTGCCCCTCTCGCACTCGGGGTAGTACTCCTCGATAGTCGTGCGGATCCACGTATCGAGGGGCACCGCTTCGAGAAAGCCCAGCGAAAACAGCAACACGCAGTCGGCGACCTTGTCGCCGACGCCGACGAAGCGGGTGAGACACTCGCGGGCCTCCTCGTAGGGGCGGTCGCTGGCGTCGGCGGGGGTCTCGCCGTCGGCGACCATCCGTGCGGTGTCGCGGACGTACGGCGCCCGATAGCCCAGACTCAGGTCGCGGAGCTCCTCCTCGCTGGCGGCCGCGAGTTGCTCCGGAGTCGGGTAGGCGTGGTAGGTCTCCCCGTCGAACTCGACGGGCGTCCCGAACGCCTCGCGCAGTCGCTCCTGCATCCCGTGGATCCGCGAGACCCGCATCTGTGCCGAACAGATGAACGAGACCAGAGTCGGGAACGGCGGGTCCCGTACCAGGTGCATCCCCCAGTAGGCGTCGTAGGCGCTCTGGACGATGTCGTCGTCGACGGCCGTCGCACGGATCGCCGGAAGGTCGTCGCCGAGTCGGAGGCGCTCGCGGAGTATCGGTTCGGCGTCGACGGAGGCCTCCCACTCCAGGCGGCCGTCGACCTGTCGCGCCCGCACGACAGCGGGGTCGCCGTCGACTCGCGCGGTGGTCCGGTACCAGGCGTCGCCACCGTATGCGCCGGCCGACTCGTACATCCGCCCGTCGGCGCGCGTCCAGAGATAGGACTGTCCGCTCTCGACGGTCGACTGCAGGTCGAACGGCCCCACCTCGTCCAGAGCGAGCGCCCCGCGTTCCATACCCTCGCCAGGGACAGGGCCGCCTTCGACCTTTCGAGTCGCGTCCGCAGTCCCGTGGTCCGCGGTAGCACACCGCGCGAAACGACCAGATTTTAAATAGACGGGTCACCTACGCGCGACCGAGTGCAAGGCAACAGAGAGCGCGCTGTCGTCGCCAAACGGGTCGACAGCGGTACGGCGGACACCGAGGAGATCCGCAACCTCGCCCGCGCCGCGGGCTACGAGGTCGTCGCCGAGGTGACACAGATGCGCAAAGAGGACCCGGCGACACACGTGGGCGAAGGGAAAGCCGAGACCCTCGCGGCGACCGTCGCCCGCGAGGACGCCACCGTCGTCGTCTTCGACAACCAGCTCGGTCCCTACCAGACGTACAACCTCGGCAACGTCCTCCCCGGGGGCGTCAGGCTCATCGACCGCTTCCGGCTCATCCTCGAGATCTTCGGCCAGCGCGCACACACACGGAAGGCCCAGCTCCAGGTGGAACTCGCCGAACTCCGGTACGAACTCCCGCGCGCGGAGGCCAAGGCCAGTCTCGCCCGGCGCGACGAGCGCCCCGGGTTCATGGGGCTGGGCGAGTACGACGAGAGCCGCGAGGAGGACATCAAAGCGCAGATCTCCCGGATCCGCGACGAACTCGGCGACATCGAGCGGACCGAACAGCACCGGCGCGAACAGCGCCGCGAGTCGGGCTTTGACCTCGTCGCCCTGGCGGGGTACACCAACGCCGGCAAGTCCACCCTGCTCCGGCGCCTCGCCGCGGACGTCGACGTCGACGAGAACGAGGACGTCCACCCGGACCTGGACACCACCGCCGAGTCCGAGGACCGCCTGTTCACGACGCTCGGGACGACCACGCGCAGGGCCGAAATGGACCAGCGCGACGTGCTCGTCACCGACACGGTCGGGTTCATCTCGGACCTGCCCCACTGGCTCGTCGAGTCGTTCAAGTCGACGCTGGATTCGGTCTACCGGGCCGACCTCGTCTTGCTGGTCGTCGACGTCAGCGAACCGGTCGCGGACATCCGCGAGAAACTCGTCACCTCCCACGACACGCTCTACGAGCGCAACGAGGCGCCCATCGTGACGGTCCTGAACAAGATAGACCGGGTCGACGACGACGAGGTACAGCGAAAGCGGGCGGCCCTCTCCGCGCTGGCGCCCAGCCCCGTCGCAGTCAGCGCGAAGACGGGCGCGAACGTCGACGCCCTCGAGGAGCGCATCCACCGGGAACTGCCCGACTACGAGCGCGAGCGCCTCGTCCTCCCGATGAGCGACGACGCGATGAGCCTCGTCTCGTGGATCCACGACCACGCCAACGTCTCCGACGTCGACTACGGCGACCAGGTCGTCATCGAGTTCGAGGCCAGGCCGGACGTCATCGAGCAGTCACGCGCGAAGGCCGGCGAACTCGCGCCGTCGGCCTGATCCCACGCGTCGCCGATTCATACGGACCGTTGTAATTCGTTACCGCCGTCGCGAACCACGGTGAAGGCATTGGGCCGTGACTCGCCCATCCGTCGGCGGCATCGCCGAAAATGGGTACAACGGTCCGTATCACTCCCCGTCGGCTTCCCACTCGAGTGCCTGCGCTCGTAACTCCCGACACTGGTCGCTCTCGACGGTGAGGTCGTGCACCGGGAGCGGCGACCCGTCCTCGTCGATGGCCACGAAGACGAACCGCGACTCGGTGGTCGTCTCGTGGGTGCCGGTGTGGGGGTCCTCACGGGCGGCCCGCAACTGCACCTTGACGCTCGTCCGCCCGGTCTCGTAGGCGAACGACTCGATGTAGACGTTGTCGCCGACGGGGACCGGCCGGTGGAAGTTCATCTCGTCGATGGCGGCGGTCACGCAGGGTTCGCCGGCGGCGCGCATCGCCGACATCGCGCCGAGTTCGTCCATCCACTTCATGACGTTGCCGCCGTGGACCGTCTCGTAGTTGTTGGCGTGGTTGGGCTGGACGCGCCACCGGTTCTCCAGGTAGGTGTCGCTGACAGTCGGCATACCCGAGAGTCGCCCCGGAGCCTTGTGGGTCTACCGGCGACGCGTCCCGGGCGCGGTCACTCGTCGCTCGCGTCGACGTGCTGTCCCCAGAAGCCGTCGCGTTTCTCGACGACGAGGTCCGCGGTCACGCGCACCTGGCAGGCCAACCGCAGGCCGCTGTCCGGCGAGTGCGGCGGGACGGCCATGCGCGCCCGCTCGCGACGGGTGGGTCCGGGGAGTTCCCCGTCGCCCGCGACCTCCACCTCGACCGCACAGGTCCCACAGGTGGCCAGGCCGTGACAGGAGACCGCCCGCGGGCCGTTGTGGACCGGCAGGTCGGCACCGAGCAGGACGTCCCGCAGTCGCTCCCCCGACTCGCACTCGACGGTTTCGCCGCGGTACTCGATGGTGGGCATACTCGCCTGTCGGGGCCGGCAGTACTTGGGTAGCCGGGTACAGTTCGCGGGAGAACCCGACTCGGCCGCTCGAAGGTGTTTTCCGGGACACGCCCATAGAAAGGGCAATGCACCCGAGGGGTCCCCACGGACGGCCGGCGAGAACGCGCGGTGTGCGACGGTCAGGGGGATGCGGTGGCGAGTGAGTCCGCGAGCGCCGTCGCCCGCGCTCGCCGGTCGAGTGCCGTCCTGTCGGCGTACTTCCAGCGGCTGTTGACGCCGCCGCTCCCGGGAGACGGACTCCTCTTTTTCGGGTTTGCAGAGGGCGTGCTGGGCTGGGGGCTCTCCTGGCTGTTCCAGCAAAACCCCGGCCTGGCACCGTTCGGACTGGTCGAGTCCATCGTCCTCCTGTGGGTCGTGCTGACGGTCGGCATCGTCTTCGTCGGCGTGACCTACACCGCCCCGACGGTCCGTCGCAACCGCGTCTGGGTCGTCTGGGGGGCGCTCAACGTCGCCGCCACGGCGGTCAACCTGCTGGCGCTGACGCGACTCCTGCCCGCCGACGTCGTCGTCTACGCGTACTGGCAGCCCTGGTTCGTCGTGCTCGGAGTCGGCTATCTCGTGACGGCGCTCTACAACTGGGAGAGCCCGCAACTCCGCCGGCAGGAGCGGGTCGTTTACGCCCTGGCAGGGGTTACCGCCCTCGGCGTCCTCGCTGCGAGTTTCGGGCCGCTGACCGGCGCCGTCTTCGGGAACGTGTTCCTCATCGGGGCGGCGCTCCAGTTGACCCCCATCGGCCACGACGTGCTCGCGGACGCGATACTGATCGCCCGCCAGCAGTGACCGGGACGACTGAGACTGGCCTCGACGAGACACCACAACACATGTACGACACGATACTGCTTCCGACCGACGGCAGCGAGGCGGCGGCCGACGCCGCCGCACACGCGTTCAGCCACGCCGAACGCTACGGCGCGACCGTCCACGTCCTGTCCGTCGTGGAACTGTCGAGCGGGCTCGGCACCGCCGGGCGCGACGACGAGAAACTGGCGCGTCGCCGCGAGGAACGGGCCGCGGCGGCGCGAGCGCTCGTCGACGAGGCGGCACCCGCCGGCGTCGAGGTCGAGACTGTCGTCGAGGTCGGCAGTCCGACCCGGGTCATCACGGAGTACGCCGCCACCGCGGGGGTCGACCTCGTGGTGATGAGCACCCACGCGCGCAGCGGCGCCGGCCGGTTCCTGTTCGGGAGTATCACCGAACGGGTCATCCAGGACGGCCACGCGCCGGTGTTGGCCGTCCAGCGCTGACCGCCCCCGGGCGCCGGTGACGACCGTCTCCCGCCAGTAACTTTTAGCCGCGAGCGCCCGCACGTCGGGGTATGTCTTCACCAGGCGAGTTCGAGGGCTACGGCGGTCGACACGTTCCGGAACCGCTGGAGGAACCGCTGGCGCAACTGGCGGCGGGTTTCGACGAGGCCATCGAGGACGACGAGTTCCGCGAGCGCCTCGATTACCTGCTGGAACACTACGGCGGGCGGCCGACGCCGGTGTTTCACGCCGAGACGCTCAGCGAGCGCTACGACGCGAACATCTACTTCAAACACGAGGACCTGCTCCACGGCGGCGCGCACAAACTCAACAACACGCTGGGCCAGGCGCTGCTCGCCGAGCAAGCCGGCAAGGAGCGACTCATCGCCGAGACCGGCGCCGGGCAACACGGCACCGCGACGGCGATGGTCGGGGCGTTGCTCGACATCCCGACGAAGGTCTACATGGGCCGCAAGGACATCCAGCGCCAGGAGATGAACGTCTTCCGGATGCGCCTGCTCGGCGCCGAGGTCGAGGAGGTCACACGGGGCAACGAGGGCCTCGCCGAGGCCGTCGACGCGGCCCTGGAGGACTTCGCCGAGAACATGGAGGAAACCCATTACCTCGTGGGGTCCGCCGTCGGCCCGGACCCGTTCCCGCGGATGGTCCGGGAGTTCCAGTCGGTCATCGGGCGCGAGGCCCGCGAACAGATACAGGAACTGCACGGCGACCTGCCCGACGCCTGCGTGGCCTGCGTCGGCGGCGGGTCCAACGCCATCGGCCTGTTCCACGCGTTCAAGGACGACGACGTCGCTTTCTACGGGGCCGAACCCGGCGGCACGGGCGAGGGCCACCACTCGGCGCCGCTGTCGATGACCAGACAGGACGAGCCACAGGTCTTCCAGGGCATGAAGACGAAGGTCATCGACGAGGACACGGAGAACCACTCCGTGAGCGCGGGACTGGACTACCCCGCGGTGGGGCCGGAACACGCCGCGCTCCAGGAACTCGGGCGCGCGGAGTACCACGCGATCAGCGACGAGGAGGCGCTGGCGGCCTTCCGGGAGCTGAGCGAGACCGAGGGGATCATCCCCGCACTGGAGCCCAGTCACGCTATCGCGCTGGCGGTCAAACTCGCCGAGGAGGACCGCCACGACACGATCCTGGTCAACCTCTGTGGCCGGGGGGACAAGGACATGCAGACCGCCGCCGAGAAGTTCGACCTGAGCTGACCCCCGAGCGACACCACCCGGTCAGGCGGCCGCCCCGCTTCTCGCGCGGACGACCGCGACCAGCACCGCGAGCGCGAGCATGACGGGGATGAGCATGCGCATCGCGGTCCCGACCGAATAGACCTCCGCGACGGCGCCCATCGTCGCGGGGAAGGTGAGAAAGCCGACGCTCGAGGACCCGAGCGCGACGGCGTTCATGGGGCCGCTGTACTCGGGCATCTCGTTGGTCCCGCGCGCGAGCAGGGTGGGGAACATCCCGGCGACGAGAAAGCCCACGGCGACGACGGCGACGAAGATACCGGCTCCGCGGGCGAAGACGAACGCCACGGCCAGCATGACCGTCGCCAGCAGCGACGCGCCGAGGACGAGGTCGAGGTTGTCGACGCGGTCGGCCAGTCGCGAGAAGCCGTACCGGGCGGGGACGTAGGCGGCGAGGTACGCCGTCAGCGAGAGCGTTCCCGCGCGCCGGCCGAAGATGTCGCTGGCGTAGTAGGGCAGCCAGGTGAAAAAGCCGCCCTCGACGAACGAGAGCAACAGCATCGCGAGAGCCAGCCACGCGACGGTCGGGCGCCTGACCAGCGCGGCGACCTCCGAAAGCGAGAGGTCCCGCTCGGCGTCGACGCTCGCCGGCAGCTCCAGCCGGTAGACGAGGACGGCCAGCGGGAGCGTCGCGACACCGGCGGCGAGGTAGGCGACCCGCCAGTTCGCCCACTCGACGGCAGCGAGCGCCAGCACCGGTCCGAGCGTCGCCCCCATCGCCCACACCATGTCCTGGAGGTTGAACGTGCGGCCCCGGGAGTCGGGGTGGAGGTGGCTGAGTATCGGCCGGTCGAACCCGTGGAGGACGCCGGTCGAGAGGCCGAGTATCGCGAGGCCGACCAGTAACGCGACGTAGGTCGGCGCGGCGCTGACGAGCGCGAGACAGGCCCCCAGCGCGAGGAGGGCGACGAGCAGCCCCCGGCGGACGTCCACGCGGCCGACGACCGAGCCGGCGACGACCACCGCAAGCAGGAAGCCGACCGACCCGGCGGTCGAGACCAGCCCCAGTTCGGCCACCGACACGGGGAACGCGTCCGCGAAACTCGGGAGCAACGCGCCCCGGAGCTGGGTCAGGACGCCCAGTACCGCGACGTACCCGAGCACGGCGACCGTCCACTGTCGACGCAGTTCCGGCGGGGTCGAAGCCTCCGACACGCTCCCCTCTCGACAGTCGTCGCACTAAACGGCGCGGGTAGAGGCAGTCCCGACGTGCCCGGGGGCGGTCGCTCGGCCGGCGGCCCGTTGCACTCCCGTCGTGGGGGTCGCGACAGCCAGGCTGGCCGGGGGAGCGACGGCGAGCCGACGTCACTGCTGGGCCACGCCGTTTCGCACTCGACGACGCTCGTTCCCCATCCCTGCGAACGCCGCGGCAGTCCCGCCGATTCACCCCGATCCACCCGTGTATGCAGTTGTCACCCAGTCGCGAATTCGGGCGCGAGAAGCCTCCTACCTATCTTTCACGATTAATTGGTGGTGTCGTAGTGGAAACCCTTTAGTCCGGGCCGCTTGTGTTTACAATACGGCACCTCAACGGGGCCGACTGTATCCATGACAGACGACCAATTAATCTGGCGAATCGCGGGCGGTTCCGGCGACGGTATCGACTCGACGAGTCGGAACTTCGCCAAGGCCCTGATGCGCTCGGGTCTGGACGTATTCACACACCGGCACTACCCGTCGCGCATCCGGGGTGGTCACACGTACGTCGAGGTACGTGCGGCCGAGGGCGAAGTCCGGTCCCGTGGCGACGGCTACAACGTCCTGCTGGCGCTGGGCGACAGTTTCGCCCGGAACCCACAGGAGGAGGCCTACTACGGCGACGAGGAACTCAAGCCGCTCTACGAGAACTTCGACGAACTCCGCGAGGGTGGGGTCATCGTCTACGACTCCGGGCTCATCGACGAGGAGGCCGTCGAGAAGGTCGACCTCCACGAGAAAGCAGAAGAGAACGACTGGCACGTGTATCCGGTCGACCTGCGTAGCATCGCGAAAGAGCACGGCCGCGAGGTCATGCGCAACAACGCCGGTATCGGCGTGCTCTCGACGCTGCTGGAGTTCGACACCTCCTACTACGAGGAGATCATCGGCGAGGTGTTTAACGAGGAGATCGCCGAGGCCAACAGGAACGTGATCGCCGACGGCGCCGCGACGGCCGAGGAGTTCGACGAACAGCCCGAGTTCTCGATGCCCAGCGCCGAGGAACCCGAGGAGACCCAGGCGCTGGTCTCGGGGAGTGACGCCATCTCCTACGGTGCCCTGGACGCGGGCTGTCGGTTCATCGCCGGCTACCCGATGACGCCGTGGACGGACGTGTTCACGATCATGTCCCAGAACCTCCCGCAGTTCGGGGGGATCTCCGAGCAGGTCGAAGACGAGATCGCCGCCGCGTCGCTGGCGATCGGCGCTTCACACGCCGGGGTCAAGGCGATGTCCGGCTCCTCCGGTGGTGGGTTCGCGCTGATGAGCGAACCGCTCGGGCTCGCGGAGATGACCGAGACGCCCCTGGTCCTGATCGAGGCGATGCGGGCCGGCCCGTCGACGGGGATGCCGACGAAACCCGAACAGGGCGACCTCGAACACGTCCTCTACACCAGTCAGGGCGACTCGGCGCGCGTCGTGCTGGCGCCCGGGAACCACCGGGAGTGTTACGAGCAGATCCGGACGGCCTTCGAGATCGCCTACGACTACCAGATCCCGGCGCTCCTCGTCTACGACCAGAAGCTCCAGGGCGAACTCCGCAACGTCGACGCGAGCTTCTTCGACCGGGAACCCGACGCCGACCCCGGCACCGTGCTGGACGAGGCGGAGATCGAGGAGGTCGCCGAGTACAACGCGGAGAAGTTCAAGCGGTTCCAGTACGACGCCGAGGACGGCGTCAGCCCGCGGTCGGTCCCCGGCCAGAAGGGGGGGCGCTTCCTCGCGACCGGCAACGAGCACAACGAGGCCGGACACATCAGCGAAGACCCGACGAACCGGGTGCTCCAGATGGACCGGCGGCTCGGCAAGTTCGAGCCCATCCGCGAGGAACTCGACG
>JAZKRZ010000125.1:0-9490 GCA_036626395.1 Haloarculaceae archaeon
CGTCCTCGATGTTGAACCCCTCGTAGGACATGACGGCGACGACGAAGTTCTGTGCCGCGGGGCGCTCGTCGTAGCCGATCTGTTCGGTCGTCTGGGTTTTCACGAGCGACAGCTGCGGGTAGTGCAGGAGGTGCTGGCGCGTGTCCGGCCGGACGCGGTAGTTCGCGCTCGGCAGGCCCAGCGACTGTTTGATCATCCCCGACCCCATCGTGATGCGCGGGGAAGCGTTGTGCTCGGGGTAGGGGATCATCCCCGCGCCGATGCCGAACATCAGCTGGGGGTCGACCTCGAGGTGGGTGTGGTCCTCGGTGAGTTCCTCCTCGTCGACACCGACGAGGATGTCCTCTTCCTCCTCGGCGTCGATGAACTCGATGTAGCCCCGGTCGACGAGGTCCTGGAAACCGATCTCGTCCTCGCGCAGCAGTTCGATTTCCCGCTCTGTCAGCAATGGTTCGCCGTCCTCGACGACGATCAGCGGGCGTCGTGCCCGACCGGCGTCGGCGTTGACGATGACCTCATCGGTGCGACCCTTGACCGAGACGTTGACCATCTCGCTGACCTCGCCTCGTCGGCGGGCCTGTCGGATCTGTTCGGCGAGCTGTTCGGGGTCGGGATGGGTCCCGACCAGGCTTCCGTTGACGTAGACTTTCGCGTCGCGTCCCTGACTCATGTTAATCGTCGGCGGGCTGTGTTTCGATACTCTCGATGCCGGGGATGCCCTGAACTCCCATATCGGCCAGCGAGTGTTTGAGGTCCTGTTCGTCGGCGACGTTCTGGCTGAGCTCCATCGCCTGGGCGAAGTTCTTCACCAGCCCACAGTTCGGGCCTTCCGGCGTCTCGGAGGGACAGATGCGACCCCACTGGGTCGCGTGCAGGTCCCGCGCCTCGAAGTGTGGCTGGGACCGCGAGAGCGGCGAACGCAGCCGGCGCAGGTGCGAGAGGACGCCCATGTAGTCCGTCCGGTCGACCAGTTGCGAGACGCCGGACCGGCCCCCGACCCAGTTGCCCGTCGCGATGGGGTGTTCGAGTCGCTCGGTCAGGACGTCAGACCGGACCACCGTCGAGACCGACAGCTGCCGGTTGCGCATGTTCGCCCGTTCGAGCTGGTACTTGACGTCGCGCGCGAGCTTGTTCAGCGCCGTCCGGAACAGGTCCTTCATGAGGTCGCCGCTGACCTTCAGGCGCTTGTTGGCGTAGTGGTCCTTGTCGTCGGCCTCGCGCCGACCGAGCGCCAGCTCGAAACAGGCCTCGGCCATCCGGCAGAGGTAGTAGGCCTTGTTGATCCGGACGTCCTCCTCCTCGACGCCGTCCTCGTGGAGGTGCGGGAGGAGATAGCGGTCGATGACGTAGTTCGCGCGCTTGAGCTGGTAGTTCTTGCCCTGGCCGCTGGCGACGCGCTGGCCCAGCGCCTCGATGGCCTCCTCGGTCGACTGGACTTCGGCGGCCTCCAGGTTCTCGAGCATGAACTTGACGATCTCGGGGTCCTCCGAGACGCGGTGGACGATCTCCTCGTCGGACTCCAGGCCCAGCGCCCGGACGAGCGTCACGAAGTTGATGCTCCCCGACACCGACGGGAACGAGACCTCGAGCAGGCCGTCGCGGCCCCGTTCGACCAGCACGAGGGCGCGATACCCCCGGCGCTGGGAGAAGGTCTTGGCGACCTCGATGGTGTCGCCGTACTTCGTGTCGGTCTCGGCGAGGATCTTGTTGGGGGCGAGGTCCTCGCTGGTCATGAGCACGCGCTCGGACCCGTTGACGATGAAGTAGCCGCCGGGGTCGGCGGGGTCCTCGCCGATGTCGATGAGTTCGTTGCGGGTGAACCCCGCGATGTTACACTTGTTCGACCCGACCATGACCGGCATGCGACCGATCTTGGTCTCGGTCTGGTCGACCACCCGCTCTTCTTCCTCCTCGCCGCCCTTGATGATCGCCATCTCCATGAACACCGGGGCGGCGTAGGTGATGTTGCGCAGTCGCGCCTCCTGGGGGTAGAGCAGTTCCTCGGAGCCGTCGGCCTCCCGAACGCGGGGAGTCACGACGCGCACGTCGCCGAGCTCGACGTACACCGGTTCCTCGCCTTCCTTGTCGCCGATGTCCGTGTCGATCGTCGCCTTCTCGTCGACGACCTCCTGCATCCCCCGGTCGAGAAAGGCGTTGAACGAACGGAAGTGGTGTTCTGCGAGTCGTTCCCTCGAAAAGTACTCGCGCGATATCTCGCGCCTGTCCTGTACGTTCATGTTAATCTACGACGAGTCGGTAAACCACTGCCTGGTCGGCCGTTCGCGAATCCCTGACGACTTCGACGACGTCACCGACTGCGACGTCTGCCTCGAGGTCGCGCATCGCCGGGTCGGTCCGTTTTATTTTCGGCAGGTCCGTCTTCTTGATGTCGTACTCCTCGATGACGTCCTCGATCTCGTCCCCGTCGAGGACGTTGTGCTCCGGAACGAGTTCGTGGTCGGTTACGTCTACCATGTGTGGGTCTGGCCGGGTGTAGAAGTTGCTGTCACGAGAGACTACAGGGCTTTACTGTCGGGGACTACATAACGCTTTCCAAACGACGGCGGCCGCGGCTATTCAGCCCGGACGGGCCGGGCAGGGGCGCCGGGGGACCTCGCGGTTCCAGTGCCGGAACAGTACGACGACGCACTACATAGTAGTTCGGGTCGCGATATCCGTCCTGCAGAGTCGGTCAGTTCCTGATACTCGGTCCACAGAGTTTCGATTCGCGCACGCGAGGCTCGGGCATGGACGACGTCGAGAGCGAGGACGTGCCCCGGGTGTTCGTCGAGGAGTTGCTGGCGCGCGAGGAGGGGACGCGCCGCCTCCTCGACGAACTGGAGCGACTCGCGCTGGAGGGCGACCACGAGGCGGTCCGCGAGCGCGTCCGCGACCTCGCAGAGCACAACCGCAACGTCTTCTACGCGGTCGCGCTGAGTCTCACCGGCTCCGCGCAGTTCTACGGCGACGTCGAGGCCCAGCTCGGCGTCGAGGCAGCAGACGTCCTCCGGGACGTCGGCGAGACCTACCCCGCGCTCGCCGAGCCGTTCGGCGTCGTGCGCACCGAACGGACCCGCGACCGGCACAATCCCGTGACCGAACTCGAGGCCCACACCACCTACGTCGAAAGCGAGGAGGTCCCCGCGGTCAGGTACACGCCCAAGTCCGGCGCCGTCGAACTCTTCACCGCCAAGGGCTCGCCCGAGGAGGTCCTGCAGTTCGCCTCCTATCTGGTCCAGGCGACGACGGACTCGCTCGACAGCGCCCTGGACCGCGATTACTCGGTCAACACCGAGGAGCTGAGCGCGCTCATCGACCGCCAGGAGGAACTCGAGGCCGAACTCGACCGGTTGCGCGACCAGATCGACGAACTCCGGCGGACGCCGGTCGACCGGGAGTGACGCTATCCGGCGGATAGGTCATACTGTCGGACGCAAGTACGTGAACACGCTTGCCAGGAACACGCTATCGAAACGCCCGTTCCCGGTCGAACGAGCCACCGACGGTGGCCTCACGTGTGTCCGACAGTATAACCCCTGCTAACCGTCCGCCGAGCGGGGCGAGGCGGTTCACCGACCCGAGCGGAGCGAGGGTCCGCTTTTTTCACGTTTTCGTCGGAGGGGTGCCCGCAGCAGACGGAGTGTGCGAGGACACCCCCCGGCCAAAGCTGGTCGCTTATAGTTTTATTAGGCGGGGACCGAAACCGGACACAGGGAAACACAGGGCATGGTGGACCGACTGCGGACACAGGTCGAGAAAGAAGAACGGGACCAGCAGGTACTCCGGGTCGTCATCGAGCGTGGTCCGATCGGGATCAACCGTATCGCACAGGAGACCGACATCCCCGAGCACAAGGTGCGCTACTCGCTGCGGATGCTCGAAAACGACGAACTGATAGAGCCGACGCCCGACGGCGCCGTACCGGCCGAGAACATCGGCGAGCGCCTCGCGGGGATCAACGACGGCATCGACGACATCGTCGACCGACTCGAAGCGATGAAAGACGTCTTCTGACGGCTGGAGGGGGGCGCAGTCGCCGGTCGGGACCGGACGCTTCCGGCACTCGCGCCCGGGTGCTCGGGGGTATTTCGACGCCCGGTCGCACCTCGCGGGCGTCCGACGATAGGTGAAACAAATTTTTAGTTTGAAAAACCTATTTCAAGGGGTCGTCCTACGGTGTGTACGTATGGCAGCAAGCAGCGACTCGGCTTCGACGACGACCGTGCTGTACGTCGTCGTCGTGGTCGTGGCCGTCCTGGTTGCAACCGTACTCGCGCCTGTCGTCTGGAGCGTAGCGAGCGGTTCGGGCGACTCCGACAGGTCGAGCGTCGCGGTCGTCACGTTTCGCGGGGGAGTGAACGACCAGACCGCGAGCGCGATCTCCGAAGACCTCCGGGAAGCGAGAAACAACGACTCCGTCGAGGCAGTCGTCCTCCGGGTCGACAGTCCGGGTGGTGGCGTCGCGGCCAGCGAGGAACTCTACCTGGCGGTCAACCGGACCGCCCAGGAGATGCCCGTCGTCGCCTACGTCGAAGGTCAGGCCGCTTCCGGCGGCTACTACACCATCGCACCCGCCGACTCCATCGTCGTCAAGCCCAGTTCGCAGGTGGGCAGCATCGGCGTGGTCGTGCAGGCGCCGATAAGCGCGCTCGAACAGGCCGACGAACAGGGTGAGGTCTTCATCCGCACGGGCCCGGACAAGGCCCAGATAGACAAGGACAGTTTCCTCGAAGAGATGGAGTCCCTGCAGAACGCCTTCGGCAACACCGTCATGCACCACCGCGGCGATACGTTCACCGTCGACCGCGAGACGGTGCTCAGCGGCAAGGTCTGGCTCGGGACCGAGGCGGTCCAGAACGGCTTCGCGGACGAAATCGGCAGCCTCGAGACGGCCATCCAGCGCGCTGCGTCGATGTCCGACGACATCGAGGGCGACAACTACGACGTCTACTACAAGCAAGAGCCCAGCATCGGGATCGGGATCATCTTCGCGCAGGACGACACCGAGGTCGAGAAAGTCGACGGGAACGTCGTCTACGTCGACCGGGAAGCGGACACGGAGTTCGTCCAGCCGGTCAAGTACTACTACATCTGGGGGATCCCCGAAGACATAGTCGACGAGGAGGAGGTGACAACCAATGGAACCAACTGACATCGCGAAACCGCTCGGCGTCTTCGTCGCCGTCATCGTCGTGATCGTCGGCGGGACGGCAGTCGCAGCGACCGCCTTCGGCGGCGGGTCTCCGTCCGTCCCCGACGGCCAGAACGTCAGCGGCCAGTCGCCGGGTCACTACCAGCCCGACGCGGTGAACGTCGAGGCCGACCCGGAGACGGGCGACATCGAGGTCGACGCACCGGAAGGCGAGAAGAAGATACTGATCGATACCAAGCACGGGACCGCGGTCGACGGCGACTCGCTGGAATACGTCGTCGAAGCGCTGACCAGGGCCGGTCACGACGTCGACATCGGCGCCCAGACCAGTAGCGGGAGCAGCGATGGCGGATTCGGGTCGACGAGCGGGTACAACGCCACCCTCCAGCAGTACGACGCCGTCCTCGTCATCAACCCGACACAGGGCTTCACGAAGGCCGAGCGCGCCGGTCTCCGGGAGTACACTGAAGGGGACGGTCGCCTCGTCGTGCTCGGCGAACCGACGCAACTCAGCGGTGGCGGGGGCCTGTTCAGCGGTCCCACGACGGTTTCCTTCGGCGCCAACGACCTGACCGGACAGTACGGCGCCCGGATGGGAGCCGAGGGGATCTACAACATGGACGACGACCGCAACGACAACTGGTTCAAGAGCGTCTACGCCGAACCCGCGGGTTCGGGGACGCTCACCGAGGGCGTCGACGCGGTCACCTTCGAGAACGCCGGCTACCTCGTGACGAGCGAGGGGAGCGACGCCGAGGTGGTCTACACCGCCGCCGACGGCACCAAGACCCTCGAAACCAGGCGCAACGGTTCGTACGCGACCGTCGTCCGCAACGACAACATGGTGTTCGTCGCCGACACGGACTTCATGAACAAAAACGAGGTCTACGACGCGGACAACGAGGTCTTCATCAGCAACCTGCTGGCGTTCATGGTCTCCGGTGACAAGCCCGAGGACGTCCCCGAGACCGCGAACGATACCGACGAAGACGGCGGGTTCTGACCGGCCGGCCGGTCGTTCTCCCCGTTCTTTCGCCCCGACGAGCGGCGCGTGCGTGATCCGAACGACGCTCGAAGCGACATTCGAACCCTTTTTGAGTTCGACGGCGGTTAGAGCGGGTATGGCCATCAAACCCGCCTACGTCAAGAAGACGGCGACGCTCCTGATGGAGCGGTACCCGGACGCCTGGGGCGACGACTTCGAGCACAACAAGGAACTCGTCACGGAACTCACCAACGTCGAGTCGAAGAACGTCCGCAACCGCATCGCCGGCTATATCGCCAGCAAACAGGGCGCTCAGGTCGAAGCCTAGTTCTCGCGCTCGGTCGATAGCCGCGACAGCGTCGGGTTCCTCGCGTCCACTGGCGGGGCGCTCGAGCGTTCCAGACGGTCGTTCGCGTGTGGGCGTCGTATCCAAAGCGTTTTGATGGGGGGTGACCCTATCCCACGCCAATGTCTGTCAACGTCGGAATCATCGGCGCGACGGGGGCCGTCGGCCAGCGACTCATCCAGCTGCTCGACCCCCACCCCGACTTCGAGATCGGGGCACTGACCGCCAGCGAGGCGAGCGCGGGCGAGACGTACCGCGAGGCAGCCAAGTGGCGCATCGACGCGCCGATCCCCGAGTCGGTCGCTGACGTCGAAGTCGGGGAGACGACGCCCGAGGCGGTCCCGGACGACGTCGACCTGGTCTTCTCGTCGCTGCCCTCCAGCGTCGGCGAGGCGGTCGAACCGGCCTTCTGCGAGGCGGGCTACGTCGTCTCCTCGAACTCCTCGAACGCCCGCCGGGACGACGACGTCCCGCTGACTATCCCCGAGGTGAACCCGGACCACCTCGACCTCATCGAGGTCCAGCGCGACGAGCGCGGCTGGGACGGCGCGCTCGTCAAGAACCCGAACTGCTCGACGATCACGATGGTGCCGCCGCTGGCGGCGCTGGACGACCTCGCGGGCGTCGAGCGTGTCGAGGTAGCGACGCTCCAGGCCGTCTCCGGCGCTGGATATTCGGGCGTCTCCTCGATGGAGATCATCGACAACGCCATCCCCTACATCGGCAAAGAAGAGGAGAAGATGGAGACCGAGACGCGCAAGCTGCTGGGGACGTTCGACGGCGCGGAGGTCAACTGGCACGGGAGCGACGTCTCGGCGTCGTGCAACCGCATCCCGACCATCGACGGCCACCTGGAGAACGTCTGGGCCGACACTGCCGGCGACGTCTCGCCCGCGGAAGTCGCCGAGGCGATGACCGACTACCCCTCGCTCGACCTGCCGAGTTCGCCCGCCCAGCTCATCGCGGTGTTCGAGGATCCCGACCGGCCCCAGCCCCGGCTGGACCGAACCCTCGGCGACGGCATGACCGTCTCGGTGGGGGGCATCCAGGAGACGACGGGCGGCGTCCAGTTCAACACGCTCGCGCACAACACGCTGCGCGGCGCGGCCGGCGCGAGCGTTCTCAACGGTGAACTCCTGCTGGAGAACGGCTACCTGTAGGCGGCGGAACGTCGGTTCCGGGGCTCCGCCGTCGGCGTCGATGAGAGCCGTTTTTCCCCGTCCCCCCGTAGCGCCGGCATGGCCGAACAGGGACGGTATCGCGTCCTCCCCGGACCGGACCCGGACACGCTCCGCCTGCTGGACCGCACGAGCTACGAACCGGCGGTCGTCTCGACCGGCGACACTGGGGGTGGAAGCGAGGACGGTGGCCCCGCCGCGCCGGTCGCGGCCCTCCGACCGGGCTATCTCGTCGACGCCGCGCTGGACTGGTCGACACAGCGCCCGACGGTCGAGTCGGTGTCGGTCGTCCGGCCGACGCTGTTTGCGTTCGCCGACAGCGTCGAACCGATGTTCGAGGCCGCCCGGGAGGCGTGGGAGGCCGCCCGGAGCGAGGGCGAGGCGATGAACACGCAGGTGCTCCGCAACACCGACAACGAGGTGACCGGCGTCGTCTACGTCTTCGCCGAGAGCGGCGAGCGCGGGCGCTTCGAGGAGTTTCGCGAGGGCACCCGCCCGCTGGAACCCCTCCTCGACAGCGTCGCTGACTCCCGCGGCGAGGACCCCCGGGAGGTGTTCGTCCTCCGGGCCGCCGCCGGCGCGTTCACGGCGGTGGCGATCGCGCTCCGGAAGGACGGCCAACTCGCGGAGACGATGCGGGACACCTACGACCGTCCACGACCGACGGAACCGCTGGCCGAGGACGGCTGACCGCGAGACTGCGGACCGACGACGGGTGACCGCAGGTGCTGTCGGGCTCCGTGAGAATCGTCCCGGTGTCGGCGGGCGCGAGCGGACGACCCCGGTCGGCGTGCTGTCAGCCCGGACCCGGGTAATGAGTCTCTTTTTCCGTGCGCAACACGTTACCCGTGTATGAGCAGTTCCCCCGGCGGCACACTCGTGGAACGAGGCGGTCAACTCCTGGTCTTGCTGGTGCTCGCCGCAGTGACCGCGTCGCTGGTCGGGCTCCCGGTGTTCGACGCCGTCGGGTCGGTCAACCCGCTGGCGCTCGTGGGTCTGGTCGCGCTCGCGCTCGCGATGGCGGTCGTCTACTCGTCGATCCAGATCGTCGAGGCCTACGAGAAGGAGGCTCTGACCGTCTTCGGGGAGTACCGCAAACTCCTCGAACCGGGTATCAACTTCGTCCCGCCGTTCGTCAGTCGGACGTACCCCTTCGACATGCGGACCCAGACGCTCGACGTCCCCCAGCAGGAGGCCATCACCCGGGACAACTCGCCCGTGACGGCCGACGCCGTCGTCTACATCCGCGTGATGAACGCCCGGCGCGCGTTTCTGGAGGTCGACGACTACAAGAAGGCGGTCTCGAACCTCGCCCAGACGACGCTGCGCGCGGTGCTGGGCGACATGGAACTCGACGATACGCTCTCGCGGCGGTCGATGATCAACGCGCGGATCCGCGAGGAACTCGACGAACCGACCGACGAGTGGGGGATCCGCGTCGAGAGCGTCGAGGTCCGCGAGGTCACGCCCGCCGCCGGCGTCAAGAACGCGATGGAACAGCAGACCTCCGCGGAACGGCGCCGCCGCGCGATGATCCTCGAAGCCCAGGGTGAACGCCGCTCGGCCATCGAGACCGCACAGGGGGAGAAACAGTCCGACATCGTCCGCGCCCAGGGGAAAAAGCAGAGCCAGATCCTCGAAGCCCAGGGCGATGCGGTGTCGACCGTCCTGCGCGCGAAGTCGGCCGAGTCGATGGGCGAGCGCGCCGTCATCGACAAGGGAATGGAGACGCTCGAGAGTATCGGCCAGGGCGAGTCGACGACGTTCGTCCTGCCACAGGAACTGTCCTCGCTCGTCGGCCGCTACGGCAAACACCTCTCGGGCAGCGA
>JAZKRZ010000126.1:0-9460 GCA_036626395.1 Haloarculaceae archaeon
CCGCGATGTCACACTGCTTGCCGGGACCGGCGCCGACGATCTCGGTAAACGTCGACAGGCCGATCCCCAGGAGTTTCCGGTCGTCGTTCTCGATGCGCTCGCGCTGTTCCTCCCGGAGACCCTCGTAGTCGACGGACTCCAGGCCCTTGTCCAGCGCCCGCTCGTAGTCGCCCGAGTCGTAGGTCCACCCCGTCGTGCTCTCGTAGGGGAACGCCTCCTTCGGGATGAAGTTCTTCCGGCGGATCTCGGCGGGGTCCATGTCCAGTTCCTGGGCCAGCACCTTGACCATCCGCTCGATGAGATAGACCGCCTCGGTGACGCGGAACGAACACCGGTAGGCGATACCGCCCGGCGCGGTGTTCGTGTAGTAGGCGTCGAGTTCCCCGTAGGCGTGGTCGATGTCGTACGAACCGGTGAAGATCTTGAAGAAGCCGGCGGGGAACTTCGAGGGCTGGGCCGCGGCGTTGTACGCGCCGTGGTTGGCCAGCACGTCCACGCCCACCGCTTCGATCTCGCCGTCCTCGGTGGCGGCGAGCCGGCCAGTCATGTCGTAGTCACGGGCGAACGACGTCGTCTGGATGTTCTCCGAGCGCTCCTCGACCCACTTGACCGGCGTTTCGAGCACGTACGAGGCCGCAGCGGCGACGACGTAGCCGGGGTAGATGGGCACCTTGTTGCCGAACCCGCCGCCGACGTCCGGCGAGACGATGCGGACCTTGTGCTCGGGGATCCCGGAGACCATCGAGAACAGCGTCCGGTGGGCGTGGGGCGCCTGTGAGGTCATGTGGACGGTCATCTGCTCGTCGTTCTCGTCCCAGTCGGCCACACAGCCACAGGTCTCGATGGGCGCCGGGTGGAGGCGCTGGTAGAACATGTCCTCCTCGACGGTGACGTCGGCCTCGTCGAACGCCTGCTTCGTTGCCTCCTCGTCGCCGGTCTCCCAGGTGAATATGTGGTTGTCCTCCTGGTCCAAGTCCTCGCGGACGACCGGCGCGTCGTCTTTCATCGCGTCCTCGGCGCTGGTGACCGCATCGAGGGAGTCGTAACTGACGTCGACCTTGTCGGCGCCGTCCTTGGCGGTGTAGCGGTCGGTGGCGACGACCGCCGCGACCTCCTGGGACTGGAACTTGACCTTCTCGTCGACGAGGACCTCCTGGGTGTCGTCCATCAGCGTCGGCATCGTCGCGAGGTCGTGCGCGGCGAGGTCCTCGGCGGTCAGCACCGCGACGACGCCGTCCACCTCCTCGGCGCGGGAGGTGTCGATGTTGTCGATGCGGGCGTGGCCGTAGTTGCTCCGGACGACCTCGCAGTGGAGCATGCCCTCCTTTTTGACGTCGTCCACGTAGGTCCCGTTGCCCGTGATGAACCGGCGGTCCTCCTTGCGTTTGACCTCTTCGCCCATGCCGCCGCGGCCGTGGCCGCCGTGTTTCTCGGGGTCGGGCCCACCGTCCTCGTCGTGTCGGTACTGCGCGTCGGGGGACTCGTCGGTCTCGCTACTCATCGCGACCACCTCCCGTCGGATACTCCATCGAGAGGTCGGGACCGTCCGCCGCTCCGTTGCACCCGCAGACCCCGTCGGTCCCGCCGTCGGTCGCGGGTTCGCCGCCGTCGGCCGCCGTTTCGCGGCTCGCGTCCGCGTGTTCGACGGGGGATTCCGGCGGTTCTCGGTCGTTGTACACGTCAGCGGCGTACTGGATGGATTTCACGATGTTCTGGTACCCGGTACACCGACAGAGGTTGCCGCTGATGTTCTCGCGTACGTCCTCGTCCGTCGGGTCGTCGTTCTCGTCCAGGAGCGCCTTCCCGGCAATGATCATCCCGGGCGTGCAAAAGCCACACTGCAGGCCGTGCATCTGCTTGAACCCCTCCTGGATGGGGTGCAGGTCGGAGTCGCCCATCCCCGCCTCGGGCAACTCCTCCACGCCCTCGACGGTGGTGATCTCGGAGCCGTCGGCCTGGACTGCGAACTGCAGGCAGGACTTCACCGCCTGGCCGTCCTTGTAGACGGTACAGGCGCCGCAGTTGCCCGTGTCACAGCCGATGTGCGTCCCGGTGAGGTTCAGGTCCTCGCGGATGGCGTGCACCAGGAGTCTCCGGGGCTCGACGCTGAGTTGTCGCTCTGTGCCGTTGACCGTCATCGTGACGTCTCTCTCGTTCATGTCAGTCACCCACCGTCAGCTGTTCGGTCCCGTAACTCGCCGCCGGGCCGTCGCCGCGAGCGCGCTCGAGCGCGTCGGCGAGCGCACGCTGGGTCAGCACCCGGACCATGTTGCGCTTGTACGCGGCGCTTCCGTGTTCGTCGCCCTCGGGGTTGCTGTTCTCGGCGGCGACCTCGCCGGCCTCCCTGAACAGTTCGCCCGACGGGACCTCGCCGGTGAGGTGGTCGGCCGCCTCCGGGGCCCCGACGTTGGTGAGGTCGACGCCCGTCAGTGCGACCCCCGCGTCGGCGATGGTCTCGCCGTCCATCGCGACGCGGGCGGCGACGGCCGCCATGGCGTAGTCGCCGACTTTGCGCTTGAGTTTGTGATAGGAACTGCCCTCGTCGCCGCCCGGTTTCGGGACTCTGAGTTCGGTTAGCAACTCCGCCGGGCGGAGGGCCGTCTCGTAGGGGAACAGGAACAGGTCCGCTGCCGGGATCGTCCGCTCGCCCTCGGGCCCGCGGGCGACCGCTTCGCCCCCGTGGGCGATGAGGACCGACCCCCAGTCGCCCTTGGGGTCGGCCTGGGCGATTGACCCGACGACGGTCCCCTGGTTGCGGATCTGCGGGTCGCCGATGAGCGGCGCGGCGTCGGCGAAACTCCCGTAGCGCTCGTCTATCAGCGTCGAGTGCTCGACGTCGGTGTGGCGCGCCAGCGCACCGATCCGCAACTCGTCGCCCTCCTCGCGGAGGTAGTCCAGTTCGTCGACCCCGTTGATGTCGACGACGTCGTCGGGCTGGGAGAGCCGGAACCGCATCGTCGGAACGAGGCTCTGCCCGCCCGCCAGCAGTGTCGGGTCGTCCAGTTCGTCGAGGAGTTCGACCGCCTCCTCGACCGTATCCGGTTCGTGGTGCTCGAAGTGTGCTGCTTTCATCGTTCGGTGTCAGTCTGTGTCAGTCGACCGCGCCACAGCGGGTCGGGCGACACGCGCGCCTCCCGGCGCCGAGGTCGCACCGCCGGTCCGCGGTCCGTCAGTGTCGATACCGTCGTTTCCGTCGCTCCCGGCGGTTGCGGCGCCCGTTCGCGCCCCGACGGGCTCCACGCCCCGACCGCCTCTTCCCTGTCGGGCGATACCGAGTACCACACTCGCTCGGCGATCCTCGGCCTCGCGGTCATCTCTGAGTCGTCACGACACCCGGTACGGACGACTCCGTGATAATTCTTCCCTGAACGTCCGTGATAGAATACGGTCCGCCACGTGCCAGGCCCGGGGACTCGCGCCCCGTCGTGGCGGTGGTGGTCACGCCCCGTCCCGGGTCGAATGGTCACGCACTTGTGTCCGGGCGCGAACTCCCGGGTATGCAGGTGAAAAGCCGGGAACAGCGGGGCGAGGGGCGCGAACGCGTCACGCTGGTGCCCGAGAGCCTCGACGACCTGTGGCACCTCTCGCACGTCGTCGAGCCCGGCGACCGGGTGGCGGGCGACACCACCCGGCGCATCCAGCGCAACGACGACGACCTGCGGGACACGGGCGGCGAACGCGAACACATGTGGGTCGAACTCGCGGTCGAGGACGTCGAGTTCGCCAAGTTCGCCAATCGCCTGCGCGTGAGCGGCGTCATCGTCGACTGCTCGCGCGAGGACCAGCTCGATTTCCACCACACGATAAACGTCGAACAGCGCGACGAGATAGAGATAGAGAAAGTCTGGAAACCCGACCAGCGCGACCGGCTCGAGGAGGCCGTCGAGGCGACCGAGAACGCCGACGTCGCTATCGTCACCGTCGAGGAGGGCCAGGCCTACGTCCACACCGTTGCCCAGTACGGCACCGAGGAACGCGCCTCCATCACGGGCCCGACGGGCAAGGCGGCCTGGGGCGACGGCGCCCGCCCCCGCGAGGAACTGTTCGACGAACTCACCGAGGTGCTCTCGCGGATGGACGTCGACGCGGTCATCCTCGCCGGCCCCGGCTTCACCAAACAGGACGCCCTCTCGTACATCCAGGAGGAGGAGCCCGGTCTGGCCGACCTCGTCACGACCGTCGACACCGCCGGCGTCGGGGACCGGGGCGTCCACGAGGTGCTCAAGCGCGGCGCCGTCGACGAGGTCCAGACCCGGACCCGCATCGCCGAGGAGGCCGAACTCATCGACGAACTCACCGAGGGGATCGCGACCGGCGGCGAAGTCGCCTACGGCCCGGAAGCCGTCGCCGAGGCCGCCGACTACGGCGCCATCGACCACCTCCTCGTGCTCGACGAGCGCCTCCGCAGCGAACGGGGCCCCGACGGCGAGTGGGCCGTCGACGTCGACCGGATCATCGAAACCACCGAACAGAAAGGCGGCGACGTGACCGTCTTCTCCGGCGAGTTCGACCCCGGCCAGCAACTGCGCAACCTCGGCGGCATCGCCGCACTCCTGCGGTATCGCATCGATTGAATCCCTCCGCTATCCGGCGGTTACAGTTTTCATTACTGAGACTGACCCCGAAACGGTTTTGATGCGGGACCACGGAGTCCCGGTATCAGACCGGTGACCGGATGAGCTTCGAAGAACGACGGGAGTTCGCCGAGCAGGTGGCAGACCTCAACACGTACGGGCAGGCGCTGAACCGGTGTGAGTCCGTCGAGGAGGTGGTCTCGCTGTCGCTGGAGGCTCTCTCACTGCTCCTGGAACTGGCGGAAGTGACCGTCTACGAGGTCAGGGACGACAGCCTCCGCGTCCGCGGGAGCACGGCCGTCGACAGTCCTGGAGACGCGCAAGGAGATGGTCGAGATGTACGACCGCCTGTTGCGCCACGACATCGGCAACGACCTCCAGGTCATCACCGGTTTCGCCGACGTCGTCGAGACCCGGACCGGGGACGAACAAACCGCCGAGTACGCCGCGAAGATCGGTCGCGCCGCCCGGAACTCGGCGGACCTCATCGACCGGGTCGGCGACCTCGTCTCGACGCTCGAGGCCCGGGACGAGTCGCTGACGGTCGAGTACGACCCGGAGGCGTTCGACTACCAGGTCTACGCCGGGGACCTGCTCGACTCGGTGTTCACCAACGTCGTCTCGAACGCCGCCGTCCACAGCGACGGCGCGGTCACCGTCCGGGTGTACACCGAGGAGCCGGCGCCCGACCGGGTCACGGTCGGCATGGCCGACGACGGCGGCGGCATCGCCCCCGAGGTCAGGGACGAGGTCTTCGAGATGGGAGTGAAAGGCCCCGACAGCGACGGGACGGGCTTCGGTCTCGGGTTCGTCCGCGCGCTGACCGAGTCCTACGGCGGTTCGGTCGCCGTCCGCGAGAGCCCGGCCGGCGGCACCGACGTCCGCGTGACCCTCCAGCGAGACTGACCTTTATGCGGTCGGGGACCGACGTTCGCCCATGCGGGTCGACGGCGCCTGGTCGACCGGGCGGGCCGAACAGTTCCTCCGCGAGCGCGCCGTGCCGGTCAGACTCGCCTGTCACACGCCGGGAGGCGGGCTCTGGATGCTCTCGCTGTGGTACCGCTACCGCGACGGTCGACTGGAATGTGCAACCGGCGCGGACGCCGACGTCGTCCGCTATCTCCGCGAGGACCCCGCAGTCGCCTTCGAGGTGTCGACGAACGACCCGCCCTACCGCGGCGTCCGGGGCTGTGGGTCGGTGGACATCGCACCGGACGCGGACAAAGCGACCCTTCGCGCGCTCATCGAGCGGTACCTCGGTGACGCCGATGCCGGACTGGCCGAGCGCCTGCTCTCGCCGGACCGCGAAGAGGTCCGACTCGCCGTCGACGTCGAGCGCGCCTACACCTGGGACTTCTCCGACCGGATGGAATCCCGCGAGGGGTGAACGCGGCAGGTCGGAGACGCCGTCGCGGCGCGAGCCGTCTCAGGAGACGTCGACGGACAGTCCGTCACGGGCGAAGCGCACGTCCCCGTCGTAGCGCTCGGCGACCGAATCGAGCATCTCCTCGTGGCGGCCGTCGGTGTGGGGATAGAGATGCGTGAGGTAGACTCGGCCCACCTCGCCGTCGGCCTCGGCGAGAGTGCGCCCCAGCGACGACGGCGTCGGATGGTTCGAGACGTCGACGCCGTCCGGGAACGAGCAGTCGTGGACCAGAACCGCGGCACCGTCCGCGAACTCGACGAGTTCCCGGAACGCTTCGGTGTCGCCGCTGAAGACGACCGGGCCGTCCTCGCCCGGGTCGCGCTTCCCGGCGCCGAAGCGGTAGGCGAGACAGCGCATCGAGTGGCGCACCTCCGTCGCGGCGACCGAAAAGCCCGCCAGCGAGAAGGTCCCGGCGTCGACCGCTCTCACGGTGAGGTCCAGGCGGTCTCGCATGTACCCGTGGACGTCGAAGAGGCCGTCGAGCAACTCGCGGGTGCCCCCGGGACCGGCGACGGTGAGTTCCGTGGCGCCGGCGAGCCACCGCGCCTTGAGAAAGGGAAACAGGTCCGAGACGTGGTCGAGGTGGTGATGCGTGAGGAGGACGGCGTCGACGGCCTCGTAGCCGGCCGCCGTCCGTGCCAGGCCGTGGAGCGCGCCGCTCCCGCAGTCGACCAGCAGCGTGTTTCCGTCCGACTCCAGCAGGAGTCCGGTCTGGAACCGCTCGCCCGTCGGCATCGCACTGCCGGTCCCGAGGAAGGTCACTCGCATGGTCGCCCTGTCGGTCGCGCTGGTCAAAGAGGTGTCCGGTCAAGACGCCCCGGGCTGTCCGGGTGGTCCGAGCGGCTCCGGCCCCTCCGGTCGCCGGGGCGCTCCTGGAGGCCCGGGTTCGGGCGGGGCCACCGGGCTCACTCCTCCTCGGATTCGGCTTCCCGGTCTTCGCTCTCGCTGTCCGCTTTGCGGCTGACGTCGACCTGGTAGTCGCCGAGGATGTCCCGGCCGAGGATGACGGGGTAGTTCATGTGGCTGCGGTCCTCGACGCTGGCGGTGACGGTGTGGCGGTTGCCGCCGACCCCGACGACCACGTCGACGACGGGGCGACTCTTCGCGGTCTTCTGGGAGCCCGACCGCACCTTGGCGATGCTCTTGATCGGGCCGGCGCCGATGTCGGCCGCGAGTTGCGTGTCGATGCTGGTGCGGGTGGCGCCGGTGTCCGACTTCGCGACGACCGTCTCGGAGCCGCTGGTGCCGCTGACGACCACCTCCTCGGTGTAGCCGATGACCAGCGGCGTCTCCGAGCGCTGGACCGGCCGGGAGGGCTTGCAGTCGGGGACGCTGTCGTCGAGCGTGGCCGACAGTTCCCGGACGCGTGCCTCGTCGACGGCGCCGCCAGCGCGCTCGATGGCGAGTTTCGCGATGTACGGCGCGGGACTGCGCCCGGTGGCCTCGAACAGCCCCCTGAAGCCGGCGGTGGGGTTGACCTCCAGCACCGACCAGCCGTCCGCACCCTCGACGAGGTCCACGCCGGCGTAGTCGAGACCGATGGCGTCGGTCGCGGCGCGGGCGGTGTAGAGGACGTCCTCCGGGACGTCGTCGGTGGCGTCCTCGACGCGTCCCCCGAGGGCGACGTTCGTCCGCCAGTCGTTGTCCGGTGCGTAGCGGTACATCGCCCCGACGACCTCGTCGTCGACCACGTAGACCCGCAGGTCCCGCGGCGCGTCCGGCGACCCCTCCATGAGCGCCTGGAGGAACGCGTACCGGTTGCCGACGCGGGCGTTGACGCGCTCGCCGGGACCGACCTTCCAGGTGCCGCCGCCGTTGGTCCCGATGGCCGTCTTGTAGACGGCCTCCTCCCCGAATGACTCGCGGGCCTCGTTGAGTCGTTCCGAGGAGAGCGCCAGCAGCGCGTCGGGCGTGGGCAGGTCCGCGTTCGTCAGCGCGACCGCCGACGCGACCTTGTGCATCGCGGTCAGCGTCTCGTCCGGTCGGTTGAGCATCGGCCGGAGGCGGTCGAGCGTGTTCGCGAGCCCCAGTTCCTCGCAGGGCTCGGTCGACTTCGAGAGGAGGAGCCGGTTGACGAGGACGTCGACGTCGGGTGCGAGCGTCGGGTCGCCGTCGTCGATGCGGACGGTCGCGTTCTCGCGGCGCAGCCACGCCGGCTCGTGGCCCAGCGCCTCGACCGCGTTGCAGATCGCCTTCGTCTCCTTGCTGTTGTGGAGACTCAGTACCCCCACGGAGACCGGGTCGGTACCCGTCATACCTGACGGCTCGCGTGGCTCACCGAAAGGCCTGCCGGATGGCCGGCGGGCGACCGGGCCGTCGTCGGTTCGGCCGCGCCCTGCGTGCGGTCCGGGTCGTCACACGTTTCAGTCCCGGCGTCCACTCCGGGACATGGACGACGCGGAACCGTTCACGTACGACGGGGGACGGGTCGACCCCGGGGAACGGGCGAACGTCCGCTACACGGTCAGCGAGACGTATCTCGGCGACCCGGTGCGGATGCCGGTCACCGTGGTCAACGGCGAGCGACCGGGGGCGACGGCGTTTCTCTCGGCGGCTGCCCACGGCGACGAACTCAACGGCGTCGAGGTCGTCCGCGAGGTGGCCCACGAGTGGGACCTCGCGGAACTGGCGGGGACGCTCGTCTGTCTCCCCGTGTTGAACGTCCCCGGATTCATCGCCCAGGAGCGGTACCTGCCGGTGTACGACCGCGACCTCAACCGGTCGTTCCCGGGCGAAGCCGGCTCGACGAGCGCCAAACGGATGGCCCGGCGCATCTTCGACAACTTCGTCGCGCCCTGTGACTTCGGGCTGGACTTTCACACCTCGACGCGCGGGCGGACGAACATGCTCCACGTCCGGGCGAACATGGACGACGCGTCCGTTGCCCGCCTCGCCAACGCCTTCGCCTCGAACCTGATCATCGGCGGGGAGGGTCCCGACGGGACGCTCCGCCGGGAAGCGACCGACCGCGGCACCCCGACCGTCACCGTCGAGATGGGCGAGGCCCACCGCTTCCAGCGGGGGCTCATCGACCGCGCGCTGGAGGGCGTCCGGAGCGTCCTCGCCGAGTTCGGTCTGCTCCCCTCGGAAGTCGTGGCCTGGCCGGGGTGGCGGACGCTCGTCTCGGACTCGGGCGAGAAGACCTGGATCCGGGCCGACACCGGCGGCATCGTCGACATGCGACACGAACGCGGCGGCGTCGTCCACGAGGGCGAGACCATCTGCGTGATCGCCAACCCGTTCAAGACCGGGACTGTCGAGGTCCGGGCGCCGTTCACCGGGTTGCTCGTCGGCGTCCTGGAGAACCCGGTCGTCTACCCGGGCAACCCGCTGTGTCACCTCGCCGAACTCGACGAGAACACGCTCCGGGCCATCGAGCACAGTCCGAACGGCACGGCCGGTCCGCGGTGACATCCTCCGCGCCGTGAACGGCGCGGCTTCCCACACATGTGGAATACCA
>JAZKRZ010000127.1:0-9456 GCA_036626395.1 Haloarculaceae archaeon
CAGTATGAACCGGCAAGGACGTGGGGGGATCCGACAGTTTGTCACGGTGTCCGCAGGATGGATACGTATGAACACCGCAGAAGGCCCGTTGCTGTCGATCGACGTCGGTGACCGCGAGGCGACCGAAGAGGACATCGAAGAGGTCCTCCAGACGTTCGTGGGCGGCCGGGCTGTGACGACGAAGCTGGCCCACGAGCGAATCCCGTTCGACGCCGACCCGTTCGGCCCGGAGAACCGGGCGTACTTTTCGTCGGGACCGTTGCAACACTCCCAGATGAGTTTCACCGGCCGGATGAACATGACCGGGCTCTCACCGATGACCGACGGCCTCCTGTCGACCAACGCCGGCGGGTACATGTCCCGGAACTTCGTCGACACCGGCTACAGCGTCGTCGAGTTCGTCGGCGAGAGCGACGAGTTGATCGCGGTCCACGTCCGCGACGACGGCGTGGAGTTCGAGGCGGTCCCCCAACTCGAGCAGGCCGAGGTTCCCGAGGTGACCGAGTACATGAACGAACACCACGGTCTGGAGGCCGAGCACATCGCCTGCATCGGGCCTGCTGGCGAGAACCTCGTCCGGTTTGCCTGCGTGATGACGTACGAGAGTCGGGCGTTCGGCCGTGGCGGGATGGGCGCGGTTCTGGGCTCGAAAAACGTCAAGGCCGTCACCTTCGGTGGCGACTCTCCCGCCACGGTCGACCTCCCCGAGGACCTCCAGTCGGAGATCCACCGGGAGGCCGCGACGACCGACGACATCATGAAGCGCCAGGGTACCACCGAGGGGACAGAGTTCATCAACGACGACTTCGGCCTTCCGACCCGGTACTTCTCGGAGATGGAGTTCGAGCACGTCGAGGACATCGGCGGGAACGCCGTCGAGGAAAAAAAGTACAAGAAGGCCGCCTGCTCGGCCTGCGCGTTCGCGTGCAAACTCCCCACGAAGGACGAGGAGACGGGCCTGGAAACCGAGGGACCGGAGTTCGAGACGGTCATGGCCTTCGGGTCGAACCCCGCCGTCGGCGACGTCACCGACGTGATGAAGTCCAACGACCTCTGTGACAGGCTGGGAATGGACACCATCTCCTGTGGCGACACCGTCTCGGCGTACCTCGCCAGCGAGGACGAGTTCGGCAACGCCGACCTGGTCCACGAGACGGTCGAAAAGATCGCCTACCGCGAGGGGGTCGGCGACCTGCTCGCAGGGGGGGTCGCCCGCTGTCACGACGACCTCGGCGTCGAGAACTGGTCGGTGAAGGGCCTGGAGTTCGCCGCCCACGACGGCCGCGCGATCAACGGGCAGGGACTGTCGTACGCCGTCGCGAACCGCGGGGCCGACCACATGTACTCGACGTTCCTCGGACTGGAGTACGATGGCATGGTCGACCCGGAGGGGCTGGAGGGCAAGCCCGAACGCCTCGTCGAGGAGGAAAACCGCCAGGTGATCCGGGACATGGGCATCTTCTGTGCGTTCTCCGGGGACTACATCTCCGACGAGCAGACGGAGACGTTGCTGGACGCCGACTTCGAGGACCTGCTGGCCATCGGCGACCGCGTCGTCGAGATGGAACGGCACTTCAACAACCAGCGCGGGATGGACCGGGGGGACGACCGACTCCCGTACGACCTGCCGAATTTCGAGGCGGCACTGGAGGAGTATTACTCGGTCCGCGGCTGGACCGAAGACGGCACCGTCCCCGACGAGCACGTCGAGGGCTCGCCCGCCGTGGGAGACTGAGACGGACGGCACTCCCGGCGCAGTCGGTCGCGTCCGTCAGACATTCACGGTCGGCCGTCCCGACAGGGGGTCCGGTCAGCCACCGTGGATCGGCGGCCTCACCCGCAGTTTCTCGCCGCCGTCGAGTTCGGTCGCCAGCCCGTCGAGCCGGTCGAGGTTCGTCCCGTCGACGGTCACGCTCACGACCACGCTGAGACCCCCGTCCTCGCCGTAGAGGTGCTCTTCGAGGTCGGGGTTCTCCTCGACGAGTTCGTCGAGCACCTCACCGACGGTGGCCCCGTCGGGCACCGTCCGCTCGTGTTTCTTCTCGCCGACGATCTCCCGGACCGGTCCGTACGCGACGAACGTGACGTCCATATCTGACTGTGTGTGTGCCCCCGGTTTATAGCGCACGGCAACGTTCGCAGTTTGGCGCCGCGTGGTACCCGACCCGGGGCGACAGTTCGGTCGACAGCCTCCCCGCCCTACGTGGCGAGGGTTTCCCCTCGCACTTCCGTAGAGACGCTCCGGACCGGGCTGTTCCACGTGGACCTGCCACGACTGGAAGCGGGGGGATTCGCCCGCCGGGACCGGATACCGGCGAAGTGACGGGAGGTCCCGGGGTCGCGGAGAGCCGGTCGTTTCTCGAACTGCCCGACGACCACGCGGTGGAACTTCCGGAAGAGTCGCCGTGGGAAGTTACGCCACCCCGATCTCGAAGACCTCGCGCGGGTTCTCGAGGACGACCTGCCGGATCGAATCGACGCCGATGCCGAACTGGTAGAGTTCGATGACCGCGCGCTTGAGCGCGAACACCTCCGACCGGATGACGTTCGCGGCGTCGGTGTCCATCATGATCCGCTCGGGGCCGTACTCGTCGATAGCGTTCGCCACCGTCTCGGCCGTGATCCCGCTGAACCACGGCTGGCCCAGCGTGAAACTCACGTAGCAGTCGGTCTCCTCCATGAGGTACGCGAGGTTGTTCAGGTCGGCGTGGGAGGCGACGACCCGCTCCTCGGCGAGGCCCGCCTCCCGGGCTACCTCGACGTCGATCTTCACGGCTTCGAGCGCCGGGTTCTCGACGTCGAGGACGGGTTCGGCGCCGAGTCCGGGGGACTTCTCGTAGCCCGGCGTGCCCAGCCCCGGCCGGTAGGGGCGCTCGGACGCGCTTGCCTGGTTGGGCGTGTGGAGGATCACGGGAAGGTCGTGGGCGTCGGCGAGTTCCATCTGCGCGCCGACGACGGCGCGCTGGCCGTCCAGGTCCCAGGCCGCGACGTGCTGGTCGGGCGTCACGCCCGTCTCGCCGACGGCGACCACCTCGTCTAACTCGCAGTAGTCGGCCATCGCGTCGACGAGGTCCTCGGGGTTCTCGATGCGGACGCCGGTGTGGACCCCGAGGCCGAGTTTCGCCTCGAAGAGGTGGTTGCGCTCGATGGCGGCACGGCGGTTGACGGCGTCGTCCCAGAGGAATCTGATATCGTCGGACTGGACGGGCTTGTAGGGCGTCCAGTGATACCCCGAGGCGACCATCACCATCGCGCGACACCCCGAGAGGGCGTAGCGCTCGCGGTCGGCCCACGAGAGCGTGTGGGCGTGGTTGTGGGCGTCCACCCACGGCAGGTTGAGCAACTCCCGCGGGAGGTCGACGTCGGCGTCGGCGTCGAGATACGCCGCGTCCGTCGGCCGTCGCGTCGGTGGCGAACTCATGCCCGTCAATACCGGCGCGCGGCCTTTTACAGTTTGGTTAGTCTTTTACAGTTCGGTAAAACTTTAGTGGCTGTCGGACTCACTGGCGCGTATGACACTATTGATCGGCACAGACGACGGGCTGTACCGGGTGGCGGAGGTGCCCTTCGAGCGCGGCGACGCGGAGGAAGTGCTGGACTGTGGCGTCGTGACGGCGGTGAAGACGTGGGACCACGCCGAGGGCGTGTTCGTCGCGTCCTCGACGGGAGCGTATCGCTCGCTCGACGGCGGCGACACCTGGTCGGACCTGGGAGTACCCCTCGGGGACCGGTTCTGGCACGCCGGCGAGAGCGAGGTGTGGTCGGTCCTGGCGACACCCGACGCCCTCTACGCGGGGACGAACGACCCCTCCCTCTACCGGTCGACCGACGACGGCGAGACGTGGAACGAACTGAAGGGCTTTCGCGAACTCCCCTCGCGGGGCCACTGGGAGTCGCCCATCGACCCCCACTACGCGCGACTGCGCGCGCTCGAAACCGTTCCCGGTCGGCCCGACCAGCTCATCGCCGGCGTCGAGGCCGGCGGCATTCATATCAGCCGCGACGGCGGGCAGACGTGGGTCGACCGCCGCGACACTATCGTCGACGACGTCCATCAGGTCCTCCCCGTCTCGGAGGAGGTGTGGCTCGCGGCGACCGGGTATCTCGACCACAACCTCGAGAACCTGGGGCTGGGTCACGCCGTCGGCGAGGGTGGTCTCTGGCGGACGGTCGACGGCGGCGATTCCTGGCGCCGGATCGACGGCGGGACGGACTTCTCGTACATCCGGCGCGTGTTCGTCCACGACGGGCGGGTGTTTTTCGGCGGCGGCGAGGAGGCCCCGCCCGCGTGGGTGAACGACGACCACGAGGTGGCGCTGTTCGAGTCGACGAACTTCGGTCGCGACTGGGAGCGGGTCCCCTACCCGGGCGAACCCCACGAGGTGGTCGAGACCTGGGAGGTCTACGACGGCGACGTGGTCTGCGGGTCGAGCCTCTTCGACGTGCCCGACCAGCGCAACGACGTCGAGGGTCGGGTCATGCGCCGCACCGACGGCGGCGAGTACGAGACCGTCGGCCGGGTCGCGGCGAACGTCAGCCGCATCGAGGGGCTGTGATGTCGGGTGACGCGACCGACGCGCCGGCGACCGACGGCGACCCGCCGTCGCAGGTCGGCCGCTTCCTCTACGGCGGCGTCCTCGCGTACATGGCCGTCGACGGGTTCCGGAACAACGAGAAACGCGTCGAGGTCGCCGAGTCCAGGGGCGTCCCCCGGGCGGAGGTGATGGTCCCGTTCGTCACCGGGATGCTCTTCGTCGCCAACCTCGGCATCCTGTTCTGGAAGTACCCCCGGGTCTCGGCGGGCGCAGTCGTCGTCTTCTTCATCGGGACCACCCCGGCGATCCACGACTTCTGGACGATGGAGGGCAAGGAGCGCCAGAACAACAAGATCAATTTCCTGAAGAACCTCGCCCTGCTGGGCGGCGCCATCGTCTTTCTCGCCGAGGCCGAGAGAGACGCGTAGACGAGCGACCGGTCTTCGGCGGGCGATCCACCAGCGCGGCCCGTTCGTCGCGGAGACGAACAGACCGTCGATTCCGGTGTCGAAATCCGCTGAGGGTTTCCGGGCTGTGTCTCTCCCCATCCCGAAAACGTTCGACGAAAGCCCTCTGCTCGCTCGCGGTCGCTGAGCGGGATATCCTCGTTCGCTACGCTCACCCGGATAGTGCCCGCTCGGGCGACTGAAGTGTACGCGACCGCGCCTCGCCCGTTCGTTCCGCCAGGGCCGCCCGCAACCGCGAGCCACACGCCTCCCCACCCGACTGCGCTTCTCGGCCTTCGGCCTGCGATGCTCATCCCTCGCGCGACGCCGTCTCGTGACCCTCGCGGCGGTCGCTCGGGTCACTCGACGGCACGCGCCACCGCGATCGGCCGTGTTCGACACGAACCGGTCCCCACCGGCCGAACGCGAAACCACACGTCGACGCGGTTCAACCGAGTTGCTCTTCGAGGACGTCGTTCGCGGCGGCGACGAACTCGTCTTCTCTGCCGGCGGGGACGGTCGCGCCGGCCGCGACGTCGTGGCCGCCGCCGTCCCCGTCCACCGCCTGCGAGGCCTCGCGCATCACCGTAGAGAGGTCCAGTCCCCGGCGGACCAGGACGCCGGACCCGCGGGCCGAGACCTTGGTCTCCTCGCCGTTCTTGCTGGCGAAGGCGACGATGGGCTTGTCGGGGCTGACGCCGTCGGTCCCGATCGCCATCCCGGCGACGATACCGACGATAGTCTCCCGGATCGCCTCGCCCGCGTCGAACCACTGGAGGTTGTCCTCGTGGGTGACTCCCTCCCGGCGGACGTACTCCAGGCCCTCCGAGAGGTTGCGCCGGTGGTTCGCCAGGAGGGTCCGGGCACGGTCGAGCGCGCCCTCGCGGTCACCGAGACAGACCCCGAGTCCGACGTCCGCCCGCTCGTAGCGCGCGGTGGCGTTCAGCAGCGTCGAGAACTCGCTGGCGTCGCGCAACTCGGTCCCCGCGGGCTCTTCGACGAGTTCGTAGGTAGTGCCCACGAGGGAATCTATCTTGTCGGCGGGCACGCCGCGCTTGACGGCGCGCTGGACGAGCGCGCTCGCGACCGTCTGGCGCTCGTCGTCGGTCAGGTCGGCCCACGTCCGCCACTCGCCCGCCGCCTTCAACTCGACGTCCAGTTCTTCGAGGAACGCGACCGCGCCCGCTTCGTTGCCCGAGATACCGGGGATCTTGACGTCGGTGGCGTACTCGAAGAGTTTCGGGAGCGGGCGGGTCTGCTTGCCGTACAGCGAGAGGTCGGTCCCCTCGGCGAGGACGCCCGCCTCGACGCCCTCTGCGACGATCTCGGTGTTGGCGCCGACCAGTTCCCCGCCGACGGCCTGCATGTCGCCGACTGCACCCACAACGGCGAGCGCCGCGAGGTCGCGGTTGGTCGCGGCGCCCGCCTCGCCGCTCGCGCCCGCCGGCCCCGACTCCGCGCTGGCGTCGTCGAGACCTGACTGGTCGCCCGCTTCGGCCAGCGCCCGGGCGAGGACGTACGCCGCCCCTGCCCCGGAGAGTTCCGAAGCGCCGTCGATCCCCTCGAGCAGCGGATTGAGGTGGTACCGGGTGTCGCGGTCGGCGGGCTGGTGGTGGTCGGCGATCACGGGTTCGAAATCGCCGGCGTCCTCGTGGGCGCCGATGTCGTCCAGCTGGCCGCTCCCGAAGTCCGTGAACAGGACGACGCCGTACTCGCGGGCGGCGATGCTCGCGATCTCGGTCTCGTCGAGCTGTTTCTTGAACACGACCTCGAAGGGCAGGGCGGCCCGTTCCAGGGCGGTGGCGGCGACGGCGGCGCTCGTGAGCCCGTCGGCGTCGATATGTGACGCCAGCAGCACCTCCTCGGCGTCGAGCAACCGCCGTGCGCACTCGCCGGCGCGCTCGACGAGTTCGGGGACCGGTCCGTCGGTCATCGGACCGAGATAGGCGCGTCCCCGGATATAAAGTTCCGGTCGCGGGACGACCCGTCCCCGGCCGCTCCTCATACTGTCGGACACGAGTGAGGCCACCGTCGGTGGCTCGTTCGACCGGGAACGGGCGTTTCGCTGGCGTGTTCCCGACGAGCGTGTTCACGTACTTGTGTCCGACAGTATCACTCGCCGCGGCCGGCGACGCGGTCGACGTCCGCGTCGGCCTTCCACTCGCCGGCCTCGCGAGGGTCGACGTGGACGAAGACGTCGTCGACCTCGGGGAGTTCGTGGATGGACTCGACGATTTCGGTCTCGATGTCGTGGGCTTCCAGGAGGGTGCGGTCGCCCTCGACCTCGATGTGCAGGGAGACGTCGATCTCCGGGCCGACGTAGTGGGCGACGACGTCGTGGGCACCCTCGACGTCGGGGTGGTCGAGCGCCCGACGGAGGATCTCCTCGCGCAGTTCCTCGGGCGGTGCGCGTCCGACGAGGTAGTCCAGGTTGTCCCGGACGACCGCGACGCCTGTATAGAGGATGCCGATGGCGACGACGACGGCCGCCAGCGGGTCCAGAACCGGGTAGCCGGCGGCCGCGCCGGCGACGCCGACCAGCGCGGCGACGGCCGTGAGGATATCGTTGCGGTTGTCCAGTGCCGTCGCCGTCAGCGCCGGGGAGTTGTGCCGGTCACCGGCCGCGAGGACGTACCGGTAGAGGGCGAACTTCGCGGCGGCGGCGACGACCAGCACTGCGGCGGCGGTCGGTCCTCGCGTGACCGCGACAGTGCCCGAGAGCAGCGCCATCCCCGACTGGTAGAGGATGGCGGCGCCCGCAGCGAAGATGCCCAGTGCGACGAACAGCCCGACGAACGGTTCGATTCGCTCGTGGCCGTGTGGGTGTTCGAAATCGGGCGGCCGGGTCGTCAGGTACAGGCCCGCGACGGTCACCAGCGAGTAGGCCGAGTCGGCGAGGCTGTTGAGGGCCTCCCCCTGGACCGCGAGGCTGCCGGTCACGAGCCAGGCGCCGCCTTTCAGTGCGACGAGTGCGACGTTGGCCCCGAGCAGGAGGAGGCCGACCCGCCGGAGCGCCCGGGACCGCTCGTCGGTCATCGTCCGGGTTTGACCGCCCGCTGTGAAAGCCGTGTCGACCGCCGCCGTGGTCGGCGACGGGACCGGCCGGTCGGGCGGACGCCCGACCCCGGAACGCCTAACTTCCGACCGGGACAACGGCGAGCGAATGCCGACGCGACGCTCCCTGCTCGCGACGCTTGCCGCCACCGGCCTGGCGGGCTGTTCGTTCGACCCGGACAGCGGCGAGAGGCAGACCGGAACGACCGCGACGGGGGCCACGCCGCCGGGCGGGTCGTGCTACTGGTACACCCACCCGCAGTCGTCGGGCAACCGCCTGCTCTCGGGCGGAGGGAACGTCCGGGGCGCCGAGGCGGTCCGGTTCGAACCGGCGGGCCGGCCCGAGTGGCTGGTCGCCCACCCCGCCACAGAGGGGAGTCACTGGACGGTCGTCGCCGACGACGGTCGCGCGAGCCGGTGGGTCGTGCGGGAGGAGTCCGCCGAACGCGTGGCCGGGTACGACCCCCTGCCCGCCGGGACGCCACCGGTCGTCGCGACCGGCGACGGCGCGCCGCGACTCGTGCGCCCGCCGAGGGACATGGCCCCGCGTACCTCGCCGGCTGTCGTTCCCGCCGGGGAGGGGCCGGCGAAACTGCTGTACGTGGCCGCCGACGGGGCGGTCGTCGTCGCGAGCGGGACGCGGACCCGGCTGGCGGTCGACGCGTTGCGCGACGGGCGACCCGCCGCGCTGGGCGACGGTCGGTACGTGTGCTTTGCCGACCCGACCGACCGCTACCGCCACGGCGCGCTCGGCGACACCACCGAGGGCGCCTCGCTGGTCACCGTCGACGCGACCGACCCCGCCGTCGACTGGACGGCGTCGGTGGGGCCGCCCGAGGTGTTCGAGGGACTCCAGCCGCTCGTGGCGGACCTGAACGGCGACGGCGACCCCGAGGTCGTGGCGACCGTCGCCGACGCCGCGAACGGCGCGCGGATCGCCGTCTTCGACGCCGATGGCGAGCGACTGGCGACTGGCCCGGTCTACGGCCCCGGGTGGCGCCACCAGCTCGCAGTCGCCCCGTTCGCCCCCGACGACCGGCCGGAACTCGCCGTCGTGCGCAAGCCCCACGTCGACCGCGTCGTGGAGTTCTACCGCCTCGACGGGTCGCTGGATGTCGTCGCCACCGTCGAGGGCGTCTCGACGCACACCTACGGGTCGCGGGTCCTCGACGGCGCGCTCGCGGCCGACTTCGACGGCGACGGCCGGACCGAACTCCTGGCGCCGACGAGCGACCGCCGGACGCTCGTGGCGGTGCGCCGGACGCGCGACGGCGCAGAAATCGCGTGGCGACGGACGCTGGACAGCCCCGTCGGGAGCA
This sequence comes from Haloarculaceae archaeon, assembly GCA_036626395.1. Classification (GTDB taxonomy): domain Archaea; phylum Halobacteriota; class Halobacteria; order Halobacteriales; family Haloarculaceae; genus QS-5-68-33. Next base: position 9,355 of record JAZKRZ010000127.1, read on the forward strand.
ATCTCGCCGGCGTCGCGCTCGCCGACGGGGTCGCCGTGGGTGTCGGGGTGGGCGAGACAGTCACGGTCTGGCAGGGGTAACTCTCCGGGTGGAGCGCCGCGA
>JAZKRZ010000128.1:0-9449 GCA_036626395.1 Haloarculaceae archaeon
TAGTGATTCGAGGCACGGACAGGGCCGGTTCGACACCGGCCCACATGAAGGTGTCGTCGACGAACGCCCCGACGGCACCGGACGGCCGTGTCTCGTTGCGGGGATTGGGGTGAAACTTTCCGGACCGGGTGACCGCGTCGCGCCGGCCCTTTCACTCCAGCAGTTCCCGCGTGGCTCGCCGGACGGCGTCGTCGCTCGACCCGTCGGGTTCCCAGCCCAGCGCGGCGAGTTTCTCGACGGAAAGGCGCATCCGCGGGACGTCGCCGACCCACCCGCGTTCGCCGCCCGTGTACTCGTAGTCGGGGTCCAGCCCCATCTCGTCGGCGACGATGTCCGCGATGGTCGTCACCGACGTCGTCGTGCGGGTGCCGAGATTGTACGTGTTCACCGGCGCGTCGGCGTTCTCGACCACGTGGAGCATGGCGTCGAGGCAGTCCTCGACGTGCATGTACGACTTCTCCTGGCGGCCGTCGCCGAGGACGGTCAGCGTCTCGGGGTCCTCGCGGAGTTTTTCGATGAAATCGGGGATGACGGCGCCCGACTGGAGGCGCGGGCCGACGATGTTGGCGAAGCGGTAGTTCCACACGGTAAAACCGTGGCTGTGAGCGTACACCGACAGCAGGGCCTCCTCGCCGAGTTTGCTGGCGCCGTAGACGCTGATGGGTTCGAGTGGCGCGAAGTCCTCCGGTGTGGGGCGGGGCGCCTCGCCGTAGACGACCGACGAGGAGGTAAACGCGACCTTGTCGACGCCGACCTCGTCCATGCGGGTGACCACGGTCTCGGTCAGGCGGTTGTTCGAGCGGAACTGGTCGACGTCGTCCCGGGCGGCGTTCTTGTCCGCCGCGAAGTGAAAGACGACGTCCACGTCCTCGGTGATCGCCTCGGCGGCGACGTCCGGGTCGCCCAGGTCGCCCTCGACGAACGCGACGTCGTCGGGCACCCACGACCGCTCACCGTTCGAGAGGTCGTCGACCGCGACGACGTCGGTGTCGGGGGCGAGTCGGTCACACAGGTGCGAGCCGACGAAACCCGCACCCCCGGTGACGACGACGCGCTTGCCAGTCAGGTCCATACCGACCGGAGGGCCAGCCACCCAATGGGTGTTGTGGTCCGGGGACCCCGCGACTCGCGCGGATTCTCACATGTCTGGAACGCGCGGTGGCTTGAACAGACCGACCCGCCGACCTGGAGGTATGCGTCACGGAGAGCGGGACCACACGACGAGACGGGCGTTTCTGACGACGACTGCCGGGGTCGGCGGCGCCGTGGTCGCGACCGCGGGCTGTCTCGGACTCGGGGAATCGGGGACGGAAACGGAAACGGCGACCGCCGTCCCGGAGACGCTTCCACCGCCGACGCGGGGCGAGGGGGACGTGACGCTGACCGTCCACGAGGACTTCGCCTGTCCGGCCTGTCGGCGGTTTCACGAGCAGTTCGTGCCGGTCATCGACCGCGACTACGTCGAACCGGGCGTCGTGACCTACGAGTTCCGGGACTTCCCGCTGGAGATGCACGCCCCGCGCTCGTTCGAGGCGGCGAACGCCGCCCGCGCGGTCCAGGACGGCCACGGCGACGAGGCGTTTTTCGCCTACGCCGATTCGCTGTTCGCCAACCAGGACTCGCTGTCTCCCGACACCTACGAGCGCCTGGCGAACGACATCGACGCCGACGGCGACGAGGTCCGGGCGGCCGCCGAGGGACGGGCCTACCGGAAGACGGTCGACCGTGACCTGTCGATGGGTCGGGACGCCGGCGTCCGGGGCACCCCGACCGTCTTCGTGAACGGCAGCCAGCCCGCGGAACTGAGTCTCGGGGCGATACGCGACGCCATCGAGGCGGCGCGCACGGCGGGAGCCTGACCCGGGTTCGCCCGGTCGGCACCGACCCGGAAGACTCCTAACCGGGCCGTCCGTAGCCGGTCGCGATGCAGGGCGAACCCGCGGTCGTCGTCTGTCGCCTGGGTCACCGCCCGGGACGGGACGACCGCATGACGACACACGTCGGCCTCACGGCCCGGGCGCTGGGCGCCGACCGCGTCGTGTTGCCGACCGACGCCTCGGGGTCTGCCGACACCGTCCGGGACATCACCGACCGCTTCGGCGGCCCCTTCGAGGTGGAGGTGGGCGCGCCCATCTCGGTCGTCCGCGAGTGGGAGGGGGTGGTCGCCCACCTCACGATGTACGGCGAACCAGTCCAGGAGGTCGTCGGCGGCGTTCGCGCGGCCAGCGAGTCCGACCCGCTGCTGGTCGTCGTGGGCGCGGAGAAAGTCCCCTTCGAGGTGTACGACCGCGCCGACTGGAACGTCGGCGTCACGAACCAGCCCCACTCCGAGGTGGCGGGACTGGCCGTCTTCCTCGACCGCCTGTTCGAGGGGCGTGAACTCGACCGCGAGTGGGAGGACGCCGAGCGCGTCGTCGTCCCCCAGGAGGCGGGCAAGCGCGTCGAGGAAGCCGACGAGGGCGAGTGATACTGTCGGACACGAACACGCGAACACGCTCGTCGGAGACGCCACCGACGGACTCGTTCCCGGTCGAACGGGTCCCCGCACTGTGGTATCGCTCGTGTCCGACAGTATGACCGACCCTTCGACCGGGCCCGCACCGGCCGTCTGCGTCGCCGTGTGGCCACCGTCCACGGCGGTCACTCGCCGGCGCATCCGGTGGCTTTAAACGCGTCAGGGACCCAGATTCGGGTAATGGCTTTTGACGACCTCCTGGAGGACCCCGTCATTCAGAAGTACCTCCACGAACTCGTCGGACCGACGGGGATGCCGGTCGCGGCGGCGCCGCCGGACGGCGAGGTGACCGACGAGGAACTCGCCGAGGAGCTGGGGCTGGAACTCAACGACGTCCGGCGGGCCCTGTTCATCCTCTACGAGAACGACCTGGCGAGCTACCGGCGGCTCCGCGACGAGGACTCGGGGTGGCTGACCTACCTCTGGACCTTCGAGTACGAGAAGATCCCCGAACAGCTCGAATCGGAGATGTACCGGCTGCTCGAGGCCCTGGAAGAGCGGTCGGAGTACGAACACGACCACGAGTTCTACCTGTGTGAACACTGTGGCATCCGCTTCGAGTTCGGCGACGCCATGGAGTTCGGTTTCGAGTGTCCCGAGTGTGGCAACCCGGTCGAGGCGATGGAGAACACCCGCCTCGTCGAGGCGATGGACGAGCGCATCGCGGCCCTCCGGGACGAACTGAACGTCGACAGGAACGAAGTCGAAGCCTGATGGTCGTCCTCGCTACCAAGTGCTACGTCGGCGGCGAGGCCCGCGAGCGCGCGATGGACTCGCTGGGTTCACAGGTCGCCAACGAACTGGGCGAACTCGACGTGAAGTACGACGTCGGCCTGCGCGAGGACGAGTTCCCGACAGTGACGGTCTCGGGCCCCGACGAGACGGTCGCCCGGAACGTCCTCGCCGAGGCGTGGGGCGAACTCACTCCCCAGACGCGCCCCGGCGAGGTCGCCGTCGGCACCCTCGACTCCTGGGACGACGCGGGGTTCGTCCTCGACGTGGGCTTCGGCGACAGCGTCCGGGTCCCCGCCGACGAGATCGGGCTCGGCCAGGGGACGCCGGAACAGGTCAGGACCCGGTTCGGACTCGTCCAGCACGTCCCTCTGCGGTACGTCGCCGGCGACGGCGGGACGGGTTCGGCGGATCACGGGTCCGAGACGGACGCAGGGGGCGTCGACGACCGCAGGAGCGGTGACGCGCCGCGCCTGGCCGACGAGGAGCGCGACCGCCTCTACGAGTGGACGCGCGGCAACGGACGGGTAAACGTCAACTCCGCGACCCGGTCGGAGGTCCGCGCGACCGTGAACCGTGCCGGCCACGCCGAGGACATCGTCACCGTCGAGCGCCTCGGGTTGCTCGAACAGAGTATCGTCTGTCGCGACGGGACCGACCCGCCGGGCCTGCTCGCGAGCATCGGCGAGTACCTCCCCGCGGAACTGCTCTGTGTCGTGCCGTAGCATGAGGGGGCGCCTGCTGGTCGCGGTCGGACTGGTCGCCTTGCTCGCCGGCCTGGCCGGGTGTGCGTCGTTTTTCGGTCCCGGTCAGCCCGACCCCGGCGAACTCAACGCCACCGCGAGCTACGACTGGGACACCAACGCGACGACGACGTACAACGTCTCCCGGAGTTCCTACACGGCGGTCATCGAGACGGGGAACCGGACGTCGGTCGTCGTCTACCAGCGCGACGAACTCGGGACCGACCAGCCCCTGACACCGCGCGCCCTCCAGTATCGCTTCGCCGACGGCACGGTCATCAGCGCGAACCACTCGGCGCTCGGGGCGCGGACGGAGGGCCAGCGGACGAACGTCACGGTCCCGGAGGCGAACGGTTCGGTGGCGTTCACGGCGAGCAGGCCGAACGCCAAGCGCTTCGCCACGCCGGTGTTCGTCGAGGGGTCCCACGAGGTCGTCCTGCCGCCCCGCACCAGGGTCGGCATCCCGCTGTTGTCGCAGGTCTCCCCGCCCGCGGACCACACGTCCGTGACGGACAGCCGCATGACCGTCCGCTGGGCGGACGTCGACCGCGGGCCGGTCGTGGTGCGGTACTACCTCCAGCGCGACATCCTGCTGTTCGGTGGCCTGGGGGCAATACTCGTGGTCGCCGGGGTCGTCGGGGCGCTCTATTACTACCGCCAGATCCGGACGCTGGAGAAGAAACGCGAGGAGATCGGGCTCGACGTCGAGACCGAGGACGACGACCTTGGCGACGACGGTCCGCCGCCGGGGATGCGCTGACGTCCGGCCCCAGTCCGGGAGAGGGCAACCGTTCGAGACGGGCGGGCTTTTGGCCCCCGAGCCCCAACAGGGGGTATGCGCGTCGCCATCGTCACGGTGGGGGACGAACTCCTCGTCGGTGACACCGTCAACACGAACGCCGCCTGGCTGGGGAAACGACTCGACAGCCGGGGAGTCACCGTGGCCCGGGTGACGGTCCTGCCCGACGACGTGAGCGATATCGCCCGGGTCGTCAACGAGTATCGCGCCGCCCACGACGCCGTCGTGGTCACCGGCGGGCTCGGGCCGACCCACGACGACCTGACGATGGAGGGGGTCGCGGCGGCGTTCGGGCGCGGTCTGGTCGCCAGCGACGAGGTGCTCGCGTGGCTGGAGACCGACGGCTACACGGCGAGCGACCTCGCCGAGGGCACCACGGAGATCCCCGAGGGCGCCCGGATGCTGGAGAACCCGGAGGGCGTTGCCCCGGGCTGTGTCATCGGCGGCGTCTACGTCCTGCCGGGCGTTCCCGGGGAGATGAAGGCCATGTTCGAGACGGTCGCGGACGAGTTCGAGGGCGACCGCCAGTTCACGGCCTCGGTCGTCGCGGCCGAACCCGAGAGCGCGTTGCTGGACCGACTCGCGACGCTGCGGACGAAATTCGAAGTGACGGTCGGGAGTTACCCCGGCGAGAACGTCCGGCTCAAACTGCGGGGGCCCGACGAGGCGACCGTCGCCGAGGCAGCCGACTGGCTGCGCGAGCGTGTCGATACGCCCGACGACCGGCGCGCCTCCGACGGGGACGCTCAGCGGTAGAGCAAGCGGAGCCACAGCGCGGTCAGAAGGACCCCACCGACGAGTACGACCCACCCGGCGGCGTCGACGAGTCCCGTGACGACAGTCTCCTGCAAGAGGACGCTCATGTGCGGGAGTTCGCGGCCACCCGTCTAAAATCCGGCGAAGCCGCCGACCGGGATCCCACTCGAGCCGGTCGGGTCACGGGCGGGCCCGGACGCGCTCCCGGAACCGCTCACCCGCGGCGCTTTTGCCCGGCCCGCGCGTAGGGCCGGTGATGCGACGGATCGGGCTGGTCGTCAACCCCATCGCGGGGATGGGCGGCCCGGTGGGACTGAAGGGCACCGACGGCAAGGTCGCCGAGGCGCGCGAGCGCGGGGCCGAACCACGGGCGCCCGACCGCGCCCGGACGGCGCTCGAAGCCCTCGCGGAGACGGGCGTCGACGTCGAACTCCTCACCTACGGCGCGCCGATGGGCGAAACCGAGGCGCGCGCGGCAGGGTTCGACCCGGTCGTCGTCGGGGAACCCGCGACGGCGCAACCGGACGACGCGTCCGGGACGACGGCAGCGGACACGCGGGCGGCCGTCGCGGCGTTCGTCGACCGCGGGGTCGACCTGGTCCTGTTCGTGGGTGGAGACGGGACGGCGACGGACGTCGCGGAGACGCTCGCGGACCTCGACAGCGACGTGCCGGTCCTCGGCGTGCCGGCGGGCGTCAAGGTCTACTCCTCGGTGTTCGCTGTCAGACCGGCCGCAGCCGGGCGGGTGGCGGCGACCTTCGAGGAGACGGAGACCGGCGAGGTCAACGACATCGACGAGGACGACTACCGCGAGGGACGGGTCTCGACGAACCTGCGGGCGGTCGTGGAGACCCCGCGGGCCGCCGAGCGCCAGGCGAGCAAGCAACTCGGCGGGGGGACGGTCGAGACGCTCGCCGAGGGCGTCGCCGAGGACGCCCGCGAGGGGGTGACGTACGTGCTGGGACCGGGGGGGACGCTCGGCGAGGTCAAGCGAGCGCTGGGGTTCGACGGAACGCCGATCGGCGTCGACGTCTGGCGCGACGGCGAGGTGCTCGTCCGCGATGGGAGTGCGGCAGCGATCGAGGACGCGCTGGGCGAGGAGAACGTCGTGGTCGTCTCGCCGATCGGCGGTCAGGGGTTCGTCTTCGGCCGGGGCAACCAGCAGATCTCCCCGGCGGTGATCAGAGCCTCGGACGTCCGGGTCGTCGCCTCGCGGGCGAAACTCGACGACATCGACGTCCTCCGGGTCGACACCGGCGACCCGGCGCTCGACGAGGAACTCCGTGGCTGGCACCGCGTCCGCGTCGGCCGCTACGAACAGCGACTCGTCCGCGTCGAGTGACGGGGTCCCCCCGGCCCGTGTGTTTAATGCTCACGGTCTCCAGCGGTTTTTTCGACGTTCGTCCAGCAGTGGTAATATTTTCCGAAACGTGTTGTCCTGTGTATAGACAACCTTAAGGTTCAGAACCAGTAACCAAGGCCATATGGAAACCAGGAAGGTACAGCGGCTGGGGCCGTCGACGCTGGCGATGACGCTGCCGGCCGAGTGGGCCAAAGAGCACAACGTCGAGAAAGCCGACGAGGTGTCGCTGCGGATGGGCGGGAAGGGGACGCTGACGGTCCTGCCCGAGTCGGTCCAGAGCGAGGAGTCCGAAGCCACCGTCCACGCCGAGGGACTGAACGCCGACGCGCTCGAGCGCGCCATCCTCTCACAGTACGTGCTCGGGCGGCGGGTCATCCACGTCGAGTCGGCGCCCGACGAGACGCTCCCGAGTTCGCACATCAACGCCGTCTACAACGCGGAGACGCAACTGATGGGGCTGGGCGTCGTCGAGGAGACGCCCGACCGGATCGCGATCCGCTGTTCGGTCGACCCGGAGGACTTCACGCTCGACAACCTGCTCGGGCGCCTCGAAAGCACCGGGGGGACCATGCGAAACGAGGGGATCAAGGCACTGGCCCACGGCAACCCCGACCTCGCCCAGCGGGCGCTCAACAGGGAGCGCCAGGCCAACAAGATATTCGTGCTCTTGCTCCGTCTGATCTTCACCTCCTACCAGAACCCGAACCTCGCGCGGGCGGTGGGACTGGACGACGGCTTCCCGCTCATCGCCTACCGCTCGGCGGCGAAGAACCTCGAGCTGACAGCCGACGACGCCGAAGACATCGCCGAGATCGCCATGGAGACCGACGGCCACTCGCTGAACGTCGACAGTTCGACGATGCGGCGGATCCGCGATTTCACCGACGAGGTCGACGAGATGGCCGAACTCGCCGTCGAGGCCATCGTCGAGCGCGACTACGACCTCGCCTGCGAGGTGCGCGAGCGCTTCGCCGACGTCGAGGACCGCGAACAGGACATCCTCGCGGACCTGGACGAACTGCCCAACGCCGAACTCCTCCGCGTGCGGGAGGTGCTCGTCAGCCTCCAGCAGACCGCCCAGTACGCCGTCCGCAACGCCGAGATCGCCTCGAACCTCGCGCTCAACGAGGAGTCGGAACACGTCACTATCACCTGAACGGGGGGTCGCTTTCGTCGCGGCGTGTCGCGTTCCCACCCTGGCCCGAATGAGTTAAGTGTCGACTCCGGGAAGCGGGTGGTATGAGCGAGACAGCCGCACCGACGGACATGGGTATCGGGCTCGGGATACTCTTCGGGGTGCTCGCGGTCGTCGCCGCCGTGGCCATGGCCGTCACTGTCGAGACGCAGATAGTCGCCGCCTGGGCGTTCGCCGGAGCGATGGTCGCGGGGACGCTGGCGGTCGCGGCGTTGCATATCTACGGTTGACGATAAACCGTTAAGGGCGCACGGTCCTTACACACGGGTATGAGCGAACTCGGCGAGGAGGACAGGCAGATCTTGGAATACCTCCGGGAGAGCGTCTCCCGCGGGGAGGGTTACTTCCGGTCGAAGAACATCGCGGACCAGATCGGCCTCTCGGCCAAGCAGGTCGGCGCGCGCCTCCCGAAACTCGACGAGGCGTCCGACGACGTGGAGATAGAGAAGTGGGGTCGCGCCAAGTCGACCACCTGGCGCGTGACACTCAGCCCCAGCGGTTCGCCCTGACACTGCTTCTCCGCGGTCCCCGGTCCGGGAGCGGCGTCGCCGGGACCCGCCGGAACGGGTGGCCCGACTGAGGTGGGTTTTTGAGGGACCAACCCGAGGTACCTCTATGACGGTCCGGGTGAAGCGGTCGTTCGAGTTGCCCGCGGATCGCGAGCGCGTCTGGGCGTTCATCGCGGACCCGGCGTGTCGGGCCGGCGCTATCAGCGTCGTCAGCGAGTTCGAGGTGCACGACGACGGGACGGCGACGTGGTATCTCGACCTCCCTATCCCCCTGGTCGACCGGACCATCACCGTGGAGACCCGCGACGAGACGGTCCGCGAACCCGAGTACGTCGAGTTCTCCGGCCGTTCGAAGGTCATGAGCGTCGTCGGCGAGCACGAACTCGTCGAGACGGACGACGGTACCCGCCTCGTCAACACGTTCGTCGTCGACGGGCGCCTCCCCGGCGTCGAACGGTTCTTCCAGCGCAACCTGGACGAGGAACTCGACAACCTGGAGGCCGCGCTCCAGGAACACCTCGGGGTAGAAGTGTGACGGCCGACGAACGGGTGGCGGGGTCCGCCTGACCATGCGACTCGCGCTCGCTCAGACCGAGGTCGTTCCCGGCGCGGTCGACGCGAACGTCGACAGGGCGCTCGAACGGGTCGCGGACGCGGCGGCCGACGGCGCGGACCTCGTCGCGCTCCCCGAACTGTTCGACGTCGGCTACTTCGCGTTCGACCGGTACCGCGAGGTCGCGACGGGACTCGACGGCGAGACGCTCTCGCGGATGGCTGCGGCGGCCGACGACCACGGCGTGGCCGTCCTCGCGGGCAGTGTCGTCGAGGACCTCGCGG
>JAZKRZ010000129.1:0-9384 GCA_036626395.1 Haloarculaceae archaeon
GTCGGGGAACAGTCGGCCCGCTCAGACTTCGGGTTCGATGTAGACCTTGCGGACGCCGTCGTGTGCCGCCTGGAGGGCGTCCTCGATGGCGGTGATCCGGTCGTCCAGGTCGGCGCCTTCGATGTCGGGGGCGAATTCCACGTCGGTGGCGACGACGACGCGCTCGGGGCCGAAGTAGACGGTGCGGAAGTCGACGATCCGGTCGACGCCTTCCCAGCCGGCGACGACCTCCCGGAGGCGTGCCTCGTCTTCCCGGGGGAGGCTCTCGCCGAGGATGAGCCGCTTGTTCTCCCAGGCCAGCGCGAGCGCGAAGACCATGAGCATGATACCGATGAGCAGGGCGGCGGCCGAGTCGAACGCCTCGATGCCGGTCTGCTGGGTGAGGAAGATGCCGGCCAGCGCGAGGCCGAGTCCGCCCAGCGCGATGGTGTCCTCGGTCAGCGCCGTGAGGGTGGTGACGTCGCTGGTCTTCCGGAAGGCCTCCCGGAGACTCGCCCAGTCGTTCTCGTCCATCTGGCGGGACATCTCGGCGTAGGCCTTCTTGAAGGCGTAACTCTCGAACGCGATGGCAGCAATGAGGACGGCGTAGTTGACGAGTATCGGGTCGAACCCGAACGAGGGCTCGTAGACGAACCCGAGGAACTCGATGGTCCCGCCGGCCCCCTCGCCGTGACCGCCGCCAGTGAGCTTGTTGTAGCCGTGTTTGGCCGACTCCCAGCCCGCGATGCCGAAGAGGAGCACCGAGACGACGAACGAGTAGAAAAACTGCGCCTTGCCGTAGCCGAAGGGGTGCTGGCGGTCGGCCTCCCGGTTCCCGTAGCGGATGCCGATGAGGAGAAAGACCTGGTTGCCGGTGTCGGAGATTGAGTGGTACGTCTCCGAGAGCATCGAGGGACTGGCGGTCAGCAGGAAGCCGACGAACTTCAGGACCGCGATAGCCCCGTTCGCGACCAGCGCCGCCAGGACGACCGACCTGCTGCCTGCCATTACCGGTCCCGTCACCCGGGCCGGGCAAAACGCTTGTCCCTGATCCCAACGGCGCGTCGTGTCCGGGGAGGTCGGACCCGCGCGTTCGGACGACCGGACGGTCGGGCCGTGACCGTTATCTTCCACGGGTGCCTGTTTGTGGTGTGATAGTCGTCGTATCGGACACACACGGGACGGACAGCCACCGGCTGGACGGGCGCCTCCGTTCGGCGGTCAGGGAGGCCGAACTGGTGGTCCACGCGGGCGATTTCACGACGGAAACAGTACTAGGGGCGTTCGAGGCCGAAGCGGGGAGTGACAGGGACGGAGGGAGCGAGTTCGTCGCCGTCGCGGGCAACAACGACAGCGAGGAGGTTCGCGCCCGGGTGGAGCGAACCCGGGTGGTCGAGCACCGGGGTGTCCGGTTCGTGGTCGTTCACGGGCACGAGCACGACGAGACGGCACTGAGTTTGCTGGGGCGCCAGGAGGGCGCCGACGTCGTCGTGGTGGGCCACTCACACCGGGCCCGGTACGACCCGGCGGGAGCGGTTGCGGTCCTGAATCCCGGGAGTCACGCCGACCCGCGGTGGCACCGTCCGGCCTACGCCGAACTGGAGCCGACCGTGGAGGGCCTGAGCGGTCGCCTCCTGACGCCGGACGGCGACGCACTGGAGACGTTCACTGTCACGGGCAGTGCGTGACGACCACGGGCCGGCGCGCATCCACACCTACTGATACTGTCGGACACAAGTACGTGAACACGCTTGCCAGGAACACGCCAGCGAAACGCCCGTTCCCGGTCGAACGAGCCACCGACGGTGGCCTCACTTGTGTCCGACAGTATGACCGACGTATAAAGGAACCGTCGAAAACTCAAACGGGCGTTTCACTCACCCCCCATCCGCACACGAGTGTACAGTCCTGCCGGACGGTGGTAACATCCGGCCACGGAACGGGTCGGGGCCGGTGGGCGGATCACTGCGTGAGGTACCACGCGGCGAAGCCGACGACGAGGACCGTCGCGCCGCCCAGGAAGAAGAGCAACCCCGGCGAGAGCGTCGCGGCGGCGTCGGCACCGGTGGCCGCGGCCTCGGGGGCGGCGGTCGTCTGACTGGAGACCCCGGGGCCGGGCGTGGCCGTCTTCGCGGCGGCGGCCTGTGCGACCGTCGGCGTGGCCGCGGCACCGGCGTCGGCCGACCCCGCCGGAGCGGCGCCACCGCCCAAGAGGCCGAGGCCGTCGCCGGCGATCTGCTCGATGGCGACGCTGGCCAGCGCGAGAACCCCGAACCCGCCGAGCAGACGGGTCAGCGCGGTGCGGATGCTCGTGGACTCGGTCTCGTCGCCGGCGAAGATGACCAGCGGCCGGTCGGCGGGCGCGTAGACGTCCATCTCGCGGCCCTTCTCGGAGTAGGCGGTGTCGACGACCGTGACCGCGCCCGCGTTCTCGAGTTTCTCGAGATGGTACTGGGCGTTCTGGAGGCTCGTGTCGACGCGGTCGGCGAGTTCGGCCGGCGGCGCGGGGTCCTCGTGGAGGGCACCCAGAAGGTCCCGCGCAGTCTCGGAAGAGAGCGCCGACAGCAACTCGTCGGCGTCGTCGCTCTCGACGCCGACGACCCGCGGGTCCGCGTCGTCCGCGGCGGCAGTGTCGGGTTCGGAGGGCAGCAGCGACATCTCGTCTCTCTTGTGAGCGCGGGGACATCAGTTTTTTGACCCCGGGAAGAGGGCGGAACTGACGAGGACGTTGGGAGTCCGAGTCGCCGCGACGTTCGTCGACCGGTCGCTCGTCGGTCCGGCCGGGCCGACCGACGCCCCCGGGTCCCGAAAGCCTATTATCGCCGGCGCGATAGCCTGGTACATGCAGATCGGCGACATCGTCTCGACGCTGCTCGAAGATCCCGTCCTCCTCGGGATCGTCGTCGTCCTCTTCGCGTTCGTCTTCTTCGTCTACCTGTTCCTGCGGCGGACGGTCACCGCGTTCAAACAGGGGATGCAGGGGAAGTGAGGACTACGCGGTCGCCCGCCCCCGCCACTCAGGCCAGCGCCCGCTCGACGCGTTCGAGCGCGGTGTCGACGTCTTCCGCGTCGACGTCCAGGTGCGTACAGAAGCGCACGCGGTACTCGCCGAAGGCGACACAGCCCACGCCCTCGCGCTCGCAGGCGGCGACGACCGCCTCGGCTGGGTCGTCCGTCTCGGCGACGACGATGTTCGTCTCGGGGGTCGGGGCGGCGAGGCCGTCGACGGCGTCCAGTCCCGCCGCCAGTCGCTCGGCGTTGTCGTGGTCCTCGGTGAGACGGTGGCGGTTCTCCAGTGCCACCAGTCCCGGTGCGGCGACGACCCCCGCCTGGCGCATCCCGCCGCCCATGAGTTTGCGGACGCGGCGAGCGCGCTCGACGAACTCGGCGGGACCGGCGAGCGTCGACCCGACCGGTGCGCCAAGTCCCTTCGAGAGACAGGTCATCACGGTGTCCACCTCGCGGGTGAACCGGCTCGCCGGCACGTCGTGGGCGACGGCGGCGTTGAACAGGCGCGCGCCGTCGAGGTGGACAGGCACGCCCAGCCCGCGGGCGGCCTCGGCCGCGGCGTCGACCCGCTCGGGCGCGATGGCCGTCCCGCCTTTGCTGTTGTGCGTGTTTTCGAGGGTCACCAGGCCGGTGCCGGGGCGGTGACCGTCCGCCGCGACGTGGGCCTCGCGGATCCGCGCGGGTTCGAGGACCCCCCGGTCGTCGCCCGCCACCGGGCGGGCCTGCAACTGTGAGTGCTGGGCGAGACCACCGAGTTCCCACTTGTAGACGTGGCTCTCGCGCTCGCAGACGACTTCCTGGCCGCGCTCGGTGTGGGTCCGGGCGGCGACCTGGTTGCCCATCGTCCCCGAGGGGACGAACAGCGCCGCCTCCGTCTCGAGGAGGTCGGCGACCCGTGCTTCGAGTTCGTTGACTGTCGGGTCCTCGCGGTAGACGTCGTCGCCCACTTCGGCGTCGCGGGCGGCCTCGCGCATCGCCTCGCCCGGCCGCGTGACCGTGTCGCTTCGCAGGTCGATCATACCCCGGGATCGGTCTCGCGCCGGATATACCTGACCTCCCCGGCGACGGTGAGGTCGTTCGTCTCTCTTGCCAGATGGTACCTCGTCACAAATTAGCATTTCAGTCACCCGCCCCCATCTCACGTCCATGGCACGGCTCGAAGCCCACTACGAGACCGTCAGGGAACGCAACGGTTACGACCGGGCATCGGGGGTCGACTGGCTCTCGGACGCGGGGCTGGCCCGGCGGTTCGTCGCCGTCGACGGCCGCGCGGCCGTCGAAGCGGCGAGAGCGCGGGAGACCATCGTCTGTATGGGCGTCGGGATGACCGGCCCGCCCCACCTCGGGACGGTCGGGCAACTCCTGACCGGCGTCGAACTGCAGGGGGCGGGCCTGGAGGTCCAGTTCGTCCTCGCGGACCTGGAACCCTACCACGGCGGGGCGGACCTGTCGCGGGTGCGCCGCCTGGCCGAGCGCTACCGCGAGTTCGCCCTGGACCTGGGGTTCGACCCGAAACAGGGGACACTGCGGACGCAGGAGGAGGCCCGCAAGGTGATGCACACCGCCGAGTTACTGGCGCCCTACTACGCGCCCGAAGTGTGGGACGACGACGGGTCCGACGCGCCGGAAACCGACTGGGAGACGGCGGTGCGGGCGCTCTACGAGGAGGGGACTGGTGGGGAGCGGACGGACGGAACGGGACCGGACGAGACGGGGCGGCCCTCGGAGGCGGCGGGCGCCCACAGTGCCGTCCTCCACGGCGCCGATTTCCTCCACCCCCTGCACGCGGAGGACTACGAACAGGTGATCGTCGCGCTGGGCGTCGACGAACACGAACTGACGCCGTGGACCCGTCGGTTCCACGACGCGGCGCCGGTCGAGGGGACGGTCGCGGGGCTGCACTCGCGGATAGTCCCCGGGTTCGGCACGGTGCCGAAGATGTCCAAGTCCGTCGGCGCGGGCGTCTCGCTGGAGACGACTGGCGAGGCGGTCCCCAGGCGGTTCGAAAGCGCCGCCGACGGCGGTGACCCGGCCGCGTCGGCGACGTTCCAGGCGATGTGTCTCGCCTCGCGGTACGACCCCGGTGAACTCGACCGGCTGGCGGCGCTGTGTGTCGCCGGCGGCGAGGAGTGGACCGAGGCGAAACGGGAGTACGCCGCGTACGTGGCGAGGCTGGCCGAGCGGTGGCGTTCGACGGTATGAGAGTGCCCGGCGAGGGCGAGGGCGCTCCGGTCGGCGGGCGTCGTCGTCTGCCGGGCAACGCGACTCGCTGGACTCGGCTCGCCCGGCGTGTGGGGTTACTCGGATTCCCCGTACTCCGCGACCGCGTCCTCGGAGACAGTCACGCCGTGTCCGGGGCGGTCCGGTGCGACCAGCGTCCCGTCCTCGACGGGGACCGACCGCTCGGTGATGCGGTCCCAGGGGCGCTTCCAGTATTCGAGGTACGGCTTCCCGGGGAGCGCGGCTGCGAGGTGGACGCCGATCTCGGCCTGCATGTCCCCCACGTGGAGTTTCGCCCCGTGGGACGCCCCCATGGCGGCCGCGTTCAGCGACTCGGACAGCAGCCCCGTCCGCAGGTTGAGCATGTCCACCGCGTCGTCGGCGAGGAGCTGTCGCTTCCCGTCGAAACCGGCGTACTCGCCGACGTTGACCAGCGACCGGGGGACGCCATCGACGACGCGCTTGATCCCGGCGCGGTTCTCGTCGGGGACGGGGTCCTCGATCCAGTAGACGTCGAGTCCGGCCTCACGGTAGGCGCGTGCCCGGCGGGTCGTCTCCTTGGGCGTCCACGTGCAGTTGACGTCGACCGCGAGGAGCGCGTCCTCGCCGAGCACGTCCCGGACCAGCCGGAGGCGGTCGATGTCCGCCTCGACCGTCGGATAGCCGACCTTCACTTTCGCGGCGTCGAACCCCAGCTGGGCGAACTCTCCGTACACGTCCCGGGCCGTCTCGTCGTCGTACTCGAAGGCGAGCCCGCTGGCGTACCCCGGGACGACGGGGTCGGTCCCGCCCATCAACTCGTAGACCGGCACGTCGAGGTGTTTCCCACAGAGGTCCCACAGCGCGACGTCGACGGCGCGTCGGAACTCGCCGGGATACGCACCGCCGCCGGGGAGGCGCAACTGGTTGCGGAGGTGGAACGGTGACTCCCCGGGGAGGTGGTCGGCCACCGGTTCGAACCGGCGACGGAACTCGGAGAGTGACTCCTCGGGGTCGGTCCACCCTAGTCCCACCCCGCGATGGCCTTCGTTCGTCTCGAGCTCCAGATAGGTCACGCCGGCCGTCTCGAAGGTGCCGGCCGAGTCGCTGATACCCGGCTCGCAGGGCACGGAGAGCTTCTCGATCCGAGAGTCGGTGATCTCCATGCCCGACCCGGTCGTCTCGCATCGACAAAACTCCCCCCGCCGGCCTCCCGGTGTATCACAGGTTTCGAACCCACCCAAAGCGTATATCGGTTCCCCCCTGTCCGCGGGCCATGGACGAACTCCCGACGGGAGCCTACTACGACCTGACGACCCCGGGCGAGGTCGCTGTCTCGCCCGATGGCGACCGCGTCGCGTTCACCGCCAGCGAGTCCGACCCCGACGAGGACGAACGGCCGAGTTCGGTGTTCACGGTACCGGCGGACGGGAGCCGCGACCCCCACCGGCTGACCCGCGCCTCGGCCGCCTGGAACGTCGAGTGGTCGCCCGACGGGCGTCGACTGGGCGTCCTGATGGCCCGCGACACCGACACCGAACTCCGGGTCGGCCGCGACGACGAAAACGGCGAGAGTGACGCGGACGAGGGGGAAGGCGAGGACTGACCGCTTCGCGGCGGGCGTCGCCGAGCACGGCGTCTACGACATGCGCTCGTCGTTCGGCACCGACGACTCCCACAAGTGGTTCGAACACGACTTCGGCCTGCCCTGGGAGAACCCCGATGCCTACGGGACGGCCTCGTCGATCACCGACGTCGACGAGGTCCACACGCCCCTCCTGTTGACGGCCGGCGAGCACGACTGGCGGTGTCCGCCCACCCAGTCCGAACAGCTCTACCGGTCGCTCCGGAAACGGGGCGTCGAGTCGAAACTCGTCGTCTACCCCGACGAACACCACAACGTCGGCGACCCCGACCGGGCGGTCCACCGACTGGAGGCCATCGACGAGTGGCTGGCGCGATTCGACCCCGGGCGCGAGTCGGTGGACGAAGCGGAGGGAGAAACGGAGCGCTGACAGCTGGCGCGGGTCGACAGCGGCGACCGGTGGCCGTCAGAACGCGTACGCGAGGACGTAGACGAACCCGGAACCGACCATCATGAAAACCATGATGAGCGTGATGATCTGCTGGCGGTTCAGTTCCGTGAGCTCCATACGCCTCGTAGCGTGCGACCGGGTTTAGGATTTCCGCCCCGCTCCGGACGTGAGAAACGTGTTGCCCGTTGGTTCGCGTGCTGTGTGGTTTTAACCGCGTGGCACCCGCGGAGAGCGGTATGTCACCACCTGCCACGGCCGAGGACGTCGACCGCGAGACCGTAGACCGTACCGTCGAGACGAGCGAGGAGGTCGCCGACGTCGCCCACTTCCTGGCGAGCGACGCCGCCTCGTTCCTGACCGGCGAGACCGTCGCCCCGCGTGGCGTCCCGGACATCGAGGAGACCCCGGCGGTGTGACCGATGGGCGACGACTCCGCCAGCAGCGACGCTCCCGCCGTCCGCGACAGCCCCGCCACCCGCGACCTCTCCCTCCCCGTTGCCGCCCAGCCCTCGGTCGAGACGCTCGTCGAGTACGCACGCCTCGCCGAGGACCTGGGCTACGACCGCGTCTGGCTCCCCGAGACGTGGGGCCGGGACGCCGTCACGGTGCTGACGGCCATCGCCGAACGTACCGACGAAGTCGGGGTCGGCACCTCCGTGGCGAACGTCTACTCGCGCTCGCCCGCGCTCGTGGGCCAGACCGCCGCCACGCTCCAGGAGGTCTCGGAGGGTCGGTTCCGCCTCGGACTGGGCCCGAGCGGCCCCGCGCTCGTCGCGGGCTGGCACGGCGTCGACTACGAGCGCCCTCTGCGGCGCACTCGCGAGTACGTCGAGATCGTCCGGCAGGTCCTGATGGGTGAGCGTCTCGAATACGACGGCGAGACCTTCCAGCTGTCGGGGTTTCGCCTGCGCTGTGACCCGCCTGAGACGCCCCCGAAAATCGACGCGGCGGGGATGGGCCCCAAGTCGGTCGAACTCGCCGGGCGTTTCGCGGACGGCTGGCACGCGCTGATGCTCACGCGGGAGGGGCTCCGGGAGCGACTGGCCGACCTCCGGCGGGGCGCGGAGCTGGGTGACCGCGACGTGGCGGACCTGCGGGTGACGCTGTCGCTGCCCTGTATGGCGCTCGACGACCGCGAGCGCGCCCGCCGGTCGGCGCGCAACCACCTCGCCTTCTACGTCGGCGCCATGGGCACCTTCTACCGGGAGGCGCTCGCTCGCCAGGGCTACGAGGAGACGGCCCACGAGGTCGCAAGCGAGTGGGCAAACGGCGACCAGGCGGCGGCGATGGCGGCTATCTCCGACGGGTTGCTCGACGACCTCGGTGCTGTCGGCACGCCCGCGGAGTGTCGCGAGCGGTTCACGGGGTGGGAGGCTATCGACGGCGTCGATGCGACGTCGGTCTCGTTCCCGCGGGACGCCACCCCCGAGGAGATCCGGGCGACCATCCGGGCGCTGGCACCGGAGTGACTGGCGTCGGGCCTGCCAGCGCTGTTCGCGTCGAACCGACGTGCTCGCAGTATCAGCGCTGCGAACCGGGCCTGATCGCTTATCTCGGACGAACGGAAACCGGGCGTCCAACGCGTGACGTGCCGACGGGAAACCGAGGCGGTGACGACCGGATGACAGACGACCGGCGAGCGACGAGTTCGTGGGTGGGCGTGATGTTGCTGGTCGGGGTGACGGTCGTCGTCGGCGTGGCGCTGACGTTCGGCGCGCTGACCTTCCTGCCGGCTGGCGACGACCCCGGTGTCCGTCCGGACGCGGACTTCAGCATCGAACGCGACGACGGCGATGTCGTCGTCGACCCACAGTACATGTCCGAAGACACCCCGTTCACGCTCCTGATCAACGGCCGCGAGGTTTACGAGTGGGGCGGTGCCAATACCGAGCGCGAGGAGATGAGCGAATCGTTCGAACTCGACGGGAGTGACGTCCGGGTCACTGCGGGCGGCGTCGAACCGACCAACGACGTCTACATGATGTTCGAGCCCGGCTGCTCGGAGAGTCGCTTCAAATTCCTCCGGATGCAGGGCGGGTACAACAACCAGATCCTGCTCGACGGGTCGGAACTGTTCCGCACTGACAGCGCGAGCGCGGGACAGGTCTACACCGGCCTCGGGGTCGACTGTACCTGATAGTGATTGTTGTAGCGGTTTACC
>JAZKRZ010000130.1:0-9341 GCA_036626395.1 Haloarculaceae archaeon
CCGGCGGGTTCGATCCGGAGACGCTCAGAGCCTACCTCGAGTCCTACGAAAGCGCCTACCGCTACCACGCGCGCCTGGCGGACCTGGCTGAGGAGGGCGGCTGCGTGGAGTACCTCGACACCGAGGTCACGGAGAGCAAGGTCTGGGAGACCGACGACGGCGTCGTCGCCGAAGTCTTCACGACCGGTTCGTACACCGGGACGACCTGCCCGACCACCGGCGCCACCGACACGGAGACGCCGCTGCCCCACGCCGATTTCTTCGAACAGGCCGCCCACTTCCTCGTCACCGAACGGTTCCTCGTCCGCGAGGGCGTCGTCGTCGAGTGCTGGGAGTGAACCGTCGCGAGTCAGGGACGTCGCTACACACGCCCCTCACCGCCGCGCCAGCAGCCGTTCGTAGACCGTCTCGAAGTTGTCGACCATCGTGTCGACATCGAAGTGCTCGCGGGCGCGTTGCCGTGCGTTCTCGCCCAGGTCGCCAGCGACGTCGGGGTGGTCGAGGACGAGCACGAGCGCCCGGGCCATGGCGGCGTCGTCGCCTACCTCGAAAAAGAGGCCGGAGTCGTAGGCGTCGAGGAGTTCACTGTTGCCGTCGACGGGCGTCGCGACGCAGGGGAGGCCGGCAGCCATCGCTTCCAGGAGCGCGCCGGGCAGTCCCTCGTAATGGGAGGGGAAGGCGAACGCGTCCATCGTCGCGAGCAGGTCGGGGACGTCCTCGCGCAACCCTACGAAGTGAACGCTGTCCGCGACGTCCCGATAACTCGCCCTGGCCTCCAAGTGGGCGCGGTGCGGTCCGTCGCCGACGACCAGCAGGTGGGCGTCGGGACAGTCCGCGCGGACGGTCACCCAGGCGTCCAGCAGTTCGTCCTGGCCCTTGCGGTCGATGAGTCGCCCGACGGTGCCCACGAGTCGCGCGTCCTCGGGGACGCCCAGCGACGCGCGCAGTCCCTCGGGCGGGTCGCGGTCGAATTTCGAGAGGTCGCGACCGTTGTGGACGACACTGACCCGGTCGTCGGGGACCCAGCAGTCGCGCGCGAACTCGGCACCCGACTGTGAGTTCGAGACGATGTGGTCCGCAAAGCGAGTGGTGAGGTTGTCCAGGCGCTGAGCGAGGTCGTGTTCGCCGGTAGGGACGAGTCTCACGCCGGTTATCACGACGGTGTCGGGGGCGACGAGGCGGGCGGCGCGGGCGAGGAGGTTGTCGTAGGTGAGAAACGACTGGAGCACGTCGGGGCGCTCGCGGCGGACTACGCGGAGAAAGCGGAGCGGTGCGCGGGCGTAGTCAAGGGGGTTCTCGGCGCCCTCGACGGCGAACGCGTGGTCGTCGGAGGTGACCCCCGGGACGTCGAGCGTCCGCAGAGTGACCTCTTCCCCCAGGCTATCGGCCAGCGGGTTCCGGTCGAAGATGGTCCACACGGTCACGTCGTAGCGGTCGTGGTCGAGGCCGTTCGCCAGGTCGACGAGCGTCCGCTCCGCCCCTCCTACCGAGAGCGCGGTGACGAACAGCCACAGTCGAACCCGGTCCGGACCCGCTCCCTCCGATTCCCGTGTCGGCCCGTCGGCCGCTGTCATGACACTCGTTTCGCCCGGCGAGTGAAAATAGGTGCCGGTCGGGTGGAACAGATGCCGGTCGGCCGGGAGACCCTGCCCGCACGCGTCGTGGCTAGCGCCCCTCGGGAACGCATATAACCGCCCCCTGCGTTCGGGGCGTATGCGGGTCACGCAGGTCGCACACGTCTATCACCCCTCTTTCGGGGGTATCGAGAACTACGTCCACCGGCTCAACGCCTCGCTCAGGGCCGACGGCCACGACGCACTGACGGTGACGACCGACGCGAGCCTCTCGCCCGACAGTCCCGTCGAACCCGACCCGCACGCCGTCTACTGCAAGACCACCTTCTCGGTCGTCCGCAATCCTTTCTCGGTCGAACTCTTCAGGCGTCTCCGCCACGACCGCTCGGACGTCTACCACCTCCACAGCCCGTGGTTCTTTCCGAGTCTCGAGGCCGTCGCCGCCCTCCCCGCCGACGCCAACGTCGTCATGACCATCCACGGCGTCCACACGCCGACGACGACGCCCCTCTCCAAGGCGCTGTGGGTCGCCTACAAGCCCGTCGCCCAGTGGATACTGGACCGGGTCGACCGCATCATTCTGCTAGGGGCCCAGGAGCGCCGACGCCTCACCGACTCCTTCCGGATCCGCCCCGGCCAGGTCGCCATCGTCCCCAACGGCATCGAACCCGAGGCCTACGAGGTGCCCGAGGCGACGGTGGCGGCGTTCCGCGAACGCTACGGTATCGACCCGGACACGCCGGTGCTGCTGTTCGTCGGACGACTCGTCGACGTGAAGCGACCGGAACTGTTGATCGACGCCGTGACAGACCACCTCGCCGACGAGGACCTGCAGGTGCTCGTCGTCGGGACGGGCGACCCCGAGTACGTCGGGTCGCTCGTCGCGCGCGCCGACGCTCGCGTCCGGTTCCTCGCGAACCTCGAGTTCGCCGAACTGAAGGCAGCCTACCACGCCTCGGACGTGTTCTTCTCGCTCGGCACGTCCGAGGGGCTCTCGACGGTCTTACTGGAGGCGATGAACGCCCGCCTGCCCGTCGTTACCACGCCCGCCGGTGCGAACGCCGACGTCGTGAGCGACCCCGAGAACGGGCGCGTGCTCTCGATGCACCCGACCGCCGGCGACGTCGCCGACGCTGTCCAGTCGATACTGGCCGACGAGGACGAACGCCGCGCTGCGGGCGAGCGCAACCGCGACCTCGTCCGCTCGGAGTACGCCTGGGACCGCGTCTACGAGGCGATCCGCGACGTCTACGAGGACGTGGTCTGATACTGTCGGACACGCGTACGTGGACGTGCTCGTCGGAGACGCCACCGACAGACTCCTTCCCGGTCGAACGGGCCCCAGAACTGTGCCATCGCTCGTGCCCGACGGTACGAGCAGCGGCGGTCACTCCGCCAGCAACGCCCGGAGATAGCTCGCCGACCGGTAGACGTTGCCCACCGTCTCGACGGCGGCGACGGCGGGCGTCGGACCGAGTCGCACGGGCAGTGCCGTCTCGACGACCCGCTCGGAGAGCGGGGTGTGCCACTTCCGGTCCCAGGCGAGGTCGGCGGGTCCGAACCGGGCCATCTTCTTCCAGTAGTCCCGTATCGAGGTGGCGTACCAGTGGTCGACGGCCATCGCCGGGTCGTAGAGGACGCGATAGCCGGCCGCGACCGCGCGCCGCACGAAGTCGGTCTCCTCGTGGCCCCAGTGGAAGCGCTCGTCGAACCCTCCCACGGTGTCGAACACTTCGCGGCGGAAGGCCATGTTACAGCCTGTGACGCCGGTCGACCCGCGCCGGAACGACCCGGGTTCGGGCGTGAGGTATTGGCGCTCGTCACCCCTGTCGTACCCGCCACAGAAGTGCGAGACGACCCCGTCGCCGGGATGGAAGACCCGACCCGCGACGACCGGGTTCTCGTCGAGCGCGTCGACGACGGCCGGGAGGTAGTTCTCGTGTGGGACGGCGTCGTCGTCGACGAAGACGATCCGGTCTGCCCGGGCGGCCTCGACGCCTGCGTTGCGGGCCCGGGATATGCCGGGGTCGTCGCGGAGAACTACCTCGTAGTCGTCGAAGGGCTGGGCCTCCAGCACCGCGAGGCAGTCGAGTTCCTCGGGTTGCGAGCGCGTACAGACGACGACGCTCACTGCGGGCGCCGCTTGGGTCACTATCCGCTCCCACGAACCGCGCCGTCGGACCTCCGACGAGGGCAACCTCCAGTCACGTCCCCGTCGCCGGTCGGGATTGCGGTCGTCATCTCCCAGGGATACGCCGGGCCCATACATATCAGATCCGCCCTCGACTCGTGGCGAGTCGACCGGACGCGACGGCTGGCCGGCGGGGACAAAGCCTTATCTCCTCGACCGGAGAACGACCGGTAGTACCCGTGGTTCCAACGCACGACGACGGACGCCCACAGGCGCCAAGGGGTAGCGACAACCGAGGCGGGCGCGAGGGCGACTGTCGGGTATGACAGCAGACATCGCAGTCGAGGTGCACACGAACGTCGAGACGGTGCCGGCGAGCCAGTGGAACGACCTCGTCGAGCAGTCCCCGGTCGGGTCGGTGTTCCACCGTACCGGCTGGCTCCGCGCGGTCGAGCGCGGGACGGACCGCCAGTCGCGCCACGTTGTGGCGTTCCGTGACGGGTCGCTGGTCGGGCTCCTCCCCGGGTTCGTCGGCACCCTCGACACCGGGGTACGGGTTCCGACTGCGTTCGAGCGGTTCACACCGCGCGAGCTCGTCTCTTCCCAGCCGGGGTTCGGCGGGCCGCTCGCAGTCACCGACGAACCGGCCGTGACCCACCGCCTCATCGATGGCGTCCGCGCGGCCCTCGACAGCGACATCTGGGCACACAGGATCCGGGCGATCGACCCTGGACACGTCCGCGCCGCGACCGTCCTCGACGAGCGGGGCTACACTCTCTCGGCGCTCACGGGCCAGATGGTCGTGGACGTCGACTGTCCCCTAGAGGAGGTCGTGGCGAGGTTCAGCGCGAGTCGTCGCCGGGAGATCCAGCAGGCACGCAAGAACGGGTTGACGGTCACGGAAGTCGACCCGGACCGACAACCGATAGACGCGTTCTACGAGTACTACACCGAACTGATGGACCGCCTCGATGCCCCCCGCTTCCCAGCCGCGTTCGTCCGTGGACTGGCCGACCATTGTGGTGACCGACTGCAGCTCCTGCGCGTCGACTCCGAGGGAGAGGCGGTCGGCTGGCACCTGAACGTCCTCGACGAGGAGCGGGACGAGCTTCACCCCTATTTGGCGGGATATAGCGCGGACGTTGACTATCACCCGGCGGGCGTCATGCACGAGCACGCCATCGAGTACGCCAGCAGCGAGGGTTATGAACGGTACAACATCGGCGAGTCGGTCGCGGACCCGGCTGACGGCGGGTTCGTCCACAAGCGCCAGTACGGGAGCCGCCTGGTCCCGGTGCTCACTTGGGAGCGAGGGATCGCACCGTCGCGGTTCGCCGCCTACAGAATCGCTCGTCGCTGTTACCGGGCAGTCCAGGCGCGGCGATGACGGACGAGAGCGACAGCCGCGACCTGCCCCGGTCGGCGGACGCCGCCAGAGGTGCCAGGTGGCGCGCGGGCCAGTGGGCCCACCATCGTATCCCCGCGAGTTTCGGCGCAGGCGGCCCCGACTATCGGCCGCCTGCGCGGGGCGCAAGAGTGATCGCGAGCACGGACGCGAAGGTCGCGGCGCCGCTCGCGCCCGAACCGGCCGCGCCGAATCCGGTCTTGACGGCGTCGGACCTCGGAGCGGACGTCTCGTTCGTGGCGGACCCGTTCCTGTTTCCGACCGCGGGCCGCTGGCATCTGTTCGTCGAGGTGTTTCGCCCACGACGGACGCCGCCAGCGGCCATCGCCGCGTTGCACAGTGACGACCGCGGCGCGACCTGGCGCTACGACGGTGTCGTCCTCGATCCGGGTATCCACGTCGCGTTTCCCTATGTCTTCGAGTGGGACGGCGACCGCTACATGCTCCCGGAACCCTGGTCCGAACGGCCAGGCGAACCCGCCGATTTCACGCTCTACCGCGCTCGCTCCTTCCCCGACGAGTGGGAACCAGTCGCGACCCCGATCTCGCTTGCCCGAGAGCTACACGACTGCGTCGTGTTCAGACACGGGGGGCAGTGGTGGGGGCTTGTGGGCGGCGAGGACGACGAACTGTGCGCGTTCCGCTCGGACCGACTCGTCGCGGACGACTGGACGCCACACCCGGACAACCCGGTGGTGACCGGCCGTCCACAAGCAGCGCGACCGGGTGGGCGGCCAGTTCGTACCGCCGACGGCTTCGTCGTTTTTTTCCAGGACTGTGCTCGCTACTACGGACACAAGGTCCGGGCCTACGAGGTCACTGAGCTCTCGGTCGACGCCTACGCGGACCGACCCGCGACGCCGGAAGTGACGCTCGGGCCGTCCGGAGGGCTGGGCTGGAACTCCGGCCGGATGCACCATATCGACGCCTGGCTCGTCGGCGACCGGTGGCTCTGTGTCGTCGACGGGAACGTCGGGCTTGGGAAACCGCTCTTCGGCGACCACTGGGCGGTCGGGCTGTACGAACAGCCGATGTGACACGGCGGATACTCCCGGACGCCGCCCACCTGGTCCGGGGGCGTCAGTCGCTCGATCCGGCCGTCTGTGCGACCGCCATCAGTCGCTGTGCGGGGCGATAGGTCAGGCCGCCACCGAGACACGCAAAGAGGTAGAGCCAGGCGGTCAGCGTGGTCGGATCGGTCTGGATGGTTTTCAGGGCCAACCGGCGGGCCTCGCGGTAGTAGCCGTCCCGTGCGGCGTCCATGACCAGCGTCTCCAGGAGCGAGGCCATAAAGCGGCGTTCGAGGCCGTACTCGCGGGCCAGATCACGGTGTTTCTCGACGAGGAGGGGAAAGGAGACGTCGCGGCGGCGCTCGAAGTCTTCGCCGATACGTCCGGTGTGGTCCCAGTGCCGGACAGTCAGCGGCTCCGGGACCGCCAGGAACTCGCAGTGCAGCGACAGCCGGAGGAACCACTCCAGGTCCTGCCAGCTGGGGAAGCGCTCGTCGGGGAGGCCTGCACGCTCGATGACGCTCGCACGGACCATCACCGCCGAGAACTCGGCAATCCCCGTCTCACCGGCGAGGATAGCGCGCGTGAGGTCGCCGCTTTCGTCGTTGACGATCACGCGCTCGCCGTCGGGGTAGACGTAGCGCGCGCCGGTGTAGACGAGGCCAACGCGGTCGCCGCCGGCCTCGAGAGCCGCGACCTGCCGGGCGAGCTTCTCGGGTTCCCAGCGGTCGTCGTCGTCGAGGAAGGCCACGAACGCCCCCGAGGCCCTGCGGATGCCCGTATTCCGGGCGGCGTTGGCACCCCGGTTTTCCTCGTGGCGGACGGTGGTCACCGCGTCGAGCGCCGAGAGGTCGAGGCCGGCCAGCGCGTCGGTGGCCGGCGTCTCGGAGTGGTCGTCGACGACGACGAGTTCCACGGGCTGGTAGGTCTGTTCCTGAACCGTCTCGACGGCCCGACGAAGTTTGTCCGGGCGGTTGTATGTCGGGACAACCACGCTCACCCGTGGCGATGCCATGCCCGCCGCTACACCGCCACGGGACAAACTGCTTTCGCTGGACCTCGCCGGCGTGCGATGAGGTGCTGTGGGGTGGACAGTGTCGGTACTGTCACGGCCCGCGGGCGAAAAGTAATACTGTCGGACACAAGTGAGGCCACCGTCGGTGGCTCGTTCGACCGGGAACGGGCGGTTCGCTGGCGTGTTCCCGACGAGCGTGTTCACGTACTTGTGTCCGACAGTATAACTAGTGGGACTGTTGTGGCTCGCGCCGGCGAAACGCTTACACGGGGGCGTCGGCCACGGGACGTATGGTCGACCGACGCCTATGGTTCGTCCGCCTGTGGATCGGCTGGACTGTCGGGTCGGTGCCGGTGTTGGTCGCGCTGGACGCCTTCTCGCTGGTCCTCTTCTACGTCGTCTCGCTCATCGGTTTCGTCGTGATGTTCGAGGCCACGGCGAGTGATACGGTCGACCCGCGGTGGCGCCGCCGACTGCGCTACGCCGGCGCCGCGCTCGTCGTCGGCTTCGGCGCGTTCGCCGTCTACGAAGTCTGGGCCATCGTCCAGTCGGTGTGAGCCCCGTCGATAGGTGACCCGAGCGTGGCTGCCGTCTTTCTGCCCGTTCGTGACAGCAGAGGTGATGATAGAGCGTTCCCGTGGGTCAGCACCGGGACAAAGGGTTAAGACGGCTGTCGCCGTTCTGGACGTAAGAAAACACCTGCGGGCGGTCACGGTCACCGATGGTGTCCCGGGTGGGCGCCGGCGACCGAACGCCAGGGGGTGGGGATACCACGATGAGACACGAGCGCGGACTAGACGGAAGCGTGCGCGAATCGGGCGTCGAACTGAAGAAAGCCACCGCTGTCGACGAGGCGGTGACGGAGGTTACGCTGACGGTTACCTCCTCCCAGTCGGTCCCGGTCCTGGTGCGCTTTTTCGACGACATCCCGGCGGAATGGGCGGTCGTCAGTCGGCAGGCCCGGACGGACGGCCAGCGAGCGACATGTCCGTTCACCCGTCTGGAGTGTCAGGTCGTCCTCAATCCGGACGAATGGGTGTCGGTCACGTACGCGGCTGTGGCCGAGGCGGACGGAACAGACGGCCCGGATGCGAGTGCGCTACCTGTCCCCGACGTAGTCTCGGTCGTCCCGTTCGTCGCGGAGGAGGGGAACCGACCGATGCCGGCGGCGCTGTGGTGGGACGGTGAGGACGTCTACCGCGTTCCGTCGGCGCGGGGTGACGGCGACGGCGACACCTGGCTCGTCGGTCCGGGCGGCGACGAGGAGCTGTTCGTCCCCGACGGCGGTGGCGGCCTCGAACCCGACACGAGCCAGCAGGGTGTCAGGGAACTCACCTCGGTCCCTGCAGTGGGGGTCGTCGCGACTCCCGAGAACCACGAGGCGGTCCTCCGGACCGTCGCCCGGGCGCGCGGTCGGGGCCACGCGGTCTACGTCACGTACGTCGACGAGGCGAACGAAGGGACAGCCCGGTTGTGTGAGTCGCTGGGGGGCGTCGTGGTCGACCCACCCGAGAGCGAGCTGGGACCGCTCGCGCTGCGGGCCGGACTCGAACAGCGTGCCGTGGCCGACGGGCTCCCCGGGCTCTTCGTCCAGTCCGAGAGCGCGCCGCGCATCGACTACGAGCGGACGGCCGCGGCGTTCGAACACGCCGGGTTCGGCGTCGAGGCGATCCCCGAGTCCTGGTCGACGCCCGCGGAACACCCCCACGTCGTCGTCGGGATTCCCGCGTACAACGCCGCCGAGACGGTCGGCGACGTGGTCCGCCAGGCCAGCCAGTACGCCGACATCGTGATCGTCGTCGACGACGGGAGCGCCGACGAGACGGGCGAGGTCGCCCGTGCGGCCGGCGCGCTCTTGGTCGAACACCGCCGCAACCGCGGGTACGGCGGCGCGCTCAAGACCGTGTTCAAGGAAGCCGACCGACTGGACGCCCGGCACCTGGTCCTCATGGACGCCGACGGTCAGCACGACGCCACCGACATCCCCAGACTGGTCGAACGACAGGCTGACACCGGCGCCGAAGTCGTCATCGGCAGTCGCTACGTCGAGGGGTCCCGGACGGCGTTTCCCCTGGTTCGTCGCGCGGGTCTGGCCGTCATCAACGTCCTCACGAACCTGAGTCTGGGCCGCGTCCACCCGCGTGATTTCGTCCACGACACCCAGAGCGGGTTTCGCGCCTACGACCGGGCGGCTATCGCGTCACTG
>JAZKRZ010000131.1:0-9257 GCA_036626395.1 Haloarculaceae archaeon
GCGGAAATCCGATGGTCGGATTCCACGTCCTTCAGGGCGTGGAGGAGGTCAATACGCCGTCTCGGAGTCTGCTACTGCCACAGCCGACGGGCGGCCCCTATCGTGATGCGGTGCGATTGCTGTCCGGCGAGAGCAGTCGCTCACGGAGGGCCTCGGCCGGCCACCGAGGGCCGCCGCTCGGCGGCCCTCATACTGTCGGACACAAGTACGTGAACACGCTTGCCGGGAACACGCTATCGAAACGCCCGTTCCCGGTCGAACGAGCCACCGACAGTTGCCTCGTTTGTGTCCGACAGTATCAGTTCCCTCCTCTACGAACTCACACCTGGCGGATCGTATACCTCGTCTCGATCAAGCATGTGATAGATCGAGACTAGCATCTTCAGAGCTGTTGCCACGATCGCTTTTTGTGAGTTCTTCCGGTTCGCTAGCCGCTCGTAGAACCGACTCAGATACTCATCGTTGCAGGTGTGTACAGCGGTATTTGCAGCCTGAACGAGCAACCACCGAACACGACCTGATCCACGTTTCGAGATGCTCCCCTCGATCCGCGAGTCGCCCGACTCGCGGCATCCGGGCTGTAACGCCCATGACTCGGCTTCTTTCGCACACGGACCAGTCAGCACGACGTGCTCTGTGGCACGGAATACAGGTCGGTCTCTTGCGCCCCATGTCTTGTTTCACGCTCGCATGGCGTAGCAGCGTTTCCATCGAGTCAGCACGGTCTATTCGATACCACCGTAATTTGATATAACTCGTAGCGTTACGTTCGCAAAACGCACTGAACGGCCGCCGAACGGTGAGAGAACGTGAAAGGAAATCTTCGACGGGAGAGACTCTCCCACCCCACAGACCCCGTCAGCGCTACGGGTCGACGTCGAAAGCGTGACGAGGCGACAGCGTTCAGCTGCCGCGTTCGTCAAGCGTGCTCCGGGTCTGTTCGAGCAGCGGGACGACGACCCAGAAGGTCAGCGCGCCGATGACCGCGAACCAGGCCATCACGTCCATAAGGACGATGCCGATAGTCCCGTAGATGCTGGTCGCTTCGGGCGCCTGTGCGACGAGCTGGACGCCGTCACCCTCGAAACTCGGGGTGCGGTACCAGCCCGCCAGCGTCAGCCACGCCAGCCCGGCGCCCATGAAGACCGCCAGCCCTTTGGCGAATTCGTCAGCCATTGTTTGAAGGTTCGTCGTCGGCGTCTTTAGCGTTTCCCATTTCTTCTGCCTTGAACCGCGTCGAGAACGCGTAGGTCACGGTTCCGAGCACGATCGACCCCAGCCCGGCCAGCGCCAGCACGGGGTCGGCCTCGGCCAGCGAGACGCTCGCACGCTTCGTGGCGGCATCGAGCAGAACGAACCCCACCACCACGGTCAGGACGGCGAACAGCGTCGAGAAGACAGTCACCGACTTGTACACGCGCGTCGGGACGGCCACGCTCCGTGTGTCGGGGTCGGGCGCGTCACCGTCGGCGGCGTCGCCGTCCGCGGGGTCGGTGGCCATCTACTTGGGCGGGCGCAGGCGGTAGTACCGGCGGTTGAGGTTGAACATGTACCCCTCGCGCATCGACCGGAGCACCGCGTATGTCAGGAACGCGGCCACGAGGGGCAACAGGAACGTCAGGTCGAACAGGACGTGCGAGTCCATCGGCGCCAGGTTCTTGACCGAGAGCCCGGCGATTGTGAACGCGAACACGACGCCGGACACCCCGACGGCCGCCCAGAAGGGCTGTTCGACCGGGCGACGGGCCGCGCCCTTGTTCAGGAACGGCACCATGGCGACGAACCCGACGACCACGACGTTTGCGAGCACGCCGTAGGTCCGGTCGGCCAGCAGCTTCTGCCCGCCGAGCAGGCTGATATCCGGATTGAGCGGCCCGAGTTTCAACAGGCCGAACGACCAGTAGAGATACCAGTCGGGCAGGATGACCGCCGGCGTCGACGAGGAGTCGGCGGGCGGCCCGATGTGGGGCGGCAGTGCCGCCGACAGGAAGATGATCATCCCGACGAAGAAGCTGACCAGCGCGAGGTTGCGGATCATCTCGTGTGGCCAGGTCGGGAACGCGAGCACGTCCCGTTCGACGTAACTCGACTGCTGGCGCAGGTCCTGGTCCTCGCGGCGCGCCCGCTCGAAGTACTCGTAGGTCAGCCGGGAGAGCCCCTGGGAGCGTGCCTTGCGCTCGCTCCAGGTGGGCGTCTCGTCGTCCGGCGGAACGATGCCCGTGCCGTCCGTGCGAACTTCCTCGGAGTTGTCGTCGTCGCTCATGGTTCAGTGTGGTTCCGCGATGCCCTGCATCCAGACGATGCCGATGTGCACGGCGATGACCCCCGTCACGATGAACGGGAGGAAGAACACGTGCAACACGTACATCCGCTGGACCGTCGACTGGGAGAGGGTGAACCCGCCGAACAGCAACTGGGCTACCCACTCCCCGATGAGCGGGATGGAGAGACTCATCTCGACGCCGATCTGGCCGGCCCAGAAGGCGAGCTGGTCCCAGGGCAGCAGGTAGCCCGTGTACCCGAAGACCATCGTCAGCGAGATAAGCGCGATCCCGATGAGCCAGTTGAGCTCGCGGGGCTCCTTGTACGCGCCCGTGAAGTAGACTCGCAGCATGTGCAGGAAGACGGCGGCGACCATCACCTGCGCCGACCAGCGGTGCAGCGACCGCAGGAAGAAACCGAAGTTCAGGTCGGTCATGATGAACGTGATGGTGTTGTACGCCAGCGCTGGTTCGCCGTTGGAAGCGCCGGCGCCCGGGGCGTAATAAAAGCCCAGCAGGGCGCCGCTTATCGCGGCGACGATGTACGCGACCGTCGAAAAGGACCCGAGCGCGTACAGCGGGTACCAGTACCAGAACTTGTTGTCGAGGTTGTACTGTTCTGTGTGGCTCTTGGGCATCTGGAAGTTGACCTTGTAGTAGAGGTTCTCCAGGATCTCCAGGTAGTCGACGACCCGGAGTCGCTTGTCGAGCCAGATCAACGCCATGAGGTAAAACTCCTCGATGGCGGTCAACTCGCGCCGCTCCATCCAGGCCGCGTGGTCGTGTTCGTCGGGTTTTTTCAGACTCATTGTTACTCCGTGGGTCGCGGGCGCGCGATGAACTGGGTCGACACCGGCGCGAACGGGTCGTAGACAGACTGGTGAC
Organism: Haloarculaceae archaeon; assembly: GCA_036626395.1. Classification (GTDB taxonomy): domain Archaea; phylum Halobacteriota; class Halobacteria; order Halobacteriales; family Haloarculaceae; genus QS-5-68-33. The sequence continues at coordinate 3,147 of JAZKRZ010000131.1, forward strand.
ACTGACAGTAGGACCCGTCGGCGCCACCGAAGTTGGTGCTGCCCGCCAGTTGCTTGAAACTGGGCACGCAACAGAAGTGCGTGCACTTGTTCAGCCACGCGATGACGTTCTCCTCGGTGGCCGCCTCCAGGAAGTCCCGGACGCCCTGGGGAATCGAACTGTAGTCGCGGAACCCCTGTTCGCCGTTTATCATCTTCGGCAGTTCGGGCGTCCGGAGCACCTGGACCGGCATGGTCTTGACCCCTTCGGCCTCCGAGCGCCAGCGCGCCGATCCCGGTTTGCCGAGCCCGGACCGGCCGATGCCGTTGCCCCAGGACTCGTAGTCGTCGAACATGTCGACGGTCAGGGGTTCGCCGGCCTCGATGTCCGACTGCCACTCGTAGCTCTCGCCCGAGGCGGCACGGAACACGTTGTCGGCGTCGGCCTCGGGCTGGGCGCCCTCGTACTGCTCGACGCCGCAGTACTGGAACCACTGCGAGGAGTAGGTGGTCCCGCCCACGTCCGTCTCGGCGACGGTCCGTTCGACGCCGCCGACTTCCTCGGTGGTCGCCTCGGGGAACACCCCGACGAGTTCGCCCGAACCGTTCACCTCGATTGGGATGACGGGCATCCCGCGCGGCGCGGGCCCGTCGATGTTCTCGATGGCGACGTACTGCGTCGGACCGCCGCCCCCGCCCGAGGCGGAGGTAGTAGTGTTGACAGCCGCGGCGCCGCCGGTGCCGACGCTGGCCAGCGCCGCGCTCCCGACGACGCCCTTGACGAACCGTCGGCGGCCGGTCTCTTCGGGATACTTGTCTTCGTCCAGTGGCATGCTTATCGTTTGTAGTAGGGGTAGACCGCTCGTTTCACGCTCTCCCAGGGGTCGCCCTCGGCGAACGGCGTGCCGTCGACCTGGTCTTCGCGGATGTACAGGTCCTCCCACTTGCGACGTCGTTTCTTGACGATCATCACGTCCGGCAGGAACTCCTTGCGGTACAGCAACAGGATGAATGCGAGGTCGACGAAGATGACCGCGAGTATCCCGCCGAGGTACATGTTGCCGGTCGGACTGCGGCCCCAGCCGTTGACCAGCCCGTAGGTGAACAGGCTGACGAAGACGATCTCGACGAGCGTCAGCAGGACGATGCCGACGGCCGCGGCCGTGCTCTCCCGTGCCGGTTCGTAGCGGTGAATGTCGCCGTAGTTGCTACCTGTCGATGACATCAGTTGTTCCCTCCGCTGGCGTGTGGTGACTCCCCGTATTTCAGCAGGAAGAACGTAAAGAGGAGCGAGACGACCATCATCACGATGGTCGCGACGCCGACGTAATGGGGATGAAACGGCACGCCCATCTCCTCGGGGTCGACTTCGCCACCGCCGCCACCGGTCGTCACCGTCGGGACGTCGCCGCCGACCGCGACGGCTCCGACCATCCCCAGGGCTTCGTGGGGCGCACAGTAGTAGGTGTACATCCCGCCGGTCTCGAAGGTGTGGGAGTAGCTAAAGCCCTCGTCCTCGAGCGGGTCGTGCCCCGACCAGCCCGCGCCCTCGGGCTGGCTGTTCGGCAGCACGTTGTGGCCGTTCGACACCCACTCGAAATTGATCGTCGTCCCGGGGTCGACCCAGACCTTCGTCGGCGCGAACGCGACCTGGTTGGACCCGGCCCCGACCTCGACCGTCACTTCCGAGTTGCCGCGTTCGTCGGAATACTCCCCGCCAGCGGCGCCGTCGACGTACCCCGGGAACTCGGGCCGTGTCGTCCCGCCCCCGCCTTCCTGGGCCGCGGCGGTTCCCGCCGCGGCCGACGCAGCGGTCGCACCGCCGGCGACCCCGCCGGCGGTTCGCAGAAAGTCCCGTCTATCCATAGCAGGCGAAACTCCGGACCGGATTTGTATAAACCCACCGAATACGCGCGCAGGCACGCGGTTTCGGCGACGGGAGTCCCGAGACTGTTCGGGTCTGCACGTCCCGAGAACGCTCCCGTGACCCCGCCGACCCGCGTCGCGTTCGCGTCCGCCGCCGACCGCGCTCAGGCGCCGCCGGAGGGCTCTTCGTCGACGCCGCGGTCGGGCCCGGTCGCGTCGCCGGCCGTCTCCGCGCTGGCCTCGCCCTCGGTCAGCGCCTCGCGGTCCTCCTCGGGGAGGAACTCCGGGCGCTCGCCGGGTTCGAGGTCGATCGCCCGCAGGCGGTTGCGGTACTCCTCGGCCCGGAACCGGTCGGACAGGCGGGCGTTGGCCACGACCGTGAAGAGCAAGACCCCGATGGCGAGAAAGAGCAGGCCGGCGACGAGCATCCCGATGACGTTCAGCGACCGGACGCTCGCACCGCCCGGCGGCGCGAGCACGCCGACGGTCATCAACAGCCACGCGCCGACGAGGACCACCCCCGCCAGCACCTGCGCCCCGGCGACCGCCTGGAGCATCCAGTTGCCCAGTCGACCGCTCCCCTCGGGTACCTCCTGGGGGGCGGGGAGTTCGGCTTCGGGCGGGTTCTCCGGCGGGTCGTACGACTCCATCGAGCAGAGCGCGACGGTCGGTTTGACGTCCCGGAGGACGGTCCCGCGCCCCTCGACGCTGCCGTCGGCGTAGACGGTCGCGTAACCGGTGTCGGAGTAGGCGACGATACGCCCCTCCCGGCGCTCGACACGGGCGAAGACATCCCGGTCGGCGACCCGCTGGTTCAGTTCCGCCTCGACGCGGTCGAGCAACGCCTCGCCCGTGATCCAGGTCTCGGGGTCGAACGCCGCCTCCCACTCCTCGCCGGTCATCCGGGCCATGTCCTGGGGCCCGAAGTCGTCGAAATCGTACTTCTCTTCGACCTCCTGCCGGAGCGCCTCCAGGTCCGCCTCCTCCTCGCCGCGGTCGTGCTCGTCGCTGTCGGGCGGGTCCGCGGTCGCGACGGACCCCTCGGTCGCGGTGGTCCCGTCGGCACTCCCCTCCTCCTCGGAGGTGTCAGTCATTGACGGCGGTTAGGCGCCCGTGAACGTCAGGGTGACGGTCGGTCACCGGACGTTCCGCCGGCGACGGCAGTCGGCACGTTTTAGCGCGGACGGCGGTAAGCGCCGATATGGTGTCGGACGCGCTGGTGGCGACGGTGGTGCTGGCGTCGGTGACGCTGAGTTTCCCCTGTTTCGCCTACGGCGCGTGGTACATCATCGAGACCGAGCCCGTGACCTGGGGCGTCCTCGTGCACCACCTGAAGTTCGTCGTCACCGGGCTGACCCTGACCACAGTCCCGATGCTCGGCTGGATGGCGCCGCGACTGCTGGACCAGCTCGGCGGGTTCACGGTGGTCCACGCGTTCCTGGGCCTGCAGGCCTACGCCATGCTCGTCTTCGGGTTCACGGGGATCGTCCGCATCTTCCGGGCCAAGCGCCGCCACGACCTCTACAACGACTACGACGAGGACCTCCTGCTCGACGAGATCGGCGGCGACACAATGGACCACTGGCGGGGTCGCCTCCGGATCGGCGTCTTCGGCTACGTCCTCTTCTGGATACTCGCCTACGTCGTCGGCGTCGCGCGGTACGTCTTCCGCTACGTCGCGTGACCGGCCGGTGGTCACGTCGCGGCCGCCGGAGACCCGGTTTTTTGCCCGCGCGCCCCGTCGGGCCCGCCCATGAGCCCCGACCCGGACGTGGTGGTGCTCCGCCAGAACATTCACGGTATCCCCCCCGACGACTACGTCGACGCGCTCGACGCGCGACTGCCCGACCGCGAGGTGGCCTACGCCGCGACCCCAGAAGCCGAGCGCCACCTGCTCCCCGGGGCGGAGGTGGTCGCCGGACTCGACGCCGACGAGGCGCTGCTCGACCGCGCCGGGAACCTCCGCCTGTTCGCCTGTTCGTACGCTGGCGTCGACCACCTGCCGCTGGACGCCCTGCGGGAGCGCGGCGTCGCCGTCACGAACGCCTCCGGCGTCCACGCCCCCAACGTCAGCGAGTACGCCCTCGGCGCGGTCCTCGCCTTCGCGCGGGACTTCCTGGAATCGCGCCGGCGCCAGGAGCGCCGCGAGTGGCGCTCCCACCAGGTGCACGAGCTCACCGGGTCGACCGTCGCCGTCGTGGGGATGGGGCCCATCGGCCGGAGCGTCGTCGACCGCCTGGAGGCCTTCGACGTCCACACCGTCGGCGTGCGCTACACGCCCGAGAAAGGCGGCCCGACCGACGAGGTGTACGGGTACGACGAGGTCTACGAGGCGGTCGGTGACGCCGCCTACGTCGTGCTGGCCTGCCCGCTGACCGACGCCACAGAACACCTGATAGACGCGGAGGCGTTCCTGACGATGCCGCCGGACGCCGTCCTCGTCAACGTCGCCCGCGGCGGCGTCGTCGACACCGATGCCCTGGTCGAGGCGCTCCGCGGGAACTCGATTCGGGGTGGCGCACTCGACGTCACGGACCCCGAACCGCTCCCCGAGGACCACCCGCTCTGGGGGTTCGAGAACGTCCTGATAACCCCGCACAACGCCGGTCACACCCCCGCGTACTTCGAGCGACTCGCCGACATCGTCGCCGACGCCGTCCACGCGGCCGAGGAGTCCGGCGAGTGGGCCGACCTGCCCAACCAGGTGGTCTGAAACCCGTCGGTCAGTACGGCGTGAGTGCGCTGGACGGACCACGGTGGCGCGCGCCGACGAGCCACTCGTGGCGAGACGGCGCCGCGCGAGAGAGGAGGCGCGCAGGCGAGCGACCGCAGGGAGCGACGCAGTGCGGTGCTGTCCTGCCGGAATGGAACCACGGGACCCGCTCGCGTCGAACGGACCGAGTGCGGTAGACCTCACTCCCAGCGGGCCGGCCGAGGACTCCCGACGCACGCGGTGACTCGCGGTCGCAACACGCGGGATGTGAGACCCCGCTACTGGCGAATGCAGTCGCTCCGGACACCGCTTCCGTTCACGGCGCTCCCCCGGGAAACGCCTGCCCACCTCTCGACTGTTTACCCGTCTATCGGGTCGACATCGCCACCGCAACTCGGACAGGCGACCCGACTCCCGTCGAAGGTGTTCCCGCACGTCTGGCACTCGTGTGTCGGTTCCTGTTCCTCGTCTGACCCGCCGAAAACCCTGTCAAGTAGTCCCATAGCTAACCCACAATACACTCCACATTAGTTGTTATGTTCATTTAGAATTATTTGGCGGGTGTCCCGGACGCGTCGGTTTACGGGGGATACAGCGACCCTGGACAGGGTCTCTCGCCCGCTATCGGGGACCACACGTCGGTACCGACGACGTGCCGGACCCGTCGGCTCCCGGCGCTCCAACTCGTACTGTCGGACACACGTGAGGCCACCGTCGGTGGCTCGTTCGACCGGGAACGGGCGTTTCGATAGCGTGTTCCCGGCGAGCGTGTTCACGTACTTGTGTCCGACAGTATCACGACCCGTCGCTCGCATCCGCGTACCCGGACCGGGCCTCCAGCAGCCAGTAGGCAAGGATGCCGGCCACGGCCAGGGCAGCGAGGACGGAATCCGACGACACCGGGCCGAGCGAGACGGGGTCAGTCAGAAGCGAGATTCCGCCCAGCACCAGTACGCCCGCCACCACGCCGACGAAACGCCACCGCGAGGAGACGGGGACCGCGCCGCCCTCGCCCCGCCAGGCGAGAAAGAGATGCGCGCCTGCGAGGACGAACCCGTAGAGAACCAGCAGGGCGAGCGTCAGAACCGGGGGCGCTACGTCCGGAAACGCCCAGCCTAGCGCGAGCAGGGCGGCGACAGACACTGTGACGACGGCGGCGTGGACTGTCGTATCTCGGGAGACCATACCGGACCATCGCCTCGCCGTGGGAAAAGTGTGCGCTCGTCGGGGCGACGGGCGGTCACTCGGTTTCGGTTTCGGACTCGCCGTCCGGGACACTCTCCACCCCGCCGACCGCCTCGTCGGGGTCCAGACCGCCGCCCTCCTTGATGGCCTGGGCTTCCTCCTCCATGGCGTCGATGTCGACCTGGGCCTCCTCGTCTATCTCGCCGAGGATCTCGGCGATGTCGTCGAGGCCGAGCAACTCGCGCGTCTCGGCGTCGAAGTCCAGGCTGTCGAGGGTGCCGTGGCCGTTCTCCGCCCCCGCCATCTCGGAGACATCGCTGCCCGAGAGGTGTTTGCCGTAGCGGCCGACGAGCGAGGACAGTTCCTGTG
>JAZKRZ010000132.1:0-9222 GCA_036626395.1 Haloarculaceae archaeon
TCGTCCGCGACGGCGAGATCTACACGCCCGGCCTCGCCGAGTCGATCCTCGACGGGATCACCCGCCAGACCGCCATCGAACTCGCCCGCGACCTGGGCTATCCCGTCCACGACGGCGCCACGATCTCCCGGGGCGAACTCTACACCGCCGACGAACTCTTCTTTACGGGCACTGCCGCCGAAGTCACGCCCGTCCGCAGCGTCGACGACAACGTCGTCGGCGCCGGCACGAAAGGCCCCGTCACCGACGAGATCCAGACCGAGTTCTTCGAACTCGTCGAGGGCAAACTGGAGGGCCACGACGACTGGTTCAGGTACGTCTGAACCGGGCGACTGCCGCGGGCCGGTCGGACCGCGAGCAGGGAGTTTCGCGGAGAATTGCCCCGTCGTTCGGCGGGTTGTTTCGCGTTCAGTCCCACTGCGCGCCGGGGTTGGTGACGGCGCCGTTGGCGGCGGACCCGAAGTCGCGGTGATATTTGGCGAGCACGCCCGTCTCGTAGTTGGCGTCGGGGTCGTGGTCCTCGAGACGCTCTTCGATCTCCGCCTCGGAGAGGTCGACGGACAGTTCCAGTTCGTCGACGTCGACGGTGACGGTGTCGCCGTCCTCGAGGGCGGCGATCGGGCCGCCGACGAACGCCTCGGGGGCGACGTGGCCGATAGAGAACCCGCGGGTGGCGCCGGAGAAGCGCCCGTCGGTGAAGAGGGCGACGTCGTCGGCGTGACCCTGGCCCGCCACCGCAGAGGTGACGCCGAGCATCTCGCGCATGCCGGGCCCGCCGCGGGGCCCCTCGTTGCGGATGCAGATGACGTCGCCGGACTCGACGTTGCCCTCCTGGACGTACTTCATCGCGGGCGTCTCCTCCTCGAACACTCTGACGGGGCCCTCGTGGTGGAGGTGGTCCTCGCCGGTGATCTTGATGACGGCGCCGTCGGGTGCGAGATTCCCGGAGAGGATGCGGATGGCACCCCGTTCGTGGATCGGGTCGTCGACGGTGTTGAGGAAGTCGACGTCCAGGTCCGCGATCCTGGGCGGGTCGGCCGCCTCGACCTCCTCGGCGATAGTGTTGCCCGTCACGGTGAGTGCGTCGCCGTGGAGCATGTCCGCCTCGAGGAGTTCGCGGAGGACCACCGGGACGCCGCCGACCTCGTGGAGGTCGGTCATGAACTTCTCGCCGCCGGGCTGGAGGTCGGCGATCTTGGGCGTGCGGGCGCTGACCTCGTTGAAGTCCTCGATGTCCAACTCGATGCCGGCCTCGGCGGCCATCGCGAGCAGGTGAAGGACGGCGTTGGTCGACCCGCCGACCGAGACCTGCAGCGCGATGGCGTTCTCGAAGGACGCCCGCGTCAGGAAATCCGAGGGCCGACGGCGCTGTTCGACGGCCTCGACGGCGAGTTCGCCCGCGCGGCGTGCCTCGTCGTAGCGCTCGTCGTCCTCGGCGGGGGCGCTCGCGCTCCCGAGCGGGGCGAAGCCGATGGTCTCGGAGATAGAGGCCATCGTGTTGGCGGTGAACATCCCGCCACACGAACCGGCGCCGGGACAGGCGTGCTGTTCCATCTCGTAGAGTTCGTCCTCGGTCATGTCGCCGGTGGCGACGGCGCCGACGCCCTCGAACATGTTCTGGATGGTGACCTCGCGGCCGTCGTGCTCGCCGGGCATGATCGACCCGCCGTACAGGAACACGGAGGGCAGGTCGGTCCGGATGGCAGCCATCATCATCCCCGGCATGTTCTTGTCACAGCCGCCGATGGTGACCAGGCCGTCCATGCGCTCGCCGAAACTGACGAGTTCGACGGAGTCGGCGATCACCTCCCGCGAGATGAGCGAGGCCTTCATGCCCTCGTGACCCATCGAGATGGCGTCCGAGATGGTGATGGTGCCGAACTCGATGGGCATGCCGTCGCCCGCGTCGATGGCGTCGTAGGCGGCCTCGGCGACCTCGTCCAGGTGGACGTTACAGGGGGTGATGTCCGCCGCCGGGTTGGCGAGACCGACCATCGGCGAGGACAGGTCGGCGTCGTCGTAGCCCATCGCCCGGAACATCGCCCGGTGGGGCGCGCGGTCGACGCCCTCGGTCACTTCGGCGCTGGGCAGGTCGTCGGGTTTGCCGCCCTGTGTGCCGTCAGCCTCCGCGTCCGATCCGTGCTCGGGTGGCTCCTGTTTGCTCATACCCGGAGGTGGACGCCCCGAGTCTTACGTGTTTCCACTACCGCGTGCGGTCGGTGCCGGAGTCCCGGTGCGGTCTGCCGGTTCCCCTGCTGCTCGCGGTTTCACCGCTCGCTCGTTCCGAGGCCTCCCGATGGTCGGCCTCGCTACCCCCACCCCGTCTCGATGCGCTCGCGCTGGTCGGGGTCGTGCCCGTAGATCACGGTGGCATCGTACCGGCGTTCCAGTTCCTTGAGCGTGTGGATGCTCGCCTCCCAGGCCTGCCGGTCACGGAGCAGTCCCGCGCCCAGGGGTACCTCCTCCTCGTAGTTCACGGCGAGTTCCGCGACGTCGCTGCCGAACAACAGCGTGGTGTCTTCGAGGTGGACGACGAGTCCCAGCAGGCCGGGCGCGTGGCCTGGCAGGTGGCGCAGTTCGACGTCGCTAAAGGGCGTCGTGCGGTGGCGGTGGACGACTCGCCAGTTCAGGTCGTGGTCGAAGTCGGCCTGGAGATAGCCGCCCCCGCCCGCGCCGGTGACGGCGCTGGAGTAGGCGAACTCGAGTTCGTCCTCGTGGACGAACACGGGCACGTCGGTCCCGGCGAAGTTGTACAGCCCGCCGGCGTGGTCGACGTGGAGGTGCGTCTGGACCACGTAATCGACCCCGTCGATGCTGTACCCCGCATCCGCGAGGGCGTCGTCCAGCGGGTGTTCGTTGGCGTCGCGGTGTTCGAACGCCTCGTAGAGCGGGGTGGGCCAGTACCCCGCGGCCGCGTCGGGGTGCGAGCCGGTGTCGACGAGTATCGTCCCCTCGGGATGGTCGACGACCCAGTTGTAGACGGGCGTCTCGACCCTGCTGGCCTCCGGGTTCGGGTCGGAGGCGGTGGCGGTGGTGTGGCCTTCGACGTGGAAGTTCCAGTCGCTGACGATCGTTCCGCGGTAGACCCCCCGGACGGTGGCGTCGACCATGCCGGCGGGTCGGTGGCCGCGCCCGTAACTGTCGGGGGTGGGCGGCCGGGACACTGACGGAGAGCGTGGTCGCGCGACCGCGGGACCCGACCGGCGAGGGGACGTCCGTCGGCAGGCATCCGACCGGGAGCGTCGTGCGGACGTCTGACGGGGAGTTTTGTTGTGTCGCGCCGTAGCGCCGGTCATGGCGAGCCTCTCGGAAGCCTACGACGGCGGGGGATGGGACGGGCGGGACCCGCGGCGGGTCTCGGTCGGCGGCGCGCTCTTCGTCTGTGGCGCGCTGGCCGTCGTCGCCGCCATCGCCGTCGCGACGGACCTGGGGCTGGTCGACGCGACCGCCGAGTGGGAACTCCGCCGACTCGCCGGCACGCTCGCGGGCCTGGGCATCCCGGCGATGCTGCTGGGCGTCGTCGTCGTCCTCCCTGCGAGTCGCCGCGAGCGCGTCGGTGTCGTCGCCGGCACGTTGCTGTCGGTCGGCGGCGTCGCGCTCTTCCGGCATGCCTACCCGACGCGGTGGGTCGGCGACCCGGTCTCGCTGGCGTTCCCGACCGCGATGCTCTATTTCGTCGGCGGGTCGGTCGCGCTCTGGTTCGTCTTCACGACCGTCGCCACGTTCAAACTCCGGAACAACCCCCACGGGACCGTGACGCTCGAAGTCGTCCGGCAGGGGGAAATTCGGGAGATCGAGGTCAGCCCCGACGAGTACCGTCGGTACCGCCAGGCCGCCCGCGAGGACGACGACGACACCGTCCGGCGCGAACTCGAGTCGCGGCTGGACTGACCGCCGACCGCGAGGTGACCACGGGCTTTATTCGGATACGTACGGTATCCGGTTCCAGATGGCCATCGAGCCGATCCACGCGCGGTACCCGTTCACCGCGGCCGCCCGCGGCGTGGTCGACGAGGCGGGCGTCGACCTCGCGGAAGTCGTCGCCACCGACGAGGCCGTCGTCGCGCGCGGCCTCGAACGCGTCGAGTCGGCGCTGACCGAAGGTGAGGTGGGCGAGCCCAACCGGCGGACGCGCGTGGAACTGCTCTCCTATCCGGTCGCGCGGGTGCTCGTCTCGCTGGTCGACGAGCGCGTGCTGACCCGCAAGTACGCCCGCGCCGAGGCCGCGACCGCCTACGACCGGTTCACCGAGGAGTTCGCGGCCACGGCCGAGTACAGGAGCACCCGTACCGAGCGCCTCACCCGCGCGGACCTGCTCGCGGAGTTCGACCTGACTGGTGACGTCCGCGAGGGTCCCGAGGCGTACTGGCTGGCCGTCGGCGCGTACCTCGACCTGGCGGCCGGCCAGTGGGGCGACGAGTGGCGCCTGGTCAACAGGCGACTCGTCGACGGCGAGGTCGCCGTCACCGAGGCGGAACTCCACGAACTCCTCCGCCAGGCCGTCCGCCATCGCGTCGCCGACGGTCTCCCGCTGTCGGTGCCCAAGCCCATCGCCGCCGAACTCGACGCGGAAGTCGCGCAGGTCCGCGAGACCCTCTCGGAACTCGAACTCACCCGCGAGATCGACACCGTCGTACCCGAACTGTTCCCGCCCTGCATGAAACACCTGCTCGACCGGGTCCAGAAGGGCGAACACCTCGAACACCACTCCCGCTTTGCCATCGCCTCCTTCCTGACGAGCATCGGCATGACGACCGACGAGATCGTCGAACTGTTCCAGGTGAACCCCGGCTTCGGCGAGGAGGCGACGCGCTATCAGGTCGACCACATCCGCGGGGCGACCAGCCCCACCGAGTACTCGCCCCCGTCGTGTGCGACGATGCAGTCCTACGGCGACTGTTACAACAAAGACGACGTCTGCGAGGACGTCATCGACGAGTCCCACCCCCTCAACTACTACGAGCACATGTTAGACGAGGAAGACGAGGAGGACCTCGTCGACTGGCGCGAACAGGACGACGAGGAAGCCGAATCGAGCGCGTGACGCGGGCTGCGACTCATACTGTCGGACACAAGCAATACCACCGTTCGATGGTTGTCTCGGGGTTTTTCTGACGGTTCATCCCCGAACGGCGGATCGCCCGTTCACGCACTTGTGTCCGACAGTATCACTCCTCGTCGTCGAAGTCCTGGCTGTACACGAACAGGCCGGCGAGGGCGACGACGACGATGAACACGCCGATGACGGCGACGAGCGCGAGACCGCCCTCGGGGACGACGCTGGGCGGGACCGACCCGTTGAACGAGGAGTTCCGGGGAGCGGCGTAGGTCGAACTGACGACGTAGGACCCCGCGATGAACATGAGGATAGCCACCGCCGAGATGGTCAGCTCCACGACCGTTCTCCGCTCTACCATGTGACTCGCTTCCCCCGGCCCGGGCAAAAGGGCTTCGAAGGACGCCTCTCCCCGGGATTCGCGCTCTCCGGCCCCGGACGGTCCTCGAACTGCCACGAGCGGGCCGATGGGGCGCGTTCCGGGCCCGTTCGGGGCGTCTCGTCCCTGCGGGTCCGTCGCGGGTGGCGACGGATTTACACCTGTCGAGCACCTACGTTTCGGGTGGACGCAGACCGGAAAACAGCCGCGTCCGAGAGCCAATGACCGATATTCGTCCCCGGGAAGCCGGCCGCAAGACCGCACTCGCACCGGACCTCCGTCGCCTGGACGACCGGGCCGCGCGCGCCTGGACCGAGCGCATGGCCGTCCGTCCCCGCGGCGGTGCCGAGTACGCCGTCGAGAGCGAGAGTGGCGCCACCTACGTCGTGGATCTCGAAACCCGGACCTGCACCTGTCCCGACCACCGGATCCGCGCGGAGACGTGCAAGCACATGCGCCGCGTCGCCATCGAGATCTCCGCCCGTCGCGTCCCGCCGCCCGGCAAGCGCCGGGCGTCCTGTGCGGCGTGTGGGGTCGAAACTTTCGTCGACGGCGAGGCCGACCGCAGGGAGGGCTCGGAACGAGCGAGCGGTGAAACCGCGAGCAGCGAGGGCGCGAGCCCGCCCCTCTGTGAGACCTGTCGACTCGAGCCCGGCGACGTCGTGCGCGACCGCAGGGAGGCCCCGGATCGCCAGCGGCGAGTACCGCGAGCCGCGAGCAGGGGAACCGACGACCGCCTGGTCGTCGTTCGCGTCACGCAAGAGCGCGCCGACGAGGTCACCATCACGGCCGCCGACTGCACCGTTGCGGCCTACGAGACCAACGAGGACTACCCCGACGACGACCCCGTAGTCGAGGCCGTCTACCTCGGCAGTCTCGGTCGCGCCGACGACCTCAGCGAGGCCCGCCGGTATTCGTTCCCGCTCTCGCGCCTGGCGCGCGTCGACGACGCCGCCGTCGTCGACACCGGGCTCGCCCCCGAGGCGTGACCGCTCCGTGAAACGTCGACGGGCGAGCAAGGGGAGTCTATCGGAAGCGGACCCCGGGTACAGCCCGGGGACAGCAGCGAGTCTTTCGCCGGCGGGAACCGGGCCGAAATAGCACTGTCGGGCGCGAGTTCAGTCGTCGTCCGAGGGGACGGCCAGCGCGTCGTCGAGCGCGGAGGCGTCGGCGTAGCCGACGTCCTCCTCGTCGAGGACGTCCTCGACGCGGCGGTCGAGTTCGACTTCCGAGATCTCGCCCGCGAGATACAGGTCGTTCAGGCGCTCGACGCGCTCCTCGGCGCGTTCGTCGTTCGAGCGCGGGTCGAGGACGTCCGCGACGGCCGAGACGGCCGGCACGCCGGCCAGGCGCTCGTCGCGTTCGGCGGCTCTGGCCTTGCGCCCCAGCCAGCGGACGACTCGCGAGGCTGCGTGCGTGGCGTCGGCGAACAGGTCCTCGGCGGCCAGTCGGACCCGGTGTGCGGTCCGGCGGACCCGTGGCGCCGCCCGCGCGACGACGCCGTAACTCAGTCCGAGTACCGACAGCCAGGTGACCGGGACGGCGACGAACAGTCCGACGACGAACGCGGGCACGAGCGCGGCGAGCGTCCCGCCGACCGGCCCGCCCCACCCCAGGAGCGCGAAGACTCCCCGGGCGAACAGACCGGCGAGCGAGACCAGCCCGACGACCGCCGAGACCAGAAACAGCCCGGCCGTCGCGATCAGGTTTTCCCGGGCACGGTGAGCGAGTGACATGTGCCCCTGTTCGACGGGCACGTACCTAAGTGCCACGGCCGCTCGGACCTCCGCGGACCCTCCGAGGGCCCGCGGTCGGCGGCGCCCCGGCGGGGTCTCGTACGGACCGTTGTAACCATTTTCGGCGATGCCGCCGACGTATGGGCGAGTTACAGTCCGATGTGTTCACCGTGTTTCGCGACGGTGGTGACGAATTACAACGGTCCGTATCAGTCGTGACGGAAGGCGCGCTGGCCGGTCATGACCATCGCGACGTCGTGTTCGTCGGCGGCGTCGACGACCATGTCGTCGTTTTTCGAGCCACCGGGCTGGATGACCGCCTCGATGCCCGCCTCGGCGGCCTTCTCGATCCCGTCCGGGAACGGGAAGAACGCGTCCGAGGCCATCACCGCGCCCTCGGCGGACTTGCCCTCGGCGTCGGCCTCGGCTTTCATCGCTGCGATGTCGACGGCGTCGACCCGCGAGACCTGGCCGGCGCCGACGCCCACCGTCTCCGTGCCCGTCGCGAAGACGATGGCGTTTGACTTGACGTGTTTTATCGTCTGCCAGGCGAACAGCAGCGATTCGACCTGTTCGTCGCTGGGTTCGCGCTCGGTCACCACTTCGAGGTCCGCGGGCGAGAGCGACTGGGTGTCGCGCTCCTGGACGAGCCGACCGCCGACCAGTTTCTTTTCGGTCAGGGTCTCGGTGGCGTCGTAGCTGTCGGACCGGCCGGACTGGCTCGTCCGGCCGTCCGCGCGCCCGACGTCCAGGACGCGCAGGTTCTCCTTCTCGAAGAGCGGCTCCAGGGCGGCGTCGGTATAGCCCGGCGCGACGACGGCCTCTTTGAAGGAGTCGATGACCTGACTCGCCGTCGCCTCGTCGCACTCCCGGTTCAGCGCGACGATGCCGCCGAAGGCGCTCTTTGCGTCCGTCGAGAGCGCGTCGGCGTAGGCGTCGGCCAGCGTCTCCGCCGTCGCACACCCCGCGGGGTTCGTGTGTTTGATGACCGCCGCCGCCGGCCGGTCGAACTCCTTGACCAGGTTGAGGGCGGCGTCGGCGTCGTTGTAGTTGTTGTAACTCAGCGCGCGCGCGCCCTCGTTCAGCTGGTCCGCGCCGACGACGCTCGCTTCTTCGACGGTGGGGTCGGCGTAGACGGCGGCGTCCTGGTGGGGGTTCTCCCCGTAGCGCAAGTCCGCCGCGTAGTCGTTCGAGACGAGTCGCCGTTCCGGAAAGGGGCCGCCCACGTCACCCTCGATAGCGACCCGGCCCGCGTCGCGGTCGACAGTCACGCAGTCCCCGGCGAACCACTTCACTGCGCGAGGATAGGCACGGAACTCCCCCTCGTAGAGGACGCGGTCCTGCAGGTCCTCGCGGTCGTCGCCCTCGTAGACGGGGACCGGCTCCTGCGTGACGACGGGGCCCCCGTCGACCGCGTCTTCGATGACCGAGCCGTCCTCGGCGACGGCGTTGGTGACGACGTGGACCGTACAGCCGACGAGTTTCGTCCCGTACTCAAGGGCGTCGCCCCAGGCGTCCACGCCGGGAAACGCCGGCAACAGCGAGGGGTGGACGTTCAGCGTCGTCGGTTCGGCGTCGAGGAACACCTCCGAGAGGACCCGCATGTAACCGTCCAGACAGACCAGCTCGAAGTCGTAGTCGGCGAGTGCCTCGACCACGCGGCGCTCGTGGTCGCGGCGGTCGTCGCCGTCGCGCTCGACGACTTCGGTGGGGATCCCGCGCTCGGCCGCCGCGTCGAGGACCGGCGCGTCGGCGTCGTTCGTGAGGATCACCGCAAACTCCGCGCCCCCGGGCGCGCGGTCGGCGATGTTCAGCAGGTTCCGTCCGCGGTTGCTCGCCATCCCTGCGAGTTTCATGTTCGAGTGCGGGTCGCGCCCGCGCAAAGTAGTTGCGGAGTGCGTGCGGAGTGCGGTCCCCCCGACCGCGACAGCCGACACGGTCGACAACGAACCGCCGGAGGCCCGCGACTGCGGCACGACTGGTGTGGGGCTCTACCGACTGCGGCGCGTTCGGTCTGCCGATATCAGGTGACGGGGTCGCTCGGGGACGGT
>JAZKRZ010000133.1:0-9168 GCA_036626395.1 Haloarculaceae archaeon
GCGCGGACTGTGGTGCTCCGTGAGGGAGGGGGCTTAGCGCCTGCTATCAGCTAAAGATCCAAGCCAGGGCGGGGATTCGAACCCCGGGATTCTCGATTACAAGTCGAGTGCTTGAACCACCCAAGCTCCCCTGGCGCAGTAACCGATTATCCCCGGTCCTTTGAGTGGTTATCGCTTTCGAGCGGTTTCTCCAGGTGGACGCGGTGCAACTCGTAGCCGTGACGCCGGTAGAACCGCCGGGCGTCCGCGTTGTCGGCCATCGCCTCCAGCGAGACGAACGCGGCGCCCCGGTCGGCCAGGGTGCGCTCCGCCCGGGCGAGCAACTCGCTCCCGATACCCCGGTCACGGTAGGCGGGGGTCACGTAGAGGTTCTCGACGGAGCCGCGGCGCTGCCCACCGTTCGCGTCCTCGACGTGGAACATGACGAACCCGACGACATCGGGGTCGCGGGCGACGAGCAGGCCCCCGGCGACGGCGTGGCGTGACGCCGCCTCCCGGACCGACGCCCGATTGGCCGCGGGGTCGACGCGTGACCCGTACGCAGTCTGTTCCTCGGCCAGCGACACCCACAGGTCGGCGACGACCGCCGCGTCCTCGGGGTCGCACTGTTCGATCCGCATTCGTCTGGTGATCGGAGTCGACGGTGAAACAAGTTACCGTGCGCCCGGAAAAAAGAGGCCGAAAGGGAGGGTGCGACCACTTTTTATACTGTCCCCACAGAGATGCGTCCAGCATCGAGGTATGTCCGGATCCGAAACGTTCGTCACGTGGGTTTGGGCGCTCCGCGGACGTCCGAAACTCGCGTTGGTCGCGTTCGTGGTGGGTCTCGACCTGGCGTTGAAACTCGCCGGCGCGTGGTCGCCGCTGCCGGGCGGGGGCACTCGCCGTGGAACGGCTCGTCACCAGCCGTCGGACGCTCCGGGAGGCACAGGACGGCCCCGGGTCGGACCACGGAGGGTTCAGATATCCCGGCAGTCCGCACAGAGCAACTGGCCGTTGAACGTCGAGAGGTCGCGAGCGAGCGAGCCACATCCCTCGCAGATGGACTGGTCCTCGAAGGGGCGCCCGGCGGCGCCGCTGCCCTCCAGTTGTCCGTCGTAGTCCTCGTCGAACTCCTCGCCGTACTCGACGTCGGGGTCGTCCGAGCGGCCGACGGCCGCCGTCGCGGGTTCGACGGGGTCCCGACCCGGCGCGAACGGGGACGCCGCGACGAGGTCGTGTTCGGTGAGGACGCCCACCGGTTCGGAGCCGTCGGTCACGACGAGATGGCCGGTGTCCATCGCGGCCAGCTCGTCGGCGGCCTCGCCGAGCGTCGTGCCCGGCGAGACGGTGGGCACCGTCGAGCGCATCACGTTCGAAACCTCCGCGCCACCCTCGTCGGAGACGAACGCTCCCAGCGCGTCGCCTCTGGTGACGAGTCCGACGGGGTCGCTCCCCCGGAGCACGACGACGCTCCCGACACCCTCCGAGAGGAGCAACTCCGCCGTCTCCCGCACCGTGTCGGACTCGCTCACCCCGACGTACTCGCCGTCCATGACCTCCCTGACCGGTACGTCGCCATCCATGGTCTCAACTAACGGGGACACTCTCTAAAAGGTATCCTCGCCACGTTTATGACCTGTTACTCCCTATGTTCGGAGTTGGTGCCCGATGAGGCCCGGGTGAGTCGGTGGCGGGTAGCTGTCGAAACGACTCCGCGACCGGGTCGCCTGGGCCCGTCGAGCGGTCAGTCGGTCGCCTGGGCCTCTGCCCACGCGGTGTGTACCGGGTCGCCGGTCGCGCGACTCCGTTCGAGCGCGTGTTTGGCCGCCATGCCCGCGTCGCTGGCCGTCTCGCCGCGAGCGACGCCCACCTGCAGTTCCACGTCGACGGCCTCGTCGACGTGAGCGATGGCCTCGCGGTAGTCGCTCGCCTCCAGGTCGGGACAGACCGCGATGACGTTGTCACCGCCGACGAAAAACGACAGGGAGTCGTGGGCCTCGCGCATGTGGCGCATGAGTTCGGCGTAGCCCTGTTCGATCTCGATGAACGTGTCGAAGGCGTTGAGGCGGTCGGTGTACTTGCCGGTGGCGTCGACGACGTCGAAGTGGGCGATCTGGACGTCCTCGGCGGTGCGGTATTCGGCGTCGACGGTACGGCCACGCAGGATCTCCCGGCGGTGTTCGTCCTGAGCGCTCCCGGCGTCCTGGAGCCGCTCGGTCGCGGCCCCGAGCGCCGCGACGGGCGTGGTGCCAGTGGCGACGCCGAGGCTCATCGTCACCGGGTAGCGGTTGCCCACGGACTCCTGGATGCGTTCGTGGTCGGCCATGTCCAGCCCGTTCGTGACGGCGACCATGTTGTCGAAACGAGTGAAAAAGACGTAACCGCCCCGGTTCCCGACGAGCTGGGAGAGGTCGGCGAACAGCCGCGACTGCAGGGTCTGGAGGTCCACCTCCCGGCGCGGGTCCGGTGTCACGGTCCACGGACCGTAGTTGTCGATCTGGACGTGCGTGACCTGCGTATTCGTCACGACCGGCTCTCGGTACGTGCCGGTCTTGTGTGTTTCGTTGCGATTCGACGACCTCACCCGAGGGCGCTCGGTGCCGACAGGTCTTTGCGTCGGCCGGGACTGCCCACGGACATGCAAGCAGTGCTGCTGGCAGCGGGCGAGGGGACGCGGATGCGGCCGCTGACGGCCTCGACGCCCAAGCCGATGCTCCCGGTCGCGGACAGGCCGCTCGTCGCACACACCGCCGACGCCGTCGTCGACGCGGGCGTCGAGGAACTTGTCCTGGTGGTCGGGTACGAAGCCGAGGCCGTCCGGTCGTACTTCGGGTCGCGGTACCGCGGCGTCCCGGTCGAGTACGCCGTCCAGGACGAACAGCTGGGGACAGCCCACGCCGTCGAGTGCGCCCGTGAGTACCTCGACGGCCCGTTCGCGGTGTTCAACGGCGACGACCTCTATGACGGGGCGTCGGTGGAGGCGCTGCTGGCCGCGGGCCGCGAGAGACCGGCGATCGGGACCTACGAGGCCGCCCACCCCGAGAACTACGGCGTCATCCGGATCGAGGACGGGGTCGTCACCGGGGTCGTCGAGAAACCGACGGATCCGTCGACGAACCTCGTCAACATCGGTGCGTACGTCTTCCCCGCGGAGGCGCGCGAGTGGCTGGACGTCCCGAAGAGCGAGCGCGGCGAACACGAGATCACCGACGTACTCGCACGTGTCATCGAGGAGCGTAGCGTCGAACCGGTGGGGGTCGAGCGCTGGCTGGGCTGTGGTCGGCCCTGGGAACTCCTCGAGGCGAACGAGTGGAAACTCGGCGAACTCGACCGCCGGATCGGGGGCGAGGTCCACGGGAGCGCGAACCTGCGCGGCGACGTCGTCGTCGAGGCGGGCGCGACGGTCGACGCCGGCGTCGTCGTCGAGGGGCCGGCCCTGCTGCGGGCGGGCGCCGAACTGGGCCCGAACGCGTACGTACGCGGCGCGACGCTGCTGGGCGAGGACACCCGCGTCGGGAGCGGCGTCGAGGTGAAAAACAGCGTCGTCATGCGGGGCTCGGCGGTGCCCCACCTCTCGTACGTCGGCGACAGCGTCCTCGGGACGGACGTCAACTTCGGCGCCGGGACGAAGGTCGCGAACCTGCGCCACGACGGCGCTGACGTCCGATTCACGGTCAAGGGCGAGCGCGTCTCGACCGGCCGGCGCAAGTTCGGCGTCGTCGCCGGCCCCGGAGTCAAGACGGGGATCAACACGAGCCTCGACCCAGGCGTCTGCCTGTCGACGGGCGCCACTACCGAACCGGGCGAGGCCGTCACCCGGGACCGATAGCGGAAATCCCGCCACTGGCGCCTCTATCGCCGGTTCATCGGTAGAGCGGCCCGCTCGGAACGGATGTATGCGGTTAAGTGGGTTCGTCTGCACCGGTCGGGTAGTGATGGTCGACCCGACCTCAGAGCTCAACGAGGACGTATCCGAGGACGACGCGCCGACCTGTGCGGTCTGTGGCGACCCGCTGGTAGGCGACCCCGACCACCGGGTTGTCACCTGGGTCGAAGACGGCACAGTCAAAACCGAACACTTCTGCAGCGACGAGCACCGCGACAGCTGGACCGCCTGACCGTCTCGACCGTGCTGTAGCTGGCCGCGTGTCCCCGTTGTTCTCCGCTCGATACGTTCCCGCCCGCTCTTGTCGCCGGTCCTCGGTCGCCTCCCGACGGCTCTGTCTCCCACCTTCGCGGTCGTGTCAATCACCCGTATAAACTCATAAGGCATCAACCAGGGAAGGTACGTGGTATGGAGACGGGGGAGACGGCGACGGTACTGGTCGTCGACGACGACCAGGCGGTCGCGGACGTGTACGCGAGTCAGCTCTCGTCGACGCGTCGAGTGCTGACTGCTTACGACGGGGAGACGGCACTGGAGAAAGTGACCGGTGAGATAGACGTCGTGTTGCTGGACCGTCGTATGCACGGGCTCTCGGGGCGGGACGTCCTGGAGGCCATCCGCGACCGTGACCTCGACTGTGGCGTGATCATGGTGACTGCAGTCGACCCCGGCTTCGATATCGTCGACATGGGGTTCGACGACTACCTGCTCAAGCCGGTCAAGCGGGCGGAACTGGAGAGCGCAGTGCAGGAGACGCTCGAACGACTGGACAAGCGCACCGTGGTCAGGGAGTACCTCTCGCTGGCGTCGAAGGTGACTGCACTGCGGGTCGAGAAAAACCCCGCCGAGCTAGAGGACAGCGAGGAGTACCAGCGCCTCGCCGAGCGACTCCGCGAACTCGAAACGGAGGTAGACGAGGCAGAGCGCGTCGAGACGCCGCTCGACATCTGACGATTGGCGCTCGACGTCCGCCGGAACTGCGCCGATTCCTCCGGAACGGTTCCCTCCATACTTTTGTGGCGGCCCCGGATAGGCCGGCCCATGGGACGCAACTACGCGGATCTACACGACCCGAACGCGGAGTACACGATGCGGGAGCTCTCGGCGGAGACGATGGGGCTCCGCGCCAAGCGCGGCGGCGGACGCGACGTCGAGATCACGGACGTCCAGTGTACGATGGTCGACGGGAACTTCCCGTGGACGCTGGTGCGCATCTACACCGACGCGGGCATCGTCGGCACCGGCGAGGCCTACTGGGGCGCGGGGGTCCCGGAACTCATCGAGCGCATGACCCCTTTCGTCGTCGGCGAGAACCCGCTCGACATCGACCGCCTCTACGAGCACCTCGTCCAGAAGATGTCCGGCGAGGGCTCTGTCGAGGGGGTCACTGTCTCGGCCATCTCGGGTATCGAGGTGGCGCTACACGACCTCGCGGGCAAGGTCCTGGAAGCGCCCGCCTACCAGCTCCTGGGCGGGAAGTACCGCGACGAGATGCGCGTCTACTGTGACTGTCACACCGAGGCGGAGGCCGACCCCGAAGCATGTGCCGACGAGGCCGAACGCGTCGTCGAGGACCTGGGATACGACGCGCTCAAGTTCGACCTCGACGTGCCTTCCGGTTACGAGAAAGACCGCGCCAACCGCCACCTCCGGCCGGGCGAGATCCGCCACAAGGCCGAGATCGTCGAACGTGTCACCGAGCGCGTCAGGGACCGTGCCGACGCCGCCTTCGACTGTCACTGGACGTTCTCGGGCAGCTCCGCCAAACGGCTCGCGGCCGAGATCGAGGACGACGACGTCTGGTGGCTCGAAGACCCCGTCCCCCCGGAGAACCTCGACGTCCAGAAGGAGGTAACCGACTCGACGACGACGCCCATCACGGTGGGGGAGAACCGCTACCGCGTCACCGAGGAGCGCCGTCTCATCGAGGAGCAGGCCGTCGACATCATCGCGCCCGACATGCCCAAGGTGGGCGGGATGCGCGAGACCCGCAAGATCGCCGACGTCGCCAACCAGTACTACGTGCCGGTGGCGATGCACAACGTCTCCTCGCCGGTCGGAACCGTCGCCAGCGCACACGTCGGCGCGGCGGTCCCCAACTCCCTCGCCGTGGAGTACCACTCCTACGAACTCGGCTGGTGGTCGGACCTGGTCGAAGAGGACGTCATCGAGGACGGTTCCATCGAGATTCCCGAGCGCCCCGGTCTCGGGCTGACTCTGGATCTGGACACCGTCGAGGAACACATGGTCAGCGGCGAGACGCTCTTCGACGAGGCCTGAGACTGTCGGACGCGAAAATCGAAACCGTTCGGTGGCCGTGTCGGGGCCTCCGAGCCGTCACGTTCCCGAACGTCGACGAGTCCGTTCACGTGCTCGCGTCCGACAGTACGAATCCCGACGACGGTCTCGCGCGCCGTCGGCGACCGACCGGTCGAATCCGCCTCTCGGACCGTCGAGGCACGGGAATCGCCCTGTCCCAGACTCCGGCAACGAACAGGGAGATAACCGGTCTTAAGAGGGAACCAGACTAACGGCGGGTATGACCAAGTTCGGCTGGTTCGCATCGCTGGAAGAGTTCTCGCCCCGGGAGTGTCTGGAGCAGGTCGACATCGCCGAGGACGCCGGGTTCGACAGCGTCTGGGTGAACGACCACTTCCACCCGTGGTTCGACCACATGCCCGACGGCTCGAAAGCCAACGGCGGCAACTGCTGGTCGTGGATGCCCGCCGCTCTCGAACGGACCGATGACATCGAGATCGGCACCGGCGTCTCGGCGATCATCCGCCGTTACCACCCGGCCAACGTCGCCCACCAGCTCGCCACGCTCGAGGAGCTCTACCCCGACCGCGTGTTCCTCGGTCTCGGCCTGGGCGAGGCGCTCAACGAGTCACCGATGGGCAACCCGCTGCCCGACCCCGGCGAACGCATGAAGCGTACCGCCGAGGCCGTCCGCATCATCCGGAAACTCTTCCAGGAGGAGTTCGTCACCTACGAGGGCGACTTCTGGGACGTCGAGGACGCCAACCTCTACACCGGCCCCGACGAGTCGCCGCCGATCCACATCGCGAGCAACAACCCCGGCGCCTCGCGGATGGCCGGCGACCTCGGCGACGGCTTCGTGACCGTCTTCCAGCCCCCGGACTACGTCCAGGACACCCTTTTCCCGTCCGTCGAGAAGGGCGTCCAGAAGTCAAAGCACAACGAGAGCCTGGACGACGTCGAGAAGTCCATCCACGTCCACGTCTCGCTCGCCGAGACCGAGGAGGCAGCGCTGGAGCCGTGCCTGCCGTGGCGCGGGACGCTCCTGCCCGTCTTCTTCCAGGAGGACATCGCTGACCCGCGGTTCATCCAGGACCACGGCGACCGCGTCGGCGAGGAACAGCTCAAGGAGACCTACGTCGTCACGACCGACCCCCAGGACGTCTTCGACGTGACCGAGACGTACGTCGAGGCCGGCTTCGACCACATCGTCTACCAGAGCCACAGCCCCGACCAGCAGTGGTTCGCCGACGTCGTGCGAGAGGACGTCATGCCGTCGTTTGATTGAACGAATCGGTCCACAACCGAACAGAGAGCCGGCTTCGGCGTTCGGCGCTGCGAGGTCCCGTTCTGTCGGAAGTAACGCGGTCCCGCTGACCTGCCCGGTCTGTGCGGTACTCATGGCGGTCGAGTCACTGTGCCAGTGGTTAGAAGGAAAGACAGGGACCGGGCCGGGTGGTGGCTCGCCCGATTCAGAACGCCAGGCGCGTCGCGATGCGACGGAGGACCGACGGCTGACGGTCGACAGGAGGATGGACTGTGACGGTCGTGCACCCGGGGTTGGGTACGACGGGTCGGTCCTCGAAGACTGCGTCCCGCAGTCGGTGTCCGCCGCCCTGGCGCACCAGCAGGTCGGGACCGCCAGTCCCGCCGTCGGTCAGCACCGACCCGGTGTCGACCGGCGTCGACAGCAGGTCGGCGAGATCAGACCGGTAGTCCGCGACCGCGTCGTCGTCGCGTACCGACCGGTCTGGCGGTGCCCAGAGGGTGATCCCCCCGCCGTTGGCCACAGCGATCGTCTCGGCGACAGCCACCGCGTGTGGGGAGTGGAGCGTCTCGCCGGAGACGACGACCCGCTGTGGCCGGTCGTATCCGAGGTTGTCGACCAGCAGTACGTCGCAGGGAGCGTGCCGGACGACCCAGTCGATGGGGTCGCCGACCAGGCGGGAACGGAGCCTGAGCGGCTCGTGTTCGGCGACGACGGCGTCGACCCCGCGGCGGCGGGCGACGTTGACGATGGCGTGTTTGTTGTCGTGGCTGACGACTTCGCCGGCCTCGATTTCGGTGTCGAATTCGGCAGCGTACTCGGCGACGCGGCGCTCGAACGAGCGGTCGGCCGGCGACTGGACTGTCGCCGTCTCGGTGAGCGGCGCCTGGTCGGGGATCTCGTCGAATCTGACCGTCAGCACCCGGCCGCTCTCCGACCGGACGAGGTCGGCCGCGAGCGAGACGAGCGCGCGCTCGCGCGACTCGTCGACGT
The DNA here is from genome assembly GCA_036626395.1 of Haloarculaceae archaeon. Lineage (GTDB taxonomy): Archaea > Halobacteriota > Halobacteria > Halobacteriales > Haloarculaceae > QS-5-68-33. The sequence continues at coordinate 8,388 of JAZKRZ010000133.1, forward strand.
CCTTGGTGAACGCGACGAAGACCTCCCGGGCGTCGCTCCGTCCGTCGACGTCCGTGAGCGCGGTGTCGGTGACCTGTCGACGGATCGCCGTCGAGGCCGCACCGCTCCGGTCGACGCGCGAGCGGACATACACGAGGTACCAAGCGACGCTGGCGACCGTGATGAAGGCCGCTCCCCACAGCGCGAGGTCGCCCATCTGCGTGAGTAACACGAGCCCGCTTGCGGCACCGAAGACCTGCATCCAGGGGTACAGGGGAGACGTGAACTCGGGGTCGTAGGTGGCGTCGCCCTCGCGGAAGGCGACGACAGCCAGGTTCACGAGCGCGAACACGAGGATCTGGAAGGCGCTGGCCAGTTTGGCGATCTCGAGGATCGGGACGAACGCGATGAGCGCGAGCAGGACCGCGCCGGTGAGCGTGATCGAGGCGACAGGTGTTCCAAAGCGGTCACTGACCGCCGAGAAGGTGGGCGGGGCGAGTCGGTCGCGGCTCATCGCAAACGGGTACCGGGAGGACGAGAGGATCCCGGCGTTGGCAGTCGAGACGAGCGCGAGTATCGCCGCGAGGATGACCGCGACGACGCCTGCCTGCCCGAGAGTCACCTCGGCAGCGACGGCGACGGGCGTCGCGGACCCGGCGACGCTGCCGGGGTCGGTCGTCCCGACGAGGACCGTAACGACAGCCACGTAGAGCAACGTCGTGAACGCCAGCGAGCCGAGGATGCCGAGCGGGATGTTCCGGCCGGGGTTCTCGACCTCCTCGGCGACGCTCGCGACCTTCGT
>JAZKRZ010000134.1:0-9160 GCA_036626395.1 Haloarculaceae archaeon
TCCTCTTTGTCAGGCAGAAAGACCTCGTTGACGCTTTCTCTGCTGACCATGCTGTAACGGACTACGAACTCCAGTCATGAGAAAGTATCCATCACTACAGATGAGCGTTTCAACAAAGCATCCGCGAACGAAGCGACCGATTCACCGACGGCGAGGGTGGGGCCCGAGCCGTCGGCTTTTTTACCCACGTTTTCGTCGGAGGGGTGCCCGCAGCGAACACGGTGAGCGAGGGCACCCCTCCGGGACAGAGCTGGTTTAGAATTCCTCGACCGGTTCGGGGACGACGCCCTCCTCGTCGTCCATCTCGTAGGTCTCGCGCAACTCATGGATGCGGTCGCGGATGTCCGCTGCGAGTTCGAACTCCAGGTTGTCCGCCGCTTCTTGCATCCGCTCTTCGAGGCGTTCGATGGCCCGGGCCGCCTCCGCCTCGTCGTCGGGGTCGAGCGAGGACGCCCCGCTCGTATCGGTCTTCGCGCCGGGCAGCGAGGACTCGCCCACCTCCTTCTCGATGGTCGTCGGTTCGAGGCCGTGCTTTTCGTTGTACTCCTCCTGGATACGGCGGCGGCGGTTGGTCTCGTCGATGGCGCGTTGCATCGCGTCGCTGACGTCGTCGGCGTAGAGCACGACCTCACCGTTGACGTTCCTCGCTGCGCGCCCCATCGTCTGGACGAGTGTCGTCTCCGAGCGCAGGAACCCCTCCTGGTCGGCGTCGAGGATCGCCACCAGCGACACCTCGGGGATGTCCAGCCCCTCGCGCAGCAGGTTGATCCCGACGAGGACGTCGATCTCCCCCAGCCTGAGCGACCGAACGAGCTCGTGGCGCTCCAGCGTGTCCGTCTCGTCGTGCATGTACTCGACGTCGACGCCAGACTCGCCGAGGTACTCGGTGAGGTCCTCGGCCATCCGTTTCGTCAGCGTCGTCACCAGCACGCGCTCTCCGGCGGCTTTGCCGCCTTCCCGGGACTCCGACGGACCCCCGCGCTCGACCCGTTCGTCGATGCGGTCGAGCAGGTCCTCGACCTGCCCCTGGGCCGGCGCGACCTCGACTGCGGGGTCGACGAGGTGGGTGGGCCGGACGATCTGTTCGACGACCTGGTCCGAGTGCTCGCGCTCGTAGTCGGCCGGCGTCGCCGACACGTACAGCGTCCGGTCGGTCTTTGCCTCGAACTCCTCGAAGGTCAGCGGGCGGTTGTCGTAGGCGGTCGGGAGCCGGAAGCCGTTGTCGACGAGCGACTCCTTGCGCGAGCGGTCGCCCTCGAACTGGCCCTTGATCTGGGGGATCGTCTGGTGGGACTCGTCGATGACGGTGAGGAAGTCGTCGGGGAAATAATCCAGCAAGGTGTAGGGCGGTTCGCCCGGCTCGCGGTCCGAGAGGTGCACGGCGTAGTTCTCGATGCCCGAGCAGTAGCCGGTCTCGCGCATCATCTCCAGGTCGAAGGTGGTCCGTTCCTCGATGCGCTGGGCGGCGACGTGGTCGCCCTGGCGCTCGAAGTGGCGCACCCGGTCCGCTTTCAGTTCCTCGACTTCCGCGATGGCGCGCTCCAGTCGCTCCTCGGGGATCGAGTAGTGCTCTGCCGGGTGGACCAGCACCGCGGGCTCGCTCGATTTCACCCCTCCCTCCAGAGGGTCGACCGTCAGCATCCGGTCGATCTCCTCGCCCCAGAACTCGACGCGGACGGCGTAACGACCGTACATCGGGTAGATCTCGACGGTGTCGCCCCGGACCCGGAACGTGCCCTGCGTGAAGTCGACGTCGTTGCGCTCGTAGTTCAGGTCTACGAGGCGGGCGAGCAGTTCGTCGCGGTCGATCTCCTGGCCCACCTCGAGTCGCAGCGACATGTCGACGTAGTTGCGCGGGTCGCCGAGCCCGTAGATGGCCGAGACGGAGGCGACGACGATGACGTCGTCCCGCGTCAACAGCGACCGCGTCGCCGAGTGGCGCAGCTTGTCGATCTCGTCGTTGATCGAGGCGTCCTTGTCGATGTAGGTGTCGGTCTGCTCGACGTAGGCCTCGGGCTGGTAGTAGTCGTAGTAGGAGACGAAATACTCGACGGCGTTGTCGGGGAACAGCTCCTTGAACTCCTCGTACAGTTGCGCCGCGAGCGTCTTGTTGTGGGCGATGACCAGCGCCGGTTGCTGGAGCTCCTCGACGACCCACGAGACGGTGTTGGTCTTCCCGGAGCCGGTCACCCCCAGCAGGGTCTGTTTGTCGTAGCCCTCGCGCTCGAAGCCCTCGACCAGTCTCTCGATGGCCGCGGGCTGGTCGCCCGCGGGTTCGAAGGGGGCGTCGACGCGGAACGGTTTCTCGGCCTCTGGCCTGTCGGGGGAGAGGGGGCCGCTGGAGCCGGTGTCGCTCATTATCGGACCGGTGGGACCGGAGGAACTTGAGGGGTTCGCGTCGCCGCCGGTCACTCGGCGAAGCCCTGCCGTTCGAGCTGTCGGGCGAGTCCCTCGGCGAGGTACTGCTCCTCGCCGGGGTCGAACCGCGGCGAGAGATACCCCCCCTCACAGTAGTGTTTGGGGTCGTCCGCACAGGCGCCGGGGGCCTCGACGCGGCCGACGACGTTGTGCAGGAGTTCGTGGGTGACCGCCCGCTGTGCGGTCTCGTTTCGCAGGCCGCTCGCGACGACGCTGAAGTGACCGCCAACTTCGCCGTATCCGACCTGTCCCTCGGTAAATCCGACGACCAGGACCTGGCGGTAGACGCCGGCGCGCGCCCCGAGTTCGGACTCGTAGTGGCGGTCTTTCAGCGTCCAGAAGTTCTCGCCGGTAAAGCGGACGGACTCGTTGACGGTCCCGCCGTCGCGGACGTGGACGTCGATCCCGGAGGAGTTGTCGGGGTTGTCCACGGCCATCTCGGCGAACCCGGCGGCGACGGCGTCGTAGAACGCTTCGCCGCGGCGCTCGGCGCCCGGGGCGTAGTCGAACTGGACGTAGACGTCCTTGGCCAGCGGGTCGGCACCGGGGAGTTCGGCGCCGCTCGGCGCCGCTCCCGCAACCTCCCAGCTATCGAGCAGTCCGTCGCCGTCGGTATCGGATTCGGCGGGGTCGCTGCCGGCGCTCGCATCCCGGTCGTCCGCGAGGCCGTCGCCGTCGGCGTCGCCCTCAGTGCTCCCGGTCTCTGGGTCGGTTTCGGGACTGTCCGCCGGTCCGTCCCCGTCGGGACTTCCGGACGCACCGGCGTCGGTTCCACCATCGCTCGACGCGGTCACTGCCTCGCTCCCGTTCGTCTCGCCCGTCGAACTCCCGATGCGGAGCGCGTCTTCGACGTCCGCGAGTCCGCCGTTACCGCCGTCGGTCGACTGGTCCGGGCCCGCCCCGATGAGACCGTCACCCTCGGCGAAGGGACCGGGTGGCCCCCTCTCAGCGTCGCGAGCACTGTCTCCGACTACCGCCGCACCCAGGGCCCCCGCAGCCGTGACTAGCACCACGCTCACGAGCGCGGATAGCACGGCTTTGCGCATATCGGTACCTCGAATCCCTCACTCAAAATAATTACTCACACGGAGTGTCGGACACGAGTTCGTGAACGGACGATCCGCTGTCCGGGATGAGCCGTCACCGAAACCCCGAGACAGTCATCGAACGGTGGCATTGTGTGTGTCCGACAGTATCAGCAGACCGGCTTGGGGTTGACGCCCAGCGACTCCAGCGTTTCGAAGTAGTCGTCGTAGTCGGCGGCGATGGCCTCGCCCGCGGCCTCACGGGCGCGCTCCCAGTCGTCACCCTCGCAGACCTCCCCGAGCACCTCGCTCGCGCGCTCGACGTGTTCGTCGTGGTCGTCGCTCACGTCGCGGAACGTGTTCGCGGTCGTCGGACTCGCCTGCCCGACGAAGTAGCCGACGACCTGGTCGGTGTTGTTGCCCGCCGCCAGCGCCCACCCGACGAACGCGCCCAGGCGCTCGACGGTGCCCTCGACGCCGCGCAGGTACGTCTGCACTCCCGGGGAGTCGCCCGGCTCGTAGTCGCCGCGTTCGTCGGCGGCTGTCTCGGCGTGGTCGCGCTCGGTCTCGGCGGCCGTCGCGAACAGATCGGCGGCCTCCACCTCGGCTTCCCCGGCCCACGCCTCGAAGGTCTCGGCGGCGTGATGGGCGCGGTCGGCCACCGCCGCGAGGACGGCGTCGTCGTCCATCTCGCCCGCCGTGTCGGCGTACAGCGCTTTCGAGGCGCCCAGCCGCGAGAGCGGCGTCTTGCTGTCCTCGCGCACCGCGTCGACGAACTCCTGTGCGTTCATGACTGTGCGGTCGGCCGGCGTGGGCTTGAAACCGTCGCCTCCGTCGGTCGGCGACGTCGCGCCCGACCCGCGCGAGACGCGCTGGTGTGTGGTGCCCGGCCGTCGCGGGACCGGCGGGTCGACGTCGACCGGGGTCGCCGCGATACCGGGCGCGTTCGCCGGCTCACGGGTATTGATAAGCCGACGCTGTGTGCGCCCGCCATGGAGATCAGACACGCCGACGTCCTCCTCACCCGTCCGGGGCGCAACTACGTCGTCGTCCGCCTCGAAACCGCCGACGGCCTCGTCGGGTGGGGCGACGCCACGCTCAACGGCCGCGAGAAAGCCGTCGAGGCCGCACTCGACCACCACGTCCTGCCCGAACTCGACGGGCGAGACGCCAGTCGCGTCGAGGACGTCTGGCAGCACCTCTTCCGGGGCACCTACTGGCGAGGGGGGCCCGTTCTCGATAGCGCGCTCTCCGGCGTGGACATGGCGCTGTGGGACCTCAAGGGGAAGGCTGCGGGCGTCCCCGTCCACGACCTGCTCGGCGGGCGGACTCGGGAGTACGCCACCGTCTACACGCACTGCGGCGCCGAGACAGTCGACGAGATCGTCGCCAACGCCGAGGGCGCGCTCGACCGGGGGATCGACCACCTCCGGGTCAACGTCGGGAGCGGTGACACCTACCTCGACGTCGCTCGCGTCGTCGACGGCGTCCGCGAGGTGCGCGACCGCCTCGGTCCGGCGCCCGAACTCATCGTCGACGTCCACGGCCGCGCCAGCCCCCGCGAGGCCCGCCGTATCGCCACCGGCCTGGAACCCGCTGACCTGTTTTTCCTCGAAGACCCGCTGCGACCCGAGAACAAGGACGCCTTCCGCGGACTCAGGCAGGCCACGACCGCGCCGCTGGCGATGGGCGAACTGTTCACCGACCCCTGGGAGATGCGGCCGCTGGTCGAGGACCGCCTCGTGGACTTCCTCCGGGTGGACCTGGCCCACGTCGGCGGGATCACCGCGGCGAAGAAACTCGCGACCGTCGCCGAACACCACTACGTCGAGACGGCCTTCCACGGGCCGTCGGACCTCTCGCCGGTGGGCCAGGCCGCCAGCGTCCACGTCGACCTGTCGGTCCCGAACTTCGGCGTCCAGGAGTACACCGACTACGCGGCCGTCTACGGCGACGCCGTCGGCGACGTCTTCGCCGGCGGTGCGACGCTGGACGCGTCCGTCGGCGGCCTCGACGTTCCCGACGAACCCGGCCTGGGCATCGAAGTGGACCGGGAGGCCGCCCGCGAGTACGAGTACGAACGGAGCCACCTGCCGACCGTCCGTCACGAGGACGGCAGCGTCGCCGACTGGTAACGGGTGCGGGCGGCAGCGTCGCCGGTCGGCGAGCGCGGCGTCGACGCCGGAGACACGGCAGCAGCCGTCGCGTCGCCGGCCGGTCAGCCGAACCGGGCGCGGGCGACGTCCTCGCCCTCGAAGACGCCGGTGTCGAGACCGTCGATCTAGCTCTCGAAGGCTGTGCCTTCCGCTCGCTGTCGAAGGTGGGCCCTCCGCACGGAGGGGCGTCAGGACGCTCTCCGGGTGCGGCTTCGACACCGCCGCGGCGAACGCCTCGTTGGTCCGCCCGGCCGCCTTTCTGTCTAGTTCGATCCCCCGGACAGCTCGACGATCACCGTCGATCTGTCGGTTCGTACGCCCCAGTCCGCGTCACTGCCCGCAGCCGCTCGTGACAGCGTACCCGAACGTTCGGCTGGACTGTCTGCCGACCTGTGGAGGCACGAGTCCACTCCGAACACGCCGCCAGTGGTGGTTTCCGCGAACGAACGCCCCGTCGCACGGGCCGTCGGGGGCTTCATACCCCTGCCGCGCTAACAGCCGATGTGCCGAGCGTTCTCGACGACAGCCAGCGCGCGAAACTGGACGACCGCTCCGACCGCGACTTCTACGGCCAGCCCCGCTTCGTCACCCACGCCGACGACGCCTTCCTGGCGCGCCTCACAGACCTGTACGCCGACCACCTCGCCCCGGGCGACCGCGTCTTCGACGCCATGGGGAGCTGGGTCTCACACCTCCCGGACCACGGGTACGACCGCGTCGTCGTCCACGGCCTCAACGAGGCCGAACTCGACGCCAACGAGGTCGCCGACGAGTGGTTCGTACAGGACCTGAATCGCGACCAGTCGCTCCCGCTGGCCGACGACGCGTTCGACGCCGTCCTGTGTGCCCTCTCCGTCCAGTACCTCCAGTATCCCGGCGCCGTGTTCGCGGCGTTCGCTCGCGTGCTCGCACCCGGGGGCGCCCTCGTCGTGAGTTTCACCAACCGGATGTTCCCGACCAAGGCCGTCCGGGCCTGGCGCTCGACCGGGATGGAAGAGCGGGTCGCCCTCGTGCGCTTGTACTTCGAAGCCGCGGGGATTCCGGTGGTCGAGGTCGTGCGCGAGCGTCCCGGCGAGGACCCGTTCTACGCCGTCGTCGGACGGGTCGACGGGGCGTGACCGGGTCGGTCGCGCTCCACGAACCGGGCGCGTCGGCGACTCAGAGCCCCTGCACGTCGGGTCGACCGTGCGCGTGCAGGTCGAGTTCGAACGTCCGGGCGAACGATTCACAGAAACCGGGACCGACACCGGCGACGATGGCTGCGCCTGGCATGGAACGGGCTACGCGCCACGGCCCATAAAGAACGGGTGGTGACCGCCGGGAACCGGTACCGGGTCGCCGGTTTCCCCAGGTCTATGGAGTCGCTCGCACAACCCCGAGACATGGAGTACACGACTCTCGGTTCGACCGGTATGGAGGTCTCGCAGGTGTGTCTCGGCTGCATGAGCTTCGGCAGCGAGGAGCCCTGGATGCTGGACGCCCAGGAGGGCCGCGAGATAATCGAGCGCGCCATCGACCTCGGTGTGAACTTCTTCGACACCGCGAACGCCTACTCCGACGGCGAGAGCGAGGAGATCCTCGGCGACGTTCTCGCCGACTACGACCGCGACCAGCAGGTCGTCGCCACGAAGGTCCGGTTCCCGGTCGGCGAGGACCACCCCAACGCCGCCGGCCTCTCCCGGAAGACCATCGAACAGGAGGTCGCCGCCAGCAAGGAACGCCTCGGCCTGGACACCATCGACCTCTACCAGACCCACCGCGTCGACCCCGACACGCCGCCGGAGACGACGCTGCGGGCGCTGGACGACCTCGTCCGCCGGGGCGACGTCCGCCACGTCGGGACTTCCTCGATGTGGGCCCACGAACTCGCCGAGCGCCTGCGGACCAGCGAACGCGAGAGACTCGTCAGCTACGAGACGATGCAAAACCACTACCACGTCGCCTACCGCGAGGAGGAACGCGACATGTTACCCCTGTGCGACCGCAACGACGTCGGCGTCATCCCGTGGGGACCGCTCGGCCAGGGCTTTCTCGCGCGCCCGTTCGAGGAACTGGAGCGGACCGAGCGCGGCGACCCCGAACACCACCACAACCCGACGCCCGAGTACGAGCGCGGCGGCGGCCGGGAAATAAACGAGCGCGTCCGGGAACTGGCCGCCGACTACGGCGTCACGATGGCCCAGGTCGCGCTGGCCTGGCAGTACCAGAACGCGTACGTCGACGCCCCGATCGTCGGGACGACCAGCGTCGAACACCTGGAACAGGCGGTCGAGGCCCTGGAGGTCGACCTCTCCGGATCGGACGTCGAATACCTCGAAGAACCTTACGAACCCCAGCCGGTCATCGGACACTGACCGACACAGCGTCCCTCGTCGCCGCCGCGCGAGCGGACGACGCGAGGTTTTTCACCACCCGAGCCCACGACCCGGGCGTGACAGACCACGCGCTCTGTATCGGCGGGACGCGGTTCATCGGCCGCCACGCGGTCCGCGAGTTCCGCGACGCGGGCTACGACGTGACGGTCGTCTCGCGGGGGAAACACGACGACCCCTTCGCCGACGACGACGCGGTCGCACACCTTCGGGGCGACCGCGACGACGACGACACCCTGGCCGCGGCGGCGGACCGCGACCCCGACGTGGTGGTCGACCTCGTCGCCTACCACCCCCGCCAGGTCCGCGCCGCCACGGAGGCCTTCGCCGACGCCCGTTACGTCTACGTCTCCAGCGGCGGCGCCTACGGCGTCGAGGAGATCCCCAAACGCGAGGGCGAGACCGCGCTCGAACCCTGCTCCGAGGCGCAGGCGACCGACGACTCCCGGGAGACCTACGGCCCTCGCAAGGCCGAGGGCGACCGCGCGGTCTTCGCGGCTGCCGACCGAGGGGTCGACGCGATGAGCGTCCGCCCCACCGTCGTCTACGGTCCCCACGACTACACCCACCGGTTCGACTACTGGGTCCAGCGCGTCGCCGCCCACGACCGGGTGCTCGTCCCCGGCGACGGCGCCAGTCTCTGGCATCTTGCCTACGTGGGCAACGTCGCCCGGGCGCTCCGGACGGTGGCCGAACGCGGCGACCCCGGAAAGGCGTACAACGTCGGCGACTGGAAGCTTCTTACCCTCGAAGGGATTATCGGCACGATAGCTGAGTCACTCGATACGACCGTCGAACTCGTGACCGCGGGCGAGCGCGAACTCGCGGCTGGCGGCCTGGAACCGACGGAGTTCCCGCTGTACCGCCCGACGCCCCACGTCCTCGACACCCACCGGCTGCGGTCGCTGGGGTGGGAGCCGGTCCCGCCCGCCGAGGGGATCGCCGAGACGGTCGCGGCCTCGCCCGCCACTGATGCCGAAAGCGCCGAACAGGGCCCCGACAGAGCGGACGAGGAGCGGGTGCTGGCGGTGCTGGATACGGTTTGATTCGACGAGCCCGGATGAATCGGTTCAGCGCCTCAGCATGTGCTGTGCGAAACGGGATGGAGAGCTGAGAGGCTATCTCGGGGTTTTTGTGACGGTTCATCCCCGAACAGCGGATCGCCCGTTCACGAACGTGTGTCCGACAG
>JAZKRZ010000135.1:0-9125 GCA_036626395.1 Haloarculaceae archaeon
ACGGCCAGATCGAGCCGCCCGAGGACGTCGACGTGACGATGGTCGCGCCCAAGTCGCCCGGGCACCTGGTCCGGCGGACGTACAAGCGCGGCGAGGGCACGCCCGGCCTGGTCGCCGTCTACCAGGACGCGACCGGCGAGGCCAAAGACGAGGCGCTGGCCTACGGTCAGGCCGTCGGCTGTGCCCGCGCGGGCATCGTCGAGACCACCTTCCGGGAGGAGGTCGAGACCGACCTCTTCGGCGAGCAGGCCGTCCTCTGTGGCGGGGTGACCGAGATGGTCAAGGCGGGCTTCGAGACGCTCGTCGACGCGGGCTATGCGCCCGAGATGGCCTACTTCGAGTGTCTGAACGAGCTCAAACTCATCGTCGACCTGATGTACGAGGGCGGGCACATGGGCATGTGGAACTCGGTTTCTGACACCGCCGAGTACGGCGGGCTCACCCGCGGGGAGGAGGTCATCGACCGCGAGGGCATGGAGAAACTCCTCGAAGAGGTGCAAAACGGGGAGTTCGCCCGCGAGTGGATATCGGAGAACCAGGCACACCGGCCGGCGTACAAGCAGTACCGCCAGGCCGAGCAGGACCACCAGATCGAACAGGTCGGGAGCGAACTCCGGAAGCTGTTCGCCTGGTCCGAGGACGAGGAGTGAACGGAACGACACCGATGACAGACGATATGCGAACGAACACAGTGGACGAATCGGCACCGAAAGCGACGATGGGAGAGTTCAGCCACTCCAACCCCTACACGGGAGAGACGTTCGGCGACGAAATGGCCTTCGAGCGCGGTCCCACGATGGCAGCCGACGGGGGACGCGCAGGACCGGAAGCCGACGACGCCGACGAACAGACGATGGAAGACGTGGACCACGAGCACCCCCACGACGACGCCGACGAGGCCAATCGCGTCTTCGCCAGGGGACATGATGACGGTGAGGACAGCGTATGAGTGAGGGCACGCTCTACGACAAGGTCTGGGACAGGCACAGGGTGACGACCCTCCCGAACGGACAGGACCAGCTGTTCGTCGGGCTCCACCTCATCCACGAGGTGACCAGCCCGCAGGCGTTCGGGATGCTCCAGGAACGCGGCCTGGAGGTCGCGCGACCGGACCTGACCCACGCTACCGTCGACCACATCGTGCCGACGGCCAGCCAGGACCGCCCCTACTCGGACGACGCCGCCGAGAACATGATGGCCGAACTCGAAGAGAACGTCCGCGACGCCGGCATCGACTTTTCCGACCCGACGACGGGCGACCAGGGCATCGTCCACGTCATCGGCCCGGAGCAGGGGATCACCCAGCCCGGCAAGACTATCGTCTGTGGCGACTCCCACACCTCCACGCACGGCGCCTTCGGCGCGCTCGCGTTCGGTATCGGGACCAGCCAGATCCGTGACGTGCTGGCCACCCAGACCATCGCGATGGAGAAACAGAAGGTTCGCAAGATCGAGGTCACCGGCGAACTCGACGACGGCGTCGAGGCCAAGGACATCATCCTCGAAATCATCCGCCGACTGGGCACCGAGGGCGGCGTCGGCTACGTCTACGAGTACGCCGCCGAGACCATCGAGAACCTCGACATGGAAGGTCGGATGTCCATCTGTAACATGTCCATCGAGGGCGGCGCTCGCGCGGGTTACGTCAACCCCGACGAGACCACCTACGAGTGGCTGGAACAGACGGACTACTTCCAGGAGCACCCCGAGAAGTTCGAGGAACTCAAACCCTACTGGGAGTCCATCCGCAGCGACGAGGGCGCCGAGTACGACGACGTCGTCCACATCGACGCCGGGGAACTCGACCCGGTCGTCACGTGGGGCACGACGCCAGGCCAGGGCGTCGGCATCCACGACCCGATCCCCCATCCGGCGGACCTGGCCGAGGACAAGCAGGACACGGCCCGGCGCGCCCAGAAACACATGCGCGTCGAACCCGGCGAGACCATGGAGGGCTACGACATCGACGTCGCCTTCCTGGGCTCGTGTACGAACGCGCGACTGCCGGACCTGCGCCGCGCCGCCCGCATCGTCGAGGGGCGCCAGGTCGCTGACGACGTGCGTGCGATGGTCGTGCCCGGCAGCCAGCGCGTCCAGCGGGCCGCCGAAGAGGAAGGGCTCGCGGACGTCTTCCGCGAAGCCGGCTTCGACTGGCGCAACGCCGGCTGTTCGATGTGTCTCGGCATGAACGAGGACCAACTGGAGGGCGACGAGGCCTGTGCCTCGTCGTCGAACCGCAACTTCGTCGGCCGCCAGGGGTCCAAAGACGGGCGGACGGTCCTGATGAACCCGCGGATGGTCGCCGCCGCCGCGGTCACCGGGGAAGTCACGGACGTTCGCGACTTCGAAGAGCCGGAGGTGGTCACCCAATGACCGACGCCACGGAGGACATCCCCGAGGTCGACTACGTCTCCGGGACGGGCATCCCGCTGCGGGGCAACGACATCGACACCGACCAGGTGATCCCCGCGCGCTTCATGAAGGTCGTCACGTTCGACGGCCTGGGCGAGTTCGCCTTCTTCGACCAGCGCTTTGACGACGAGGACAACCCCAAAGACCACCCGATGAACGAGGAGCGCTTCCAGGACGCCAATATCATGGTGGTCAACAGCAACTTCGGGTGTGGGTCCTCGCGCGAACACGCCCCGCAGGCGCTCATGCGCTGGGGGATCGACGCGCTCGTCGGCGAGTCCTTCGCGGAGATCTTCGCGGGCAACTGCCTCGCGCTCGGCATCCCGACGGTCACCGCGGACCACGAGACGATCAACGCCTTACAGCAGTGGGTCGACGACAACCCCGACGGCGAGATCGAGATCGACGTCGAAGCGGAGACGGTCACCTACGGCTCCAACGAGACCAGCGTCACTGTCGACGACGGCCAGCGCAAGGCGCTGGTCGACGGTATCTGGGACACGACGGCACTGATGAAAGCCAACCGGGAAGCCATCCAGGAGACCGCCGATTCGCTGCCCTACGTCGCCGACTGAGCGGCCGCAGTCGTCACATCTCGTCTCCCGGCCTCGTTCTCTCCGTCCCTCACCGCCCGTCCCGGTCAGTCGGGACGCTCGCCGACCAGCAGCGCGTCGCCGTCGAACGGCGGGGCCCCGACGTCGAGTTCGCGACCCGACCCGCTCGCTTCGACCGCGACCGCATCGCCGCTCGCGGGGTCGACCCACGCCCAGTCGTCCACCGGAGGCGCGTCCTGCATCGCGACCGCGCGGCCGTCTCCGAGGTAGACGAGCACCGCGTCGGGGGTTACCGCGGCCGCTTTGCCCGCGTCGCCGTCGGCGAGCAGATCCGGGCGGGGCGAGAGCGCGTGAACCTCGTACTCGTCGAGCAGAGCGGCGAGTCGCGCGTAGTCGTCGGCGCTCGGCAGTTCGAGTACCTCGTCCCAGGGTTTCGGGTCGCCCCACAGGTCGGCCCCCTCGAACGTGTCGCCCTCGCGGTGCCACGGCCAGATACCGAGCGCACCGTAGGTGAGGCCGGCGTTCGCGCCCGCGAGCACGCTCAGCCACCCCGCCGCCCGGACCGTCTCGCGGGGGAACACACCGTCCCCGTCGTAGGCCTGCATGTCGGCATAACAGGGTTCGCCGTTGAGCACCGGCCGCGCCGGGTGGAGCGCGCGGTTCGTCCGGGCCTGGCTCCCGGGGACCGACAGGTCGTGGGTGTGCCCGGACTGGTACATGTGGAAGTCGAGCCAGTCCTCGTCGTTCACGACGGCCGGCGTGTTCTGCCCGCCGGGCTGGTGGGCGGTTCGCAGCGGGAACTGGCAGGCGTCGCCGAGCGCTTCCCCGGCCGCTCGATAGACCGGGAGGCACGACTCGTCGAACTCCGAGTCACCGGAGACCAGCCACGCCGCACCGGAGGCGCCGTAGCGCGCGCCGAGGTAGCGCCCGAGCGTCCGGGCCTGCTCGGGGGTGTGTTCGTGGCGGTACTCCGCGGTGATCCCCCAGTCTTCGTTCGCGCCGGCGTAGTCGAACCAGAGGGCGACGAGCGCGGGGACGACGCCGCGCTCGTGAGCCATCGCGACGAGCTCGTCGAGGTGGCGGAAGTAGCCGTGGTTCGGGCGCGAGAGGTCCCAGTCCTCGAAGGGGATCCGGTCGTGGGGTCGCGACCCGTCGTGTTGCCGGAGGGCGTTGACCTGGACGACGGTGTACCCCTGGGCGACGCGGTGGTCGAGGTACTCCGCCCACTCTTCGGTGGTGGCGCGCGTGCTCGCCGACCAGGCGGTGTCCGCCAGCCAGAAGAACGGTTCGCCGTCGGCGTGGCGGAGTGCGCGCTCGCCGGCGACGAGGTAACCGTGGTCGTGTAGCGCCGTTCCGCCCTCGGCGGCGTCGGCCTCGAACGACCCGCTCTCGTCGAGGCCGGGGTCGTCAGCGGTCGTCTCCCACGTCCACGTGCCCGTCTCGGGCGGCGCAAACCGGACACGGAAGGTGTCGCCGCCGTCCCAGAACCCCGGTACCGTGTCTGTCGCCCCGGCCTCGTGTTCGAATCGCACGTCGAGGAGCGCTTCGCCGTACGGGTCGTCGGGCGGGTCGTCCGCCTCGAAGGTGAGCTCGACCGGGTGCCACGTGCGAACCATGACGGGAACGGCGCAAGCGACGGGAATAAGATTTCTGGGGACACGATGGAACGCGAAACCGGCGGGCTATCGCACGACCGTCCCCCGCTGTGGTCGAACGAACCCCGACTCGGCGTCGGTACCGGACGGTGACCGACCAATGGACGGCGACCGGTACCTCCGGCGGATCGGACTGGATCCCGGCAGTGTCGGGCCGAGAGACCGCGAGACGCTCGCTCGTCTCCAGCACGCACACGTCCTGACTGTCCCTTTCGAGAACCTGGCTATCGCGGGCGACCCCTGGGACCGCAGGTCGGGCGAAGGCGTCTCGCTCGACCGGGCGGCCCTCCTCGAGAAAGTGGTCGAGCGCGAGCGCGGCGGCTTCTGTTACGAACCCAACGGCGCGTTCGTCGAACTGCTCGCCGCACTCGGGTTCGACGCGACACGGAACGCCGGGCGCATCGTCGCGGACGTCGGCATGGGAGGGCCGAAGACCAGGCGGCCGGTCCCGGTCGACGGGACGGCCGTCGAGGACGGCGTCGGCACCGCCTGGCGAGTCGTCAGGAACGAGCGTCCCGACGTCGACTTCACGGTCCAGTACCGCACCCCGGAGGGCGACCCCTGGGCCGACCGTTACGTGTTCACACTGGCACCGCGAGAACTGAACTACTTCACAGCCACCTGTGACTACCTGACCGCGGCGCCGGAGTCATACTGTCGGACACACGTTCGTGAACGGGCGATCCGCTGTGCGGGGCTGACCCGTCACAAAAACCCCGAGACAGTCATCGAACGGAGGCATTGTTTGTGTCCGACAGTATCAGTCTTCACGCGCTCGACGACGGTGACTATCGGCACCGACGCCGGGGACGTCGAACTCTCCGGGCGGGAACTCCACCGCGTCGAGGGTGGCGAGGAGTCCGTCCGGGAACTCGACAGGGACGAGACGCTCTCGCGGACGTTCGGTATCGAATGGTGAGAGACAGTCACCCGGGTCCCCGCCTCTCCTCGTTCGTCCGGTTGTCCTGGACGATACGGACGCTCTCGTTGTCGTAGACCTGCATTTCGCCGATCACGGTGTCGTTGGGCGCGACCCGCTGGACGATCAACGTGGGAACGCGCTCGGTCCCGCCACCCCGGCCATCGTCCCTCCTCGGCGCTCGACCGCGCACGAACGCCGACACTTCACGCGCGGTCTCGACTTCCGTCACGTCGCTGGACTCGGCGTTGACGACGACGGGGATCGGTTCGCTGGGGTCGAAGCGGTCCCAGTCGGTCGTCCGCGCGGCCTGACGGACGAAGTCGGTCGCCTTCCGGGGACCGAACAGCGACTGCTCGACCGGGAGTCGCTCGTGCTCGCCGGTCCGGGCGTCGACGAACGGTTTGACCGCGACGACGACCGCGACCAGACGGAACCCGGTTCGCCGTCGTGAGGGACCGGTCGGATGCGTCCATGTGGAAATCCCCTGTGGTGGCGGCGGTCCGGGAGTCGGGGCGGCCGACGGCGACCCCGGTCGGACCGGACCGACACGCTGATTGCCGGGGCGGGATACCCACGTCCATGACTCACGAGATCGCGGTGATTCCGGGCGACGGGATCGGCCAGGAAGTGACGCCCGCCGCCGTCCAGGTGCTCCAGCACGTGGACGCGGATTTCGACTTCGTCGCGGCCGAGGCCGGCGACGAAGTGAAAGCACAGACCGGCGAGGCGCTCCCCCGGGAGACCCGCGAGGTCGTCGCCGAGGCCGACGCGACCCTGTTCGGCGCCGCCGGTGAGACGGCGGCCGACGTCATCCTCCCGCTGCGGGAGGTCGTCGGTTCGTTCGCCAACGTCCGGCCGGCCCGTTCCTACCCCGGTCTCGACGCCGTCCAGCCCGACACCGACCTCGTCTTCGTCCGCGAGAACACAGAGGGCGTCTACTCGGGCATCGAATCCGAGATCGCCGAGGGCGTGAACACGCTCACGCGCGTCGTCACGGAGGACGCGTCGCGCGAGATCGCCGAATTCGGCTTTCGCTACGCGCGCCAGAACGGCTACGACGACGTCACGATCGCCCACAAGGCCAACGTCATGCGCGAGACCGACGGTCTCTTTCTGGAGACTGCACGGGGAGTGGGAGACGACCTGGGTCGGGAGTACGACACCGCCCTGATGGACGCGCTGGCGATGCACCTCGTCATGCACCCCGAGGACTACGGCGTGGTCGTCTGCCCGAACCTCGCGGGGGACATGCTCTCGGACCTGGCGGCGGGGCTGGTCGGCGGGCTCGGCCTGCTCCCGAGCGCGAACGTCGGGTCCGAGAACGCGCTGTTCGAACCCGTCCACGGGTCGGCACCGGACATCGCCGGCGAGAGGATAGCCAACCCCTCGGCGATGGTCCTCTCGGCCGCGATGTTGCTCGACCACCTCGGGTACGGCGACGCGGCCGCCGACGTCCGCGCCGCCGTCGAGGGCGTCCTCGCGGACGGCCCGCGAACCCCCGACCTCGGCGGGGACGCCTCGACCGACGAGGTCACCGAGGCGGTCGTCGAGCGCCTCTGATAGTGATTATTGTAGCGATTTACCGGTACGCGCCGGCACCGGTACCGGCGCAATCCGGAAATAATCTACAATAATCACTATGAGCGGTCGGCCGTCGCGGCCCTCCCGACCGAACCAGGTGTTCGACCCCGCGGACACCCGGCCGGGACGTCAGTCGATTTTATCGTCTCCGGGTCCTGTGCTGGCGTATGGAGGACGCCAAAGCGGCCTTCGACGCGGAGTTCGAGGGGACGGTCCCGGACACCGTCGACGAGGCCACACTGGAGCGGATGCGGACCGTCGCGTGGATACTCGACGAGTGTTTCCGCGTCCCCGGGACGGACTTCAGGTTCGGCGTGGACCCGTTGCTCAGCGTCCTGCCGGTCGTCGGCGACGCCATCGCGGCGGGCTTTTCGCTGTACATCGTCGCCGAATCGGCCTACCTGGGAGTCGGGTTCGTGACGCTCGTGCGGATGCTCGCGAACGTCACCGTGGACTTTTTCGGGGGCTCGGTCCCGTACGTCGGGTGGCTCTTCGACGCCTTCTTCCGGGCCAACGAGCGCAACATCCGCCTCGCGCTGGCCGACCTCGCCGAACCCGAGGACGCCGACCACCGGGACGCGGTCACTATCGAAGTCGAGGAACCCTGAACCGGTTTCGCCACAGGACTTACGGGCCCGAGGCGACTGATCCCCGTGTATGCCGACAGTCGAACTCGACGAGGAGACCGTCGAACGCCTCGACTCCCTGCGCGTCGAGGACGAGAGCTACGATGAGGTCGTGAGCGAACTCATCAACATCTACGAGGCCGAGGAGCTGACACTGTTCCACAGCGGTGACTGACCGTCGACAGTGACGGGACCGTTCGCGGGCGGGTCATCCTGAACTGGCCGCCTCGCGGACCCGGTCCCACTTGCCGGCCGATTCGAGCTTGGCCTGGAGGTCGTCGGCGTACATCTGGGCCATCTCCTCGGCGGCCGCGAGCTGCTCGCGGTCCTCGCCGTTCCCGCCCAGCCCCAGCGCGTCTTTGATCCCGCCCAGGAGTCCCGACCCACCGGAATCGCCGGGTTCGCTCGCCCTGCCCGCGCCCGCCATGCTCCGCTGGTTTTTCACGCGGTCCAGTTCCGGGAGGATCGTCTCGACCTTGTCGGTGTTGGGGACGATCCGCGCGTCCTCGGGGTCGTCGGGGCTCTCGACCTCGAACTCGACGGCCGTCATCACGAGGTTCCACTGCTGACTCGTGAAGTGTGAGGCCGCCACCTTCTCGGTGAACGCCTGGTCGACCTGCATGCGCTCGGCCACCACCATGTCAGTCCAGTCCGACTCGTTGTCGCTCATACACTCGAATTGGGTCGTGGGACGTATCAGCGTTTCCGCTCGGCGCGGCGCTCCTGGCGACGGTCCACGGTACTGCGACGGGGCCGTCCCGGCGACTCTCCCGGCCACCGGACTCGACGCCGGTAGCATCGAATCTGCGGCGAGTCCCCGGATCCGACGGCCTGGTCGTCCCGGCCGTTCCGGTCGGCGACCCGGACAACTGTCGACGGCCGAACGCCCGTTCCGTCGGCCGCCGTCTCGTTCACCCGCCGTTGCTCTCGCTGCCGGAGTCGACACCCATCGCGTCGAAGAGTTTCTTCCGGACGGCCTCCTTTGTCAGTTCGAGCAGCGTCTCGCGGTTGTCCTCGCTGGTTTCGATACCCGTGAAAATGCCCAGCGGGATCTCGACGGAGGCGTCCGTCGAGTGGCCCTTGGCCTCGCCCATCTCGCCGAAGGCGTCCTCCAGGACGTTCCCGATGTTCATGCGGATGTCCTTTGATTTCGCGGCGAGGTAGATGGTGTCGTCGGCGATGGCGAAGACGGCGGTCGTGGTGATCCCCTCGAGATTGAGGAGGTGCTGGGCGGCCTGTGCCAGGGCGTCGCGGTCGCGGATGAACCCCGCGTTCGAGACGAGGTGTGACCCGCTGACCTCCCGGTTGCGGATGGCCTCGGCGAGGACGTCGAGCGTCTCGGGCGACATCGACGGCGACTCGACCTGCTCGAGGG
>JAZKRZ010000136.1:0-9051 GCA_036626395.1 Haloarculaceae archaeon
AGTTGTCCGTGAACCCGCTGATGACCTCGTGTATGAATTGGGTTCGCTCCTCGGTGAGCACTCCTCGCCGATACTTCGTGGTGAGTATCAGGTGGTAGTGTAGGGAATACGTCGAATGCGCTCCCGAGTCGAGGTCGTATTCCATTGGGTTCGGTTACTACTATACTACCCTACTACAAAATACGTTGTGACTGCGTGGGTTTATACGCCTGTCACCGAACTGTATATGAGAACCGTGCGGCGCTGTATCCCCTCCCTGCTCGCGCCTTCCCTTCGGTCGGCGTTCGCTGAGGAAGGGGGCTTAGCGCCTCAATTCAGCTAAACAACGGCTACAGCCGGACCGCCGAGCCGCCACCCGGTCCTCAGACCGTGAAGCGGTGGCCCTCGTCGGGGACGGCGAACAGGCCGGCGCGCGCGCCGGCGTCGAGCCAGGCGTGGCCGTAAGAGAACGCGGCCAGCGCGTTGACGGGGTCGTCCTCGGCGCGGAAGTGACGACCGTCTTTCAGGTACGAGCGGGCCATCTCCTCGTATTCGGCGGCGGCCTCGGCAAGCGGCGTTCCCTCGGGGGCGGTCGGTTCGGCGGCCGCCAGCGCCTCGGCCAGCAACTCCTCGTAGCGGTCGGTCTTCTCCGCGAGGTCCGCGGGCATGGCCGGGCCAACTCGCGGTGCGGTCGTAAGCCCGTCGGTCCCGCGACGCCACCCGAACTCCCGGCAGAGACACACGACAGCACAACGTACAAGCCCCGCGGTGGCGTACGGTGGGACAATGAGTTCTGAGCCAGTCGAACACCGGAGGATGATCATCGCCGGGACGGGTATCGCGGGGCTGACGGCCGCCATCTACGCGGGGCGCTCGAACAACGACCCGCTCGTCTTCGAGGGCGACGAACCGGGAGGACAGCTCACCCTCACCTCGGACGTCGCCAACTACCCGGGCTTCCCGGACGGTATCGGCGGCGCCGAACTGATAAACGAGATGAAAGAGCAGGCCGAGCAGTTCGGCGCCGACCTCGAACACGGGGTCGTCGAGTCGGTCGACGACTCTGGCCGGCCGTTCCGGGTCGAACTCAGCAACGGCGACGTCTACACCTGCGACGCCTTCATCGCGGCCAGTGGCGCGAGCGCGCGTACCCTCGGGGTGCCGGGCGAGGACGAGCTGATGGGATTCGGCGTCTCGACGTGTGCGACCTGTGACGGGGCGTTCTTCCGCGGCGAGGACATGCTCGTCGTCGGCGGGGGCGACGCCGCCTTCGAGGAGGCGGACTTCCTCACGAAGTTTGCCGATACGGTCTATCTGGCCCACCGCCGGGAGAACTTCCGCGCGGAGGACTACTGGGTCGACCGCGTGATGGAGAAAGTCGACCAGGGCGAGGTCGAGGTCATGCGCAACACCGAACTCCTGGAGGTCCACGGCGACCAGGCCGACGGCGTCGAGGGCGTCACGCTCGCACGGAACGACGAGGGCTACCCGAAGGACAACCTCGACGACCCCGGCACGGAGACCTTCGACCTCGACGTCGGCGCAGTCTTCGTCGCCATCGGCCACACCCCGAACACGGAGTACCTGGAAGACACCGGTGTCGAACTGGACGAGACGGGCTACGTCGAGACCGCGGGCGGGGACGGCGGCGGCCAGACGGCGACGGACGTTGAGGGCATCTTCGCGGCGGGCGACGTCGTCGACTTCCACTACCAGCAGGCCATCACGGCCGGTGGCATGGGCTGTAAGGCCGCGATGGACGCCGACCAGTTCCTCGAGGACCTCGGCGCGGCCGGCGCACAGGCCGAAAGCGACGTCACGGCCGAAGCGGACGACTGATAGTGATTGTTGTAGCGATTTACCGGTGCGCGCCGGCACCGGTACCGGCGCAATCCGGAAATAATCTACAATAATCACTATGAGACGGTCGGCGGCTGGAGGCCTCTCCCGGTGGACAGCCCGGATCCGCTTCTGTCACGCCCGTCTCGCAGGTGTAGCTGCCGGACACTGACCCGCCAGACCCTTACGTACTCTCGTCGAAGCGGGGCCATGGCAGACGAGAACGCGGACATCGTCACACTCACGCTCGAATCGGACGACGGCGCGACGGACGAACTGCAGGTTCCGGTCGCCCTGCTGGACATGCTCGCGGAGGGCGACGAGACGGCGCCCGAAGTGGTGGGCGATATCGCCATGTTCGGGTTCGCACAGCGCATCCACGGCGCCGTCGCCCACGGCGAGGGTGAACCCAGCGACGAACTCCAGGGCGTCGAGGAACACACCCTGGAACTCTTCGAGGAGCGGTTCGGCCGCTCGTTCGCGGAACTGACCGGCCACGACCACTGAGAAACGCGGTTCTCCGAGCAGTCGGAGACGGGGGCGGTGCGGGTCGCGAGTGACAGTTACGCGACGGTCCAGGACAGCAGGACGCCGCCGTCGAGTGGCTCGACCCCGTCGAGTTCGAGGTCGACGAACTCGTCGGCGAAGCCGTCGCCGTCGGCCAGGGTGGGTGCGTTGCGGCCGCCGATGACCGTCGGCCCGACGAACGTCGAGAGTTCGTCGACCAGGTCGGCAGCGAACAGCGAGAAGATCACTTCGCCGCCGCCTTCGACCATGAGGCGCTCGATACCGCGGTCGGCGAGGACGTCGAACGCGGCGGCGAGGTCGACGCGGTCCTCGCCGGCCGCGACGACCGTCGCCCCGGCATCCTCGATCTCGGAGACGAAGTCGGGCGGGGCGCCCCCGGACGTGAGGAGGTAGGTCTCGGCGGCGTCGTCGAGGACACGGGCGTCCGCGGGCGTTCGGACGCGGGAATCGGCGACGACGCGGGCCGGGTTCTCGGGGTCGCCCCGTTCGGTCCGGCGATGGCGGCGGTCGGGGTCCTCGACGGTGAGCGAGGGGTCGTCGGCCAGCACGGTCCCGACGCCGACCATGACGGCGTCACACGAGGCCCGGAGTTCGTCGACGCGGTCGAAGTCGGCGGGGCCGCTGATATCGACCTGTTCGCGCTCGCGGGTCGAGAGCTTGCCGTCCGCGCTCATCGCCGCGTTGACGACGACGTGCATACCACGGGGAAACGTCGGGCCGGGAATACCGCTTTCGGTGTCGTGCGGGCCGTTGTAGTTCTTCACCGCGCGGGACGGGGAACGGTTTTAACGCCGCCAGCACAATCCCCGATGATGAGTCTGGACGACCATGCCGAAGACCTCGCCTCCAGCTTCGGCGTCGACAAAACGGAGGTCAAACGCGACCTGGAGAACCTCGTCTCCTACAGCGTCCCGCTGGAGGAGGCCAAGGACAGTCTCCGACGGAAGTACGGCGACGGCAGCGACGGCGGCGGTGGCCCCACGACGAAGTCCATCGCCGAGGTCACGACCGAGGACTCCTCGGTCAACGTCACCGCACGCGTCCTGACGGCGGGGACGCGCTCGATCCGCTATCAGGGCAGCGACCACGTCATCCACGAGGGCGAACTCGCCGACGAGACGGGCAGGATCTCCTACACCGCGTGGGAGGACTTCGCGCTCGAACCCGGCGAGACGGTCACCGTCGGCAACGCCGGCGTCCGCGAGTGGGAGGGCGAACCCGAACTGAACCTCGGCGAGAGCACGTCCGTCGACCGCGAGGACGAGACCCTCGACGTCCCATACGACGTGGGCGGCGAGGCGTCGCTGGTCGAACTCGAACCCGGGGACCGGGGCGTCACCGTCGAGGCGGTCGTCACGGAAGTCGAGGAGAAGATCATCGACGGCCGCGACGGCGAGACCGAGATCCTGAGCGGCGTCCTCGCCGACGAGACGGGACGACTCCCGTTCACCGACTGGGACCCACACCCCGAGATCACGGAGGGCGCGTCGCTGCGACTCTCGGACCTGTACGTCCGGGAGTTCCGCGGTGCGCCCTCGGTGAACGTCTCGGAGTTCTCGACGGTCGAGACACTCGATAGAGCAGTCGAGGTGACTGACGACGCCCCCCGGATGGCGGTCCGCGAGGCCATCGCGAGCGGCGGGCTGTTCGACGTGGAACTGGTCGGCAACGTCATCGCCGTCCGCGACGGCTCCGGACTGATACAGCGCTGTCCGCAGTGCGGTCGCACGGTCCAGAACGGCCAGTGTCGCAGCCACGGCGCGGTCGAGGGCGAGGACGACCTGCGGACCAAGGCCGTGCTCGACGACGGCACGGGCACCGTGACGGCCATCCTGGACGACGAGGTCACGGCGGAGGTCTACGGCGGCGGGATCGAGGCCGCGAAGGAACACGCCCGCGAGGAGATGGACCAGGAGGTCGTCGCCGACGCGATCCGAGAGGAGGTCGTCGGGCGCGAGTTCGTCGTCCGGGGGTCGCTCTCGGTCGACGAGTACGGCGCCAACCTGAACGCCCGGTCGTTCGTCGCGAGCGACGACGACCCCGCGAGCCGCGCCGAGGACCTGCTGGCGGAGGTCGCCACATGAGTTCGGAAGGGCAGGGCGGTGCGGGCCGTCGCGAGGTGGCCTACCGCGTGTTCGCCGCCGAGTTCGAGGACGCCGACTTCACGTACTCCGAGAGCGACGAGGAACGCGCCCCCAACTACGTCGTGACGCCGACGGGGGCCCGCGTCAACCGCCTCTTTCTGGTCGGCGTCCTCACCGAGGTAGAAGAGGCCGGCGAGGACATCCTCAGGGCGCGCGTGGTCGACCCGACGGGCGCATTCGTCGTCTACGCCGGCCAGTACCAGCCCGAGGCCCAGGCGTTCTTCGACCGGGCGGAGCCGCCGGCCTTCGTTTCGGTGACGGGGAAAGCGCGCACTTTCCAGCCCGACGACTCCGAGGTGACCTACACCTCGGTGCGACCGGAGAACGTCAACGAGGTCACGGCCGAGACTCGCGACCGCTGGAGCGTCGATGCGGCCCGTCAGACGCTCTCGCGGGTGGCGACGATGGCCCGTGCGCTCGACCGCGACGAGCGAGGCGACGAGTTACGTCGCCTCCTCGAAGAGCAGGACGTCGACGCCGGTCTCGCGGCCGGGACCCCGCTGGCTATCGACCACTACGGGACGACCGGCGCGTATCTCGACGCGGTCCGGGACCTCTCCGTACAGGTCGCCGAGGTCGTCGCAGGCGAACGCGACGAGGTCGAACCGTTCTCGACGTCGCCGGACGCGAGTGGTCCGGCCGACCTGGCCGCGCTCGCGACGCTCGACGTCCCCGAAAGCTCCGGCGGCGACGTCGACGCGGAACGCCTCGCGTCCTCCGGGACGACCGGGGATTCAGCGTCGACCGGGTCGGCCGACAGTGCCGAATCGGCGGCGACATCGACCGGGAGCGCCGCCACGGAGACGACGGGATCCGGGTCGACGGGCGGTACGACGACGCAGGCCGCGGGTGAAACGACGGAGACCACTGCGACGGCCGGGAGCGACGCGACCACCGGCGAGACTGAAACGGAGGAGACGGCCGGCGCCCGGGAGACCGACGGGACGACCGCCGGCTCGGAGACAGCCGCGACCACGGAGTCGGCCGAGCCAGCGGGGGAAACCGAGACCGCCGCCGAATCGGCCGGGGGGGCCGAAGCGGAGACGGCCACGGGGGCGAGCGAGGACATCGGCGACTTCGAACCCGGCGAGTTCGACCTGGACGAAACGGAGCGAGAGGCCATCGAGGAGGAGTACGGGACCAGCTTCCAGAGCGGGACGGAAGTCGACGACCCCGGCGAGGCCGGTATCGACACGCCCGAACCGAACGTCGAAGGGGAGCCGGACGGGGACGCCACGACTGCCGGAGAGGGGCGCGACGCCGACGAGGAGGACGTCGACCTCGACGAAGCCGTAATGGACGCGATGCGGGACAACGACGAAGGCGACGGCGCGCCCGAGGAGGCCGTCGTCGCCGCCGTCACCGACCGGCTGGGCGTCGGCGAGGACGAGGTGACCGAGGCCCTCCAGGAGGCGCTGATGGGCGGGCAATGCTACGAGCCCGAAGACGGCGTCTACAAGCCCATCTGATGGCCGTCGAGCCGGTCCCCGGCGAGCCCGCGGCCGTCGCGGATTGCGGCGAGGAGCGCGCGCTCGTCGTCGCCGACTACCACGCCGGCATCGAGGCGGGACTGCGCCGCGAGGGCGTCGAGGTCCCGAGCCGGAGCGACCGGCGCCGTGCGTCGCTCGTCGGCCTCGTCGAGCGCGAGGACCCGGACCGCCTCGTCGTTCTGGGTGACCTCGGCGACGCCATCGGCACGCCGGGACGCGAGGAACGCGAGGAGATAGAGGCCCTGTTCGCGGCGCTTCCCGGGGACCTGCCGGTGACGATAGCGAAGGGCAACCACGACGGCGAGGTAGCGGAGACAGTGGCGGGAGCCGGCCAGTCCGTCGACGTCACGCCCGGTCACGGCGTCCGACTGGGGTCGGTGGGGTTCGCCCACGGCCACACCTGGCCGAGTCCGGACGTCATGCGGGCGGAGACGGTCTGTGTCGGGCACGAACACCCCGTCGTCCGCCTGGAGGACGACGTGGGCGGCCGTCGGGTCGAGCGCGTCTGGTTGCGGGGCGACCTGGTCGCCGACCCCTTCGAGGCGTTCCACGACGCCGACCTGGGGGCCGACGGCGAACTCGTCGTCTGTCCCGCGTTCAACGACCTCTCGGGCGGGACCTGGGTCAACGTCGAGGGCCAGGAGTTCCTCTCGCCGTTCCTGCCCGACGGGCTGTCGGGTGGGGAGGCCTACCTCCTCGACGGGACGCGACTCGGCGAGTACCGGCGGGTGTGAGTCAGGGGAGAAACCGCGAGAGCGCGACGACCAGTGCGAGCGCGAGGAGGACTGTCGCGCCGGCGTTGAGCAGCGTCTTGTTGCGCGTCCACTCGACGTCGTCGACCGACGCCGGGTTCCGGACCGCGGTGATGGCGTTACTGCTGGCGAGCAACCCGCCCACGACGAGCGCCCCGGCGACGACGAGTTCGACCGTGCCCGACGAGGCCGGGACCCGCGCGACCCCGTTCGCGACCAGCAAGACGCCGACCAGCCACGAGAGGAGCCAGTTGTTCCGGTCCGAGAGCATACCGGTCTCTCGGCGCCGCAGGGAATAGGCCTGTCCATCGACGTGGACGTGACGCCGGAGCGGGTCCACGTCCGATATCTCTCCACGCGCAGTAATCCTTGCTGGCCGTGGCAGACGCCGCGACGCGTTTCGGTCGCCACGCCGGCCACGACTCGCGACCTTTTATATCGTCGAGCGCTTCAACTCGCGTCGTGACGACCGGACTCGACGCCGACGTCGTGGGAACGGAGGCCGCCGCCGAACGCCGCGACGCGGTGGTGGCCGCCGTGACGGACCACACGGGGGAGATGGCGCGCGAACTCGCCCGCATGGAGGGCGCGGACTACGGCCAGGTGACCGTCGACACGGACGCCGGGACCTGGACGCTCAAATACGAGGGCGGCGACGTGGAGTACCTCCGCTTTGCGAGCGGCGGCCGCGAGACGTACGTGGTCTCGACCCAGCGCCCGCCCGACCCCGGGACACTCGCGGCGGCGATGGACGATTACGCCGCCTTCGTCGCCGGCTTCAACGAGTTCGTCCGTTCGAAAGAGGGCGTGCTCGACGCGGTGTCGACGGACTTTCCCGAGGTCGCCTCTGCCGACGACGCCATCGAGGAACGCGAGCGCGTCGTCGGAGCCGTGCGGGAGACCTGTGACGCGGTGGCCGCTCAGCTGCACCGCTGTGCGAGCGACGATTACGGCACCTTCGCCGCGCGGGTGGACGGGACGCGCTGGGAACTCAAGTGGGAGGAGGGACGCGCGAGCTACCTGCGGGTCGGCGGGGAGGGCGGCGTCTACCTGCTCTCGCAGTACCGGCCGCCAGCCCCGCGGGACCTGCGGGCCCACGTCGACGGGTTTCCGGTGTTCGTCGACGCGTTCAACGAACACGTCACGGAGGTCTCCGAGGCGCTGGAGACGGTCGACCTGTAGGGCACAGTCGTTGTGAACTACCCTGCCCTGCTCGCGCCGATGCGCTCGCTGAGGGCGGGGCTTCCTGCTTCCAAGACGCGCTGTGCAGGAACCACCGTGGTTCCCGTAGGGAGCGCAGTCTCCATCTCTGAGAATTCTGCTACCTGAACGTTCCAGGTGGAGCAAAATAGTTTTTCGGGCCTCTTTTCGTGCGTCCTCGCTGTTCCCAGCAAAACACCACTACAGCTCCGGGATCACCCACCTCACCTCCCGCCGTGCGGGGGTATCTTCATTCGACACACCAGTCGCTCACTGAGCGCTAGCCCCGCCAAAGAGAGACGCCTTGGCGTCTCTCAGGCGCTCACCCCCGGCGGATCGTATGGTTCGTTCTTTCTGAGCATATGGAAGATCGACACGAGCATCTTGCGAGCTGTTGCGACAATTGCTACCTTGTGCGGTTTATTCCGTGTCTCACGCAACCGCCAGTAGAAATCGCTCAAATACGGATCCTTCGCGTTGTGAACCGCGGTATTTGCACACTGAACGAGAATCCACCGCAAGTACCCGTTTCCTTGCTTGCTGATGCCGTGTTCAGTCCGCGAGTCGCCAGACTCGCGGACGACCGGGTCCAGACCCGCGTAGCTCACAACCTCGCTCGACCGGTCGAACCGGTCGATCTCACCAAGTTCCGAGAGGATCATCACACTGGAATAGGCCGCAATTCCAGGCACAGACATCAGTAACGTCGTCTCTTCAACTTCTGTCGCTACTGACTCAATCTTTCGCTGGAGTCGCTTGATCTTCTGCGTAAATTCATCAACAGCCTCTAACCACTGATCTAAGAGCATCTGATACGGCTCGTCGAGCGTGAGTTCCCAGGAACTCACGCCCCTCGTCCGTCCATAGTTTCCCATCGAACGTGATCCCGTTCTGGTCGAGCAGCGCGGTCACTTCGTTTTTGAAGTCAGTGCGTTTGTTCACCAGCTTCTTCCGACACCGTGCAAGTGCGCGGTACTCTCGGAACTCTTTCGATGGAACGTAGCTCTCAGGCACTTCGTCCAACCGAAGAAACCGTGCGAGTTGCTTCGCATCCACGCGATCGGTCTTCTGTTTCTGTCCAGCGAGCCAATCCGCTTTCACCGGATTGGCGAGCGTCAC
>JAZKRZ010000137.1:0-8929 GCA_036626395.1 Haloarculaceae archaeon
ACCCCAGGGCCTCGGGCACCTGGAGGTAGGGCACCTCGCCCTCGGCGCCGGGTTTGTCCCCGCAGTCGATCAGGACGCGGGTCTCGGGCGTCGAGATGATGAACGAGGCGCGGCCGACCTCGCGGCAACAGCCCAGGGTAGTGATGCGGACCCACTCGTCGTCGGACATCTCTTCCCGGTGGATCTGGCGGCCGATCCGTTCGAGGATGTCGCGGCGCTCGTCGCGTTCCTGCTTGAGGAAGTTGCGGACGTTCGCGACCGTCGAGGACTCGATGGGCGGCGTGCGGACGACCTCGGGGGTCCAGCCGACCTCCTGGGTGATCTCCCGCAGCGTCGAGCCGTGACGCCCGATGACCATTCCCGGCTTCTGTGCCTCGATGACGACTTCGCCGGTGTCCTCGTGGAAGTCGAGGTCCGTGACGCCGGCCTCCTCGGGGATGACCCGCTGGATGGCCTCGCGGGCCTCGTCGGGCCGGGAGAGTTCGGAGGGGTCCGGCCGGACGGTGATGCGCTTGCGGAGTTTCGAGGCGAGGTTCCGGATGAGGTTGCCGTTGGAGGCGAAGGTCTTGGGGTCGCGCGTGTACACGACCAGTTCCGGCCCCTCGTATGTCACGTCGGTGATGGTGATGTCACCGGGCACCTCGCTGACGATCGTTTCCTCGATGTCGTCGAGTTGTTGGTCAACCTGGCTCATAGCTACGGGCGGGGAGTGTGGCCGACGGGCCCGAGAGACGTCACGGTAACGTCGCGCTGGCGGCACGTCTGCCTGGATATCGGAGCAATCATGTGATGGTCGGTTTTCCTACGCGTCGTTCACTCCGCGTGACGGCAGTGTCCGGAAAACCGGCTTGTCCCGACCTAGCCGCCCGGAGTTATAAAAGCCTTCCCAAAACTGTAGACCGGGCGGGCCCTCGAGGCGGTATGGACGTCACACGCGAACGCGTCAGGGCCGAGCGCGACTGGGTCCGCGAGCGCGAGGCCGTCGTCGCCCTGATAAACGACACCCGTGCGAGCCTGGAGACCCACTTCGACACCGAGGTCGACCGCGTCACCGGCGACCAGTACCGGAGCGCGGTCGACGACGTCTTCGCCGACGGCGACCGCGCCGTCAACGTCGCTGCGCTCGTCGGCCTCCTCCGGGACCTGGACGTGGCCGACGACTACCCCGGCTTCGTCGTCGACGAACTGCTGGGTCGGGAACTCGCCGGACTGATAGCCGGCGAACAGCCCCTCCAGGTCCTGGCCGAGGCGACCTTCCACTACGCCGACGTACGCACGCACGGCGGCCCCGCGGACGCCGCCGGCGCCGACGACCTGGACGCCGCGCTCGCGGCGGGGTTCCAGACGCGCCTGCCCGGGTGGGCGTGGCGCGAGGGCGAGAGCCCCTTCGGGGTGGCACCGGTCGAGTAGCTACGGGCGCCGGGTCGCGACCAGCCGGCGTCTCTCCATGACCGCGAATGGTGGAGTGCCCGGCAAATACCTTGTCCCGCGTTTCGACCCGCTCGGGCACGGGTGTCGCGGTCGGGCCGGAGACGGGACTCGACGGTTCGTCAGGTTCAAGAGCGCGCTCGGCGACTCTCCGACAATGAGCGGCGAGCAGGAACTCGGCATCACCGAGAGCAAGGAGCACGCGACCGGCGAGTGGTACGCGGAAGTCGTCCAGAAGGCAGAACTCGCCTCGTACGCGCCGATGGGCGGGTTCATCGTCACCCGGCCGCGGGGCTACGCCATCTGGGAGCGACTGCAGGACTACCTCGACGGCTGGTTCAAGGATACCGGGGTGCAAAACGCCTACTTCCCCCTCTTCATCCCGGAGTCGTATCTCGAACGGGAGGCGGACGTCGTCGAGGGGTTCGACCCCGAGGTCGCGTGGGTCACCCACGGCGGGTACGACGAACTCGAAGAGCGCCTCGCCGTGCGCCCGACCAGCGAGTCGATCATCACGCCCTTTATCGCCGAGTGGGTGCGCTCGCACAGGGATTTACCGATGCGGGTCAACCAGTGGTGTTCGGTCGTCCGCTGGGAGGCCACCGAGACCAAGCCCTTCTTCCGCACCAAGGAGTTCCTCTGGCAGGAGGGCCACACCGCCCACGCCGACCGGGAGGGGGCCTGGGACGAGACGATGACACGCCTCGACCAGTACGAGCGCCTCTACGAGGAGGTCATGGCCCTGCCCGCGCTCAAAGGCAGAAAGCCGCCTCACGACAAGTTCCCCGGCGCCCACACCACGACGACCATCGAGACGCTGATGCCCGACGGGAAGTCCGTCCAGGCGGCTACCTCCCACTACCTCGGGACCTCCTTCGCCGAGGCGTTCGACATCACCTACGCCGACGCAGACGAGGTCGAGCGCACGGCCCACACCACCTCGTGGGGCATCTCCTGGCGGGCGATGGGCGCGCTCATCATGACCCACTCCGACGACCAGGGCCTCGTCTTGCCCCCGGCACTGGCCCCCCAGCAGGTCGTCGTCGTCCCCATCTGGCAGGAGGACAACAAAGAAGAAGTCGTCGAGTACGCCGCCGACGTCGCCGCCGAACTCGAGGAGAGCGGGGTCCGCGCCCACCTCGACGACCGCGAGAACCGCAACCCCGGGTTCAAGTACAACGAGTGGGAACTCAAGGGCGTCCCGCTCCGGGTCGAGGTCGGTCCCAACGAGGTCGCGGACGGCGAGTTGACGCTCGTCCACCGTCCCGACGGCGAGAACGCGGTCGAGGACCGCGAGGACGCCGTCGAGACCGTCGCGGACCACCTCGACACCGTCTACGCCAAGCTCTACGCCCGCGCCGAGGAGAACCTGGAGGGCGAGATCCGCGAGGCCGACTCCCGCGAGGAGATCCTCGGAACTATCGGCCAGCACGGCGGCTACGTCAAGTGTGGCTGGTGTGGCGACGAGGACTGCGAAGAACCGATCAAGGAGGCACTCGCCGCCGAGATCGTGATGGTACCGCTGGACCGCGACGAGGAACCCATCCACGACGAGTGTGCCATCTGTGGCGCGGACGCCGAGGAGACGGCCTACTTCGCGAGGACGTATTGACGCCGAGCGGACCGACCCGCATTTTTCCCTCGCCGCCACACGTCCGGTCGTGACCCGGCCGTCTGACCGCCTCGCTGTCCGGCACCTGCTCCCCTTCTCCGTTCTCGGCGGCGCCGTCGCGGCGTACCACTCCTGGCTGCAGGTCACCGTGTCGACTCTGCAGTGTGGCGTCGGCGGGAGTTTCGCGGCAGTCCTCCTGCGCGTCTTCGGATTGACGGTCCCCAATCTCTCGCTGGTGGCGTTCGTTCTCGTCGCCACGGCGGCCGCAGGACTGTGGCGCCTCGACGCGGCGTGACCGATACGCACCCGGAGTGTTCGCCCGCGGAACCTGTCTCCTGCCCTGAACGGGTTTCCGCAACCCGAACCGTCAAGCCCGGATCGGCCGATCGCACACACATGGAGTACAGACGACTCGGCACGACGGGACTGGAAGTCTCACCCATCTGTTTCGGTACCTGGCGGTTCGGGCTCGAACACGAGGACAGCGGCGTGATGGAGACGGACCGCGAGGAGGCCCACGAGCTACTGGACACCCTCGAAGAACGCGGCGCCAATTTCATCGACACCGCCAACGGCTACGGCGGCGGCCGCAGCGAGCGGTGGATCGGCGAGTGGCTCGAAGACCGCGACCGGGAGGACTACGTCGTCGCTTCGAAGTGCTACTGGTCGGACGTTTCGCGCTTCCAGGAGAACCTCTCGCGCAAGAACGTCCGCGCGGAAGTCGAGGGGTCCCTGGAGAAACTCGGGACGGACTACCTGGACATCCTCTACCTGCACCGCTTCGACGACGAGACGCCCGTCGAGCGCACGCTCCGGACCGTCGACGACCTCGTGAGCGAGGGCAAGGTTCACTACGTCGGTATCTCGACCTGTGACGCCTGGAAACTCGCCAAGGGCCTCTGGCAGGCCGACGTCAACAACTACGAGGCCTTCACCGTGACCCAGCCCCAGTACTCGGCGGTACACCGGGAGCCGGTCGCGGAGTATCTGGACGTCTGTGCGGACCAGGACATCGCGGTGTGTCCCTACTCCCCGCTGGCCGGTGGCTTTCTCACCGGCAAGTACGAGCGCGTCGGCGACGGCGAGGTCGAGGCGCCCGACGGGTCGCGAGGCGACCTGGACGAACACTTCACGGACTGGTACATCGACGAGGACGACTGGGACGTCCTCGACGAGGTCCGCGCGGTCGCCGACGAGGTCGACGCGACGCCCGCGCAGGTCGCGTTGCGCTGGCTGATGGACCACGAGCGCTTTACCTGCGTCCCGATCATCGGCGCCCGGACGCCCGACCAGTTGCACGAGAACCTCGACGCCATCGAGGTCTCGCTGTCGGACGACCAGTGGGACCGCATCGACGAAGCGCGCGAGGCCTGAGCACTGCCGGACGCGCGACCCCGTCGTGACGTCCCCGCTGTGACGTCCTCGCAGCCGAGTCGACGCAGTAGGCGCCGCCGGGACGCTGTCGGTCGACGACGGCTGCCGACGGTGGGAACCAGCAGGTCGCGGTGCTGGGCGGAGCGGTGGCCAGCCTCGCTGCGGCAGAGTGGTTCCGTCCGCTCGATACAGTCGACAGCTACGAGCGCCAGTCCTGTGACGAGAAACGCGTCGACTGCGGGGAGGCGATCACAGACTCCTCGCTCTGCCCGCTCGCGAAGACGCCCGAAAACGGGTTCGTCGACGAGAGTCGGAGTTTCGACGTCGAACTGTTCGCCTCGACCGACCGCCCGACGTCCGGTCTCAGTCGCTCCCTGCAGCCTCGCCGGGGTCGACCACCTCGCCGCTCATCGGGTCGACGCCGACCTGGTCACACAGGTCCGCCAGCGGACAGGCCTCGGGGTCGTCGAGACAGGCCGGCTTGCGCGCCGAGCAGGTGTCCCGGCCGAACTGGATCATCGCCGTGTGACCGAAGCCACATTTCTCGGCGGGGACGTCGCGCTCCAGGTGCTCGCGGACCGCCTCGTGGTCGGCGCCGGGGGGCGCCAGCCCCATCCGGCGGGCGATGCGGTGGACGTGCGTGTCGATTGGGAAGACGCCACCGCGACCCCCGGAAAAGAGCAGGACGCAGTCGGCGGTCTTGGGCCCGACGCCGTTCATCTCCAGCAGGGCCGAGCGCACCTCGTCGGGGTCGCCCGTCTTGACGAACTCGTCGAAACCCACCTCGCCGCCGTAGGCCTCACAGACCAGTTCGGCGAGCGCGACGATGCGCTCCGACTTCTGGTTGTACAGTCCCGCCGAGGAGATGGTCTCGGCGAGGCGCTGCTGGTCGGCGTCGGCGAGCGTCTCGGCCAGGTCGTGGTCGCCTTCTTCCCCGCCTTCGCTGTCCCCACCGTCGGGTCCGTATCGGTCCATCAGCGCGTCGTGTGCGGGTTGGCTGGCCTTGTCGGAGGTGTTCTGGCTCAGGATGGTGCGGACGAGACACTCGAAGGCGTCCCGCCCCCCGTAGGCCTTCTGCCAGTAGATGTCGCCCAGACGGTCGACGACCGCCTCGGCGCGGGTCTCGGCCGCACCGGGGTCGAACGTCGCCGCGCGGCCGCCCCCCGTGTCGCCGCCGCTGATGTTTCGCTCCGGTTCGGGGTCCTCGCTCATACCCGGGTCCTGGGACCGCTGGCTCAAAACGCCCCCGACAGCGGTGACGATGCCGCGGGGGGAGTCACTCCGCAGGGGCGACCCGAAGCGTCAGCGTCGCGTCGGCGCCGTCGGCCAGCGCCGCGACGAGGCCGCGGTCGACGTCGGCCGCCGCCGCGTCGGCCCCGACCATCACCGTGCGGTCGTCGACGTAGTCGCTGGTCCGGAGGACGTGACTGCGGTCGCTCCCGAAGGACAGGTCGGGGTCGCCGCGGCCGACGACTCGCTGGGCGTGGCCCCCGGCCTCGATGGTCGCGGTGACCGTCGCCGCGGCGTCCCGGCAGGCCGCGACGAACGCCTCGGAGAAGTCCGCGGGGACGCGGTCGGCCTCGACGGCGAGGATGCAGTCGCCCGCCGGCGTGAGGAAGTCGTCGCTGGTGAACTCCAGCGTGCTCGCGTGCCCGGCAGTGACGTTCTCGTGGCCCGTCGCGTGGACGATTTCGACGAGTTCCCCGGTCGCGCCGACTGGTCCCCCGGTCACCGTCGCGCCCTCGACCGACTCACCGTCCGTCGCCGCGTCCTCGGTCATACCTGTCCGTTCGCGCGCGACTACTTGAGGAGGGCGGTCTCGAGGTCGAACCGGAGGAGTGCGACCCGCTCGGGGGCGGACGCGGGGAGCGGGCCGAGCGTTCAGTCCGGCGTCGGCGCCGCGACGGTGACCGTCACGTACCCACAGGGGCACTCGTAGGCCCGGCGTTCACCACCCTCGGTCCGGAAGACGAGCTGGCAGTTACCGTCGTCGAGTTCGCGCTCACACCCCGTCGCCTCACACCGGCAGGCGATCTCGTCGAGCATACCGGATCTCGGAGCGCGAGACGTATCAACCCGAGCCATCCCCGGAGTGAAAGTGAAAGTAAAAGACTGCGGCGGGACGGTCCCCGTTGCGGGGCGACGCGGACCCCCCGACGCAAAGGCTAAACCCGCGGCGGCCGCGCGGGATGGTATGCTGGAGTGGCGCGCCGCAGCGGTCGAATCCGGGGAGGGGAAACCGACGCCGGCGGAGTGGAACCCGGTCGACGTGCCGGGTCGGCCGGCAGCGTTCGCCGGCGCCGACCGCGTCGCCTACCGGACGACGTTCGCTGACCCGCGCGACCCCGGCGAGGCGATGGCAGTCCTGCGCCTCGACGGACTCTACGACGGCGGGACGGTCTGGGTCGACGGCGAGCGCGTCGCCGAGACCGACAGCGTCGTCGAACCGGTGAGCGTCCCGTTCGAGCCCGACGCCGAGACCGAAGTCGTGGTCGCCTGCGACGCGCCGGACGACCGCTTCGGGGGGATCCACGACACCGACCGGGTCCCGGCCGAGGAGAGCGTTCCCGGGGTCTGGTGGGTCGCCGACGTGACCACCCACCCCGACACGTTCGTTCTGGACGTCGGGACCACTGCCCGCCTCGCCGACGGGGGCGAGCGGGGGGTCATCGAGGCTACCGCCCGAGTCTACGCCCGGGAGGGGGTCGACGACCGCCTCACGCTGACGACGCGACCGACCGGCGAGACTCGCGGCCGGGGAGTGATGGACCGGACCACCGTCGAGGCCGAGGCCGGCGAGGTCGCCACCACCGGGAAGACCATCGAGTTGCGCGACCCGTCGCTGTGGTCGCCCCGCGGGCTCGGGACGCAGGACCGCTACGAGGTGCGCGCGAAACTCGGCGACGACGTGGCGACCGCGACGACAGGCTTTGCCACCGTCGAGTACGACGACGGCCTGGTCGTCAACGGCGACCCCGTCTCGGCCCGGGGCGTGACGCTACAGGACGGAACGCCCGAGGACGTCGAGCGCGCACTCGACGTGAACGCGAACCTCGTTCGCGGGCACGCCCACGCGCTCGCGCCGTCGGTCTACGAGGCCTGCGACGAGTCGGGGCTGCTCGTCTGGCAGGACCTGCCCCTGACCGGACCCGGCGAGTTCGACGTCGACCGCGGGCGGGGACTCGTCGGCGAGCTCGTCGACCGGTACGGCGGCCACCCGAGTCTCGCAGCGATGACCACCCACGACGAGCCCACGCGGACGTTCGCGACGCGGGTCGGGGGCGGGACGCTCGGGCGGTTGCGCCTGCGCTGGCGGCTCTGGCGGAGCAGCCACGACCGCGGGCCGGCCGAGGCGGTGGCCGAGGCCGTTCCCGCAGGCGTCGCGACGGTCCCGGTGGTCGGAGACCCGGCGAGCGACCCCGACGCGGCGGCGCTGTACCCCGGCTGGGACTTCGGGAGTGTCGACGACGCCGACTGGCTCCGCGGGCGGTTCGACCGCGGTGACGTGGTCGGCGAGTTCGGCACCGGGTCGCTCGCGGTCGCCGAACCCGAGGCGACGGCGGGCTTCGACCGGGCGAAACACGACGCCGTCGTCGACGGCGGGGGGGTCGCGGCCTCACAGGCCTACCAGGCCCACGCGGTCCGGACGGTCGCCGAACGCCTGCGGGCGGACGGCGCGCCGGTGGTCGTCGCGAACGCGCTCCGGGACGTGGGCGAGGCCGGCATGGGCGTCTACGGACGCGACGGCGAGGCGAAACGCGCTGCCGAGGCGCTCGCGACGGCGTTCGAACCCGTGCGTGCGGTCCTGCCCGACCCCGGGACGGGCGAACGGGAGGCGGTGGTCGTCAACGACACGCCCCGGAACCAGTCGGTCACGCTGACCTGGGCGGCCGCGAGCGGCGAGGAACCGGTCGCCGACGGCGAGAGCGAACTGACGGTCCGCGCCACCGCGCGAGCGGACACGCGCGTCAGCATCCCGGCGGGCGCGACAACGGTCGAACTCAGGGTCCGGACCGACGAGGGCGCGACCACCGTGAGCTACGACCTTCCCTGACAGCCGGGCCGCGAGTGTGGTAAATACCCACACAAGGCCCGCAGCGGCCGTGTGAGTGTCAAACAGGGGGTTGGAGTACCGGAACGTTTAAAACTCCGGCGCGCCGACAAGCAGACACCAGAACGTCTCCGGCGTTCCGGCAGTATCGCACTTCGCCCAGCATGACAGGGAAGCCTTGTTGTCGACGTCAGCACACCGAGACGGGCACGACTGTCACGCGCCGGAGTAGTATGGCCCCGAGGTTCAATCATGGCTGAATCGATAGACGAATCCAAGAACGTAGCGGTCACAGACGACGACCTGGAGAACAAGTCCAAGGGCGAGCTCATCAAGCTCGCGGGACAGCTCCGGGACCGACGAAACGAACTCAACCAGCTCGCCTCCGAGCGCGCCTCCAAGCGGGACGACCTGAACGCCAAGACGCGCGAGAAGGTCGACGAGGCCCAGGAGCACCGCGAGAA